>CAMLOU010000085.1 GCA_946481735.1 uncultured Cellvibrio sp.
TCCCGGTTCAGGCGGCAACTTTGATGTCGAGGTGATTTGGGAAGATGCGCAGAATCTTCTGAAAAGTAGAAATTATCCAGACGTCGATGAAATCCCCGAAGGTTCAATCGGTTTATTGGTATTGGAAAATATAGAGGCGGGTCAGTTACAGGGAACCGTTACTCACGACGGTGGGAATTTTCCGTTGCTGCGACTGAGAGTACTAGCTGAAAAAACGGCAACGGGATTTACCTTTCTTGAGGATACCAGCGCGCAAGTAACCAATGCGGCGGCAGGAGATGCCGATCCGGTGACTGAATTTATTGATGTAGCTGATTTAGGAACCGGTGTTACCGATAGCGTCGCTACCGCGCGGTTTGATCAGTTCAGGGTGACTTATGCAGCCCAGCCTGCCAGTGGCCCTTTAGCTGATAATACGCCAGCCGAGCTAGTGCTTAATGAGGCGGTAGATATTGTCGGATTTACCGGGCTTAATCTGGGCGACAACAGAATTATCCGCGGATTGGTGGATGCGGATGGTTTGGTTTTCACTCTGCCGGATATAGAGTCAGAAAATAATTCTTTTGACCTTGCCGTACTTGCTATAGCGCCTAACGCGGTGAAGTCGTTGCACGTCCTGCGGGAGTTCTCCCTCGACGTTATCCGCCGTAAAATCGGTGTTGAGGATGAAGGGATTCCCGGTAAAGGTGAGGTGGTTTATCGGGCCGCTGGTTTGTCGCTCGATAGCGATAAAAAAAATTTCGTCTCCAAAGTGCTGCGTCAAAACCCGGAAAAGAAATTGGATGGATTAACCCAACCGATTGCCGTGGAAGCTGAAGGTACTGTTGAGCAGTTACACACTGCGCTCTTCACTTTATTTAACTCCGATTTATTAAACCCCGGAGAAGATTCCTTCGATGATCCGCGCTACATCATCGTGCTGGAAGGTGGCACCGATGGCAATTTGCCGATTGCCATTGATTACGCCGGTGAGACCGATGAACAACAAGGTTCAACGGGGTTGGCGGCATTGGAAGAGATTGAAGACATTGCCATTGTGATGACACCGGCAGCAGCGAATGATCCGGATAATCACCAGGCAGTGGTGTCCGAATTGCTCAAGCATTGCGTGAAGATGCGTTACCGCATCGGGCTGGTGGACAGCCGCGAAAATATGAGTTTGTCTGAAGTGCGCGCCTTCCGCGATAACTTTGACGATTCCCGCCTCGCGCTCTACACACCCTGGGTGGTTACCTCTGATCCTACCGGACAATCACAAACGATTAATCTACCGCCTTCCGGTTTTATGGCCGGTATCTATGCACGTACCGACGTTGACTTTGGTGTGCACAAAGCGCCCGCCAATACACCGGTCCTGGGTGCACTGCGCTTCGAGCAGGATATCAATAAATTCCAACAGGAGTTGCTCAATCCCAACGGCATTAACTGTTTGCGTTCCTTTGCCGGTCGCGGTCACCGCGTGTGGGGTGGGCGCACCTTATCCAGCGATCCGGAATGGAAATACGTGAATGTGCGGCGCTATTTCCTGTATCTCGAACGCTCCGTTGATAAAGGCACCCAGTGGGCAGTGTTTGAGCCCAACGGTGAAAAACTCTGGGCGAATGTCGTCACTACGGTGGAAAGCTTTTTATTCAATGAATGGAAAAATGGCCGCCTGCTCGGCAGCAAACCCGCCTCCGCGTATTTTGTGCGCTGTGATCGCAGCACCATGACACAAAATGATATTGATAATGGCAGGCTGATTTGTGAGGTGGGTGTGGCGCCGTTGCGTCCCGCTGAATTTGTCGTTTTCCGGGTCGGCCAGAAAACGGCTGATGCTTAATTTCTTCAGCCCCTAGAAAGGAATTGATTATGCCTATTTCACGAGAAACACCTTATTCAGCGTTTAATTTTTTGGTGAATACCGGTTTCGGTGGCGAAGAAGAAGTCATCGGCGGATTCTCCGAAGTCTCAGGGTTAAATGCGGAAGTCACCGTGGCGGAATACCGCGCGGGCAATGCCAAAGTGAATTACGTCAGCAAAATATTGGGCATCCATAAAAGCGGTGATGTAACACTCAAACGCGGCGTGATCGGTGCAGAAAATATCTGGGAATGGTTGAACCAGGCCCGGGATGGCGAGATAACAGCCAAGCGCGATGGTATCACCATTAAACTGCTCAGCGAAAATCGCCAGCAAACCGTAGTGACCTGGACACTGCATGGTGTGACCCCCATCAAGTGGACCGGACCCACCCTGACGGCCAAGGGCGGCGGCGATGTCGCCATGGAAGAGCTGGTGTTGTCCGTGGAGATGATTGAAGAATCCTGATACGTGTTCACGGGGTTCGCATGATTCAATACACATAAACCATGCACGTAGTTAACGTGCAAACGGGCAGGGAACGGGTGCAATGAATTTTGATGGCAAGCGCATATATCTCGATCCGGAACCGGTGGTGGACCGTCAGGCTGCCTTTGAGGTGGTGATGATCGGACACTGCCCCGGTGCGGCGGACAAGCGTGTCCTGTTTGCTCATCAAACCATGGCCCAGGAGATAGCCGCGTTGGGTTATGCCGAACAACTGGACGCACTAAAGAAAGATATCAATCAGCCAGATCCTTTGTACAACTTGCCCATCCCGCTGTATTCCCTGACGGAATTCCTGCAATTATTTCCGCGCGAAGATCCGGCGACTGCGTATCGCAGTCGTCTTGCGGGAAGCCAATTATGGTTGCCGGCAGCCGTTGAGGATTTTTTTCGTTACAGCGGCAGCCATGTGTTTAAAAAATTGTGGATCATCAACGTCGATCAGATGCTTGCACAACATGCGTTTATGCCCGACGAGCAGAACACCACACTGGATATTCGTGCAGGTAATGCGTTTATGCGCGCGCTGGCGTTGCCTCGCGCAGGTTTACTCGTGATGCCAGACCTGGAGCGCTTGCAGATACCGGCACATATTGAAGGTGTGCCACACCTGCGCATCGCGAACCCGGTACCGCAGTTTTTACCCTGCAGTACCAACCTTGAGGACGGTATGCGCGAGCGGCGTAACAGCGAAGAAATGCAGCAGGCTCCGGAGCCGCGCCATTTCGGCACACTCTTGCGGCCTATACTCGCATCGATTTCCCGTTTCCGTCCCGACCTGCGTTTGCTGATCAGTTTACCCTTTGATCGCGAGTTACTTGGCGAGGTACCGCAGGAATCGCGCAGTGCGCTGACGGATGTAAACAATTTGCAGAAAAGCCAACTCGCGGATGCCTTGCATCGCGTGCAGATAATTTACCCGTATGTGCGCGATCACCGCCGCCGTCTGATGACCGCAACGGGATTGCTGGCAGGGAAGATGGCGGAAATGGTGGCCAGTAAAGGCGCCTGGCGATCTGTTGCCGGCATTCCGCTGGCGGGACAATACGAACCCTTTCCGCGGCTGTCGCAACAACACATTGAAGTATTGCGCAACGACAAAGCGATTGGAGTGCTGCGTTCGCGCTTGCAAAAAACAGAGCTTGATGATGAGCGCCTGTGTGGTGGTGTGTTTGGGGATCAAACCGAGCACACCCGCAGTGGTGAGATCTCCCGTTTCCTGGGCTGGCTTTATCGCGAACTTGAACACCTGGGTCATCAGTTACTGTTCAATGTCGACCCGGATGACCCAAAGCCGTTAATTGTCTTACAGGATTTTTTTAATCGATTGCATCAACTGGGCGCGTTGCGCGGCAAGACCGCTGACCAGGCATTTACGATTCAACGGCTGTTAAGTGACAACGATGCGTCTACCCTGATCTTCGCTATTGATATCGCCCCGGCATTTCCTATCGACACCATTCGTTTGCGGTTGCAACAGGATCGCCTGGAGATAAGCCGTGGCTGAATTCGTCCCGTTTCGTTTTGTGGTGAGCCTATACGCTATCGATGGTGATAAAAACGCGCCCATTTGTCAGGGCGCGTTCAGCGAAGTCTCTGGTTTTGAATCGACCATGACACCCAAGACCATGAAAGAAGGCGGACGTAACTGGGGCGAAATCCAATTGGCCGGTAACACCACCTTTCCGGCCATTGTATTAAAACGCGGCGTAACCTCGGTGCGCGATTTATACAGCTGGTTTGATGTGACGACTCGCCAGGCGAACTATGCCTACCGTATGACTGGCATTATCGAGGTATATGACAACAACCGGTTTAATCAGGACATTAAACCGGTGTTGAGCTGGAAACTGGAACGGGCCATGGCCACTAAATTTAAAGGTCCGGATTTATCGGCCACCAGCAGCCAGGTCGCTATTGAAGAACTGCATCTGGTTCACGAAGGATTATCGCTACAACTGGAGGATCAGCAAACATGAGCAGTAGCCCCGCGCTGACCAAAGCCGTATTGATACCCATGAATGGCGATCAACCGGAAACCGACGAAACGCAACATATTATTGTGCAGTTCAATCCTACGAGCCTGCGCGTGACCTTGTCGAACACGCTCAAGGCGGACAATGCCGGTGGTGAAACCTCCAGTGCAGCGCAATATATTGATAAGAGCGAATCGACTCTCGCGGTGCAATTGCTTTTTGACACCAGTGTGCCGGGTGCGGTGAGTGGGTCGACTGGCGCAGCGCAGAACAAAACCCAGAAAACGGAAACCCAAAGCCGTGCTTCTCAGGCTGATCACCAGGCTAACACGGATGTGCGCCTGTTAACCAAAGCCATTGCTGATGTGTTTATGCAGCCACAAAATCCCGAGGCCGAACGGCCCAGTGCACCAAAGCGCTGTCGTTTTCAATGGGGCGCTTTTGTGTTTGTGGGTATGGTGAGCAGCTACAACGAAACCCTGGATTTTTTCTCACCGGAAGGTGTACCCCTGCGTGCAACATTGGCACTCACACTCAAAGAGGACCGCTATCAATTTGAAACTGACCCGAGTGTAAAAATCAGCGACCGAAATCAGCCTAAATTTGCGCCCGGTGGTGAAGATGTCAGTGCCGCCAGTGCCACGCGTGCAACCAACAAAAAGCCCCAGCAGTGGCGTGAATTGGCGTTATTCAATGGGATGGAAAATCCACGCTTAAGCAGCCAGTCCGGTCTGTCGATTCCCGGTGTCAGCCTTGGTGCAAGTGTCGGCATCTCTGCCAACGCGGGTTTGGGTTTTCGCGTGGGTAATTCTGCTGCGCTGGGTACCAGTATTCCCGGCGCTTTTTCACTGAAAACAGAAAAAACCATCAAAGGTAATGTGACACTGCGGCTCGATGCGCACACGGAACTGGAGGGGTAGCTCATGCCGTTGATTATCAATGAACTGGTTACCCAGGTTGAAGCGCCAGCTGACCATGCAACCCAACCGGCAACCGCAACCGGTCTGGATGAAGCGGAACAACAGGTGATGGAAGCGCTGGCACTCAGTATGGAACGTGAGGAGCGGCTGAAAATTGACTGAAGAAAATATCGCCACGGTTAACGCCCGCCCGCGTATTCGTCTGCAAAACGAATTGCGCCCGGAATTAAATTCAGCCTTGCTGGATATGCGTATTCATTTGCCCTTGAGTGGTATGGCCAATGCGGAGGTGCGTTTCGTCAATTGGCGCAGCAACAGTGCGGACGGCGATGCCGACTTTGCTTTTCAATCCATCGAACACGGCAACCGTTTAGATATCCTGGCGGGCGACAGCGATGCGGAACCCTTGTTCAGTGGCGAAATAACCGCTATCGAAGAACGTTACGGTGACGGTGCACCGCAGTTAGTGCTGCTGGCAGAAGATGTGTTGCATCACCTGGCGCGTAGTCGGCACAACCGCGTCTTTGAAGACATGAGCCTTGATGACGTGATTACCTCGCTGGTGCGTGACCTTGGGCTGGACACGGATATCCAGGTCAGTCAGCTGCAAAGTACCTGGCATCAGATGAATGAAAGCAACCTGGCTTTTATTGCGCGTTTACTGGCGCCCTATGATGTGAGCCTGCGCATTGACAATGGCAGGTTGCGCGCAAAAGCAGAAGAGCCGGATACACGGCCGGAGCAACTTCATGCGCAAAATAATATTCAACATTTACGGATTACTGCAGATTTAAATCACCAACCGATACGTGCACAAGTAAAAGGTTTTGATTTGGGAAGCAACGCCAACTCCGACAGCGAGAACGACGACTTTCCCGGCGCGAGTGACACCAAGGCAGCGGATATATTGCAGGATTTATCCTGGGGACAAACGGAGATTTTTCCGCAACCTTTCGCGCGCACACAACTGGAAGCCCAGGATTGGGCAAAAGGGCGCTTTCACCAGAAAGCCAAACGTTTTTTATACGGCGATATTTTATGCAGCGGCATCGCCAGTATGCGTGTCGGTCGCGAAGTGGAATTACAGGGCGTGAGCCAACGCTTGCAAGGCAAATATCAAGTGGTGGATTGCCAGCATTGTTTTGATGCGCAGCGCGGTTATATCACGCACCTGAAGGTGCAACGTGGTGGCTGGAGTGGTTGATTAATTGTTATGAATCATCAGGCCGGTGTATTACAGGCGTTACACCTCGGGCGGGTACTGGATAACAGTGATCCGGAAACCCGTGGACGGTTGCAGGTGGAGATTTTAAATACCGGCATGCAACTGTGGGCCACCTGCATGACCAGCAGTGCGGGCCAGGGTTATGGCATCAGTTGCTTACCGAAAGTCGATGAAATTGTGGTACTGGCTTTTTTAAGTCCGGAATTGCCAGTAGTGCTGGGCGCTGTCTGGAGCGGTGGCAGCAGTCATCCCGGCGATGCGCAAGCCGTGGAAGATAAATACAGTTTGATTTCGCCCCAAGGTACGCGGGTGATTCTTGATGATAGTGATGGGCCAAAAGTCAACATTCAGACCAGCAGCGGCTATCACCTGACCATCACCGAAGCGAGCGGTGGCGAAATCAAGATTGAGAAGGGCAGTGAGTCCGTAACCCTGTCCACCTCGGGCATCAGTATTGTCAGTGCATCAACGGTTGAGGTGCAGGCTTCGCAAGTGAATGTGAGTGCGGGAATGGTAAAAGTAGACGCGGCGATGAGCCAATTTTCGGGCGTGGTGAAGTGCGATACCTTGATCGCCACCTCCGTGGTCGGTACCAGTTATACACCGGGAGCAGGAAACATATGGTAAAGCATCACGGCATTCGTGTTACGGCGCCTTATTACGCTGCCAGCAGTGACGGAACCATGTTGCATCGTTATCTGGACGATCAATTCATCGATCGCTTCCAGCGCGAAGCCAGCACCGGCAAACTGGCAGGACGCAGCGCACAACGCTGGTTGACTGATGACCGCTTTGGCAAGGATCGTGTGGTATTGCGGCTGCCGATTCATCGCACGTTTTATGTGGTGTCCTGCGAAGTGAGTTGTGATCGCCAGGGGCAGCCCGCGTTAGATCCCGCACGCATTGTGTCTGCCGGTTTGGTGGTGCGCAAAGGAACACCACACAATTACCAGACCTGGCAAGTGCGTGACGGTGTCGCCATTGGTTGGCGCCCGGCCAATGCGATCGATCATGAGCAGGAACCGGATCATTATCGTCGCCTGGTAAAGCGCGGCTTTATTAAAAGCAAACCCAGGACGCCACCTTACAGCGGCGAGCAAACCCATCCGCTGCATACGCAACTCGTCAATACCCAAACGGAACAACACAGCCGTAACCACACGTTGCTGTTTGGTTATTTACCCTTAAGCGGATCTGTTGAGGCGAGTCTCGCCAGCGAAGTGGAAGACAACACCACATCAGCGGCGGCAGCGACGCAAGTGTCTGCAACCGGGCAACTGGCCGAACACGAATGGCCCTTCGGCAGTTGGGATGGTGAAAACGACAGACCGGCGTGCGATTGCACCGGCCAACTGTCAGAGGTGGTCGATGAAATTGCGCAACATTTCCACTGGCAAGAGCAAACCGGTTTGCAAGTGGACAGCGGTGTTCCCACCCGTGCGTTTGCCGGACTGCTGCGCACGCTGATGCAACGTTATCAAGTATTTGATGCATCGATTGAAGACAACGAAGCCCTGCGTTATCTCTTGTCGCAGATCTATTTTTACGATGGCATTGTGGTGAATGTCGGTGTGGCTGGCGACGCATCGACACTGGGCCGTCCGGTCGTGGAAACGCTCCTGCATTACCTTCAGACACACCGCGATGACCTGTTTGAATGGCTGGCTGAATTGGATCGGCAAGACAATTTGCGTTTAAAGGCGGGGCAGGCACCACTCGTGAATTTACCGGTGTTGCCGGGCACCACTAAAGATTTGTATGTGCGCGAAAACCAGGCCGCCAATTTGCGCGAACAATTGGTACTGCGTGCTGAACAAGCTGAACAATTAATTGAAAAATCCCTGCCATTGCCACGCTACACGCAAGGTAAAGAGGATTATTACTTTGTGGTGCCGTTTGTACGGTATCGCAACGATTGCGGCGATGAAGCAATCGCCTGGGGCAGCCCCAGCCAAACCTTCCGTGTAGCCAGCCCGCTGGATGCAGAAGCAGCGCGCCCGGTGGTGATCCAGTTGCCTGAATTCCAGGACCTCAAACGCGGCTTCGCCAAAGGCGTCACCTTTTTAACGCCCAGATCCATGGCAGAAGCGCTGAACAGCGTGGTACCGGATATGGAATTCAAAAAACAAAACAAAAAAAATCGCCTGGATGCCTGCCTCGGTTTCAGCATCAGTTTCAGCATTCCGATTATCACTATTTGCGCAATGATTTTATTGATGATCATCCTGAACTTGTTGAACCTGATTTTTTTCTGGCTGCCTTGGGCATTCCTGCAACTGCCGCGTTTGTGCCGCAAGTAGGGGCGTGATATGTCATCGGTTATCAGTTTTCCATTAAGCGGTTTAGATAACAAACGTTTGCCTTGGTCGGTCGGCAACCAGAGCGTGCGCGAAGTGATCTGGAACATCTTGTTGACGCAACCCGGTGAGCGATTGATGCGTCCGGACTTCGGGGCTGGGTTAAAACAATTTATCCATAAACCCAACAATGAAACCACGCGGCGTTTAATGGCGGATATGGCCCTCAAGGCCATTCAACGCTGGGAGCCGCGCATCGACATCCTGGAATTAACCGTCAGCACGGAACCGGCACAATTGAACAAGGTTATTTTGAGTTTGCGTTACCGAATCAAGATGACCGCCGAGGAAGACAACCTGGAACTGGGACTGCAATTGAGTTAAGACAATGCCAATACCCATTACATCACTCGACAATCGAAGTTTCGACGACCTGGTGGCTGAAGCACGGCAGCGTTTGCAAACGCATTTGCCGGAGATGCAGCCTTTGGTCGAAGGCGATCCCATGTTGGCCTTGGTCGACGTGTTCGCATGGATGACAGAGTCCGTCATTTACCGCGCAAACCTGATTCCCGAACGTCAGCGGCAAGCCTTTTTAAATCTGTTGCATTTGCCCATGCGGCCCGCACAAGCCGCGCGCGGTATCGTTTCAATTGATACCAAACCGACAGGGCCCGGATTACCGCCGCTATTGCGCAGCGAAAGTACTCTGGCGGCAGGCGAAGTGATCTTCAGCACGCTCGGTGAATTACAGTCCACACCTCTGGCGATGGCGGTGATGACCAAGGAAAGTGTCTCTGATTCAGAATTGGATTCACTCGGTATACCGCGGCACAGTTTGCGCGAAATCTACGGTGTGAAAACCAAAGCGTTTCGTCCGCGCAGCTTCAGCGCTGGTAAGGACACACTGGACCTGGCGCACAGCCAGGACAAACGCTTTTATCTGCTATTGCACCTGCCGGATAAAAAACTCGCGGCGCCGGCGACCATGGAAAAATTCCGTGAAAACCTGGCCGGGCAAATTATTAATATCGGTATTGCACCGCTGGATGATCAACCGGCGGAGATTGCGGAGTCACTGGCGCCGCGCACATTACAGTGGCACATCATCTGGCAAAAAAATGCCACTGATCGTAAAGCCATGTACCTGCCGCTGGAGGTGATTCAGGACACGTCCAAAGGTGGGCGACAAACTGGCGTGGTGCGTTTGCGTTTGCCCAAAAGTGTCGGGGTATTGAAATCGCAATTTGCCGGTGATCCGCAATATGCCGGTTTTGGCAATACACCGCCGGAACAGCCTGCGGCTATTCCGCCGGAACAGGTGGTGTGCTGGTTAAGTTTAACCGCACCGGGCGAGACAGACCTCAAGCTGGGTTATCTCGGTATTAACGCCGTCGATGTCATTGCCCAGGGGATTGTGCGCGATCAGGTGATCGGCATTGGTGATGGTCGGGTAGGCCAGGTGGCCATGTTGAATCGTACCGATGTGGATGCAGCAAGCTTACTCATTGAAGTCAGTGAGCACGGCACCTATGTGCCCTGGCAACCGGTTGCCCATTTTGCAGCGAGCAGGCCGGACGACCGCGTCTACCGTTTTGACAGTGCGACCGGAACCGTGCAATTCGGCGATGGTATTCGTGGTAGCCGTCCCGCACCCAATGCGCGAATTCGTGCGGCTTATTATCGCTATGGTGGCGGCAGGCAAGGCAATTTGCCGGCGGGCAATATCAAGCAGTTGATTACACCCGCCAGCACACAGTTTTTATTGCGTCACGAGTGGCGCACGGCCCACGGCCTGGATGCAGAAACCGTCGCCGAAGCAGAACAACGTATTCCCGCTCATTTGCAACATCGCAATCGTGCGGTGACCCAACAGGATTTTATTCAACTGGCCCGCGATAACCCGATTGCCCCTGTCGGTCGTGCTGAAATGATTCCCGGTTTGTTGCCAAACAACAGCCTGGCCAGCGTGCGTTTTAATGTACCTGGCGTGGCCAGTTTATTCGTCATGCCGCCTGCATCACCCGCGTTTGCTGCTGCGCCCAAACCGACCGCGGGTTTATTGCGCGATGTGTACATCTATATGGACGAGCGCAAATTGCTCGGCACCGAATTGTATGTACTCAGCCCGGAATTTATTTCTGTCGCGCTGTCCCTGAGCGTCGAAGTGATTGACCCCGGTGTTCTGACAGAAACCCTGAATGCAGTGAATCAGGCACTGTTGATTTACCTCTGGGCTTTGGCACCCGGCGGACATTTGGCGCAAGGCTGGCCGATGGGACGCGCGCTGGAAGTGAATGAATTGGTTACCGTCGCAGCCCGCGTGAATGGCGTGTTGGCGGTAAATCATGTCCGCTTGTTTTATCAAACACAACAGGGGGACTGGGTAGAAACAGACAAGCTGTCGTTACAGAAATACCAGCTACCGGAAGTGATGACAGTGGAGGCACACGAAGGCGAAGCCTTGCCGCCGCCGCCAGCCATCACCAGCGGTGAGGGCAGCGACGATGACGACGATGCAATCGCCGTCCCGATCATTCCGGAATTATGTTAATTCATAAGGTTTAACACGAATGGACAGTTACGGAACACAATTTCAATTACTTAGCAGCGCTGGTGATTTTCGCACCGGCGGCTTTGATCATTGTGTCTGGGATGAGTCCGTGGCCTTATTTCGCCTTGCCGTTCAACAGGTGCCGCGCGTGTCGGTTATCAATCGCGCCGGCGCATTTTTGCAATGGCAGGAAGCGCGGCCGTTAGTTGAAGATGCGTTTGGTCAGTTGGGTTTTTTAAGCGAAGACCGCCAACAACTTTACTACGCACTCAATTGGCAACAAAAACAGCGGTTCGATGCAGGCGATGCAAGCGCAACAGCAGGCCCGGTGCTCGCGAGCAGCCAGGATACCGCCGGCGACACGGCGGCGGCTATCAGCCTTGATCCGGTGGATGCGCCGGAAGACACTCAGTTTATGGATGTGCACCTGGGTGGTGATGGCCGTGTTGCGCTGGTATTTCAAGGCGCAACGCAACGCGGTTTGATAGTGGTGCATCTTGCACGACGCTGGCAGCTGCGCCTGGATATCGAACATGAAGCGCAACGTGTGTGGGTGGATTACCTGAATCGTATTTGGGTTGTGGGCAATAACTGGTTGGGGTTATGCCAGGGCGAACCTTTACCCCAGGCTTATCAAAAACGCCGTGATCGCTTTGAGCCTTTGCAGGAAAATCCGCACCCGCTGCAACTTCACTGGCAACAAAACCTGCCGGATAACCTGCGGATTATTGCCGTCTGCGCCGATGAGCAACAGCTGTACCTGTTGCTGATGAATCAGAGTACCGATAAACAATTACTCATGGCGCGCAGTCTGGATGATGATCCCGCTGCGACACTGTCCACGTGGCACTTACCCGATTCACCTTTCTTTACTGACATTGCTGTGCTGGCGCCGCACAAGATCGTGCTGATGGTCCCGCAGGAAAATACCGCCGATCCCGCGCTGGATTTACCAGTGATGCTCCTGCACGAGGGTGGCACTTTTACGCTTGAACCGCGCCGTTATCCGCAACACAGCCAACAGAGTGTGCGCTTTGTTACCGGCCAACGGGGCATGGTGCGCTATCTGTCGGAGCAGGGGCCCAAACGATTGTATCCATTGTCGCAAGCGCGGTTTAAAGGCGAGGGTAGTGCCATCCTGAATCAAACGCTCGACTCCGGCAATTACGATACGGTGTGGCACCGGATTTATATGGAAGCCTGTATTCCACCGGGATGTGAATTGCGCGTTTCAGTAAAAGCGTTTGATGACGTTGATGAAGAGGGTTCCGATTGGCAAGAACAGCCGCCCCCGCTCTGGTCGCCGCGCCATTCTGAAATACCTTTTTATCGCGGACGTTTCGAGCCTGATCAGGATCACGAGGGGCTATTTGACATTCAACTGCAACGCGAGCGCGGCGCCGTGCGGCAAATCCGCGGTCGTTACCTGAAATTAAAAATTTCCATGCGCGGTGACGGGCGGCATACACCAGCCATTGCGAGCATGCGAGTGTATTACCCGCGTTTCTCCTGGCAGGCGCATTATCTGCCGGAACATTTTCATCAGCAGGACAATATCGACATTAACGATCAACGCGCGGCAAATGGTGCCGATGTGCGTGAACGAATGCTGGCCAGTTTTGAAGGGTTGATGACGCCGATAGAGGAAACCATCGTTAACGCCGAGTGTTGGTTGTACCCGGCAACCACACCGGAACGACGCCTGATGCGTTTGGGTTCTACCATCGCATCCACCATGTCCGCGAGTTGGCCGACAGCGCGCAAACGGCGCTGGCTGGAAGTGGAAGGTTATCTGCAACAAATCAAAGGCACCTATGCAGGCCTGTGCCTCGCGCTGGATGTCGCCACCGATGGCGCCGTCAGTCGCGGCCAGATTATTCCGGTGGAAAATTATCGCCTGCGCCGCACACTGGCGACCATTATCGGCATTGACCTTGACGATAACGATCATCCGCTGACCCTGGGCACCGGCCAAAGCGGTAACAGTATTGTCGGTGAATCGCTGATCCTGACGGACGAAACTGCGCAGGAATTTCTTGCACTGTTTGCGCCGGAGTTGGCAGAAACCTCAGAGCAGAGAGAAGCTGTTACAGCGTTTTTTGATCGCTACGCCTATCGCCTGTCCATTGTCTTGCATGGCGATGCACAGCCGCTTCGCAAGGTGATTGAACAATGTCTGGTGCAACAGATTCCGGCGCATTTGGAATGGAAAATTATTGAAAGTGACTTGCCGTTTGTATTGGGGCTGTCGCCCTTGCTGGGCATTGATACTTACTTGCAACATCCCATGCCCTGGCGTGAGGTTATTCTGGATGATACCTGGTTGGGCCGCGAAGGCGTCATGCGTAATCATGCGGCCTTATCGCCCGCCGACCTGTTGTATGGCAATCGCGGTTTTACGGGAGAACACTGATGAGCCAATTCACACTTGAAGAACACCTGCAACAGGACGCCGATTTTCACACGCCGCTGGAGCGCGTGAATTTTGAAGCGGGGATGTTGTTAGGTATCGATGCGACGCGCGCGGAACAGGCTTACCATCGCTTGCGCATCAATCGCCACAATTACTGGTTTCACGGTGCAGGAACCCTGGTGGGTTTTGCGGTAAAACTGGACCCGCCGGAAGGCAGCGAAACAGAAGAACCCGGCGAGGAACCGGCCAATATCAGTGTGCGTTTGATTGTCACGCCCGGTATTGGTGTCGATGGTTTGGGTCGTGAAGTGATGAGTTTTGAACCTTATTGCGTCAATCTGCGCGATTGGCTGGTGGCGCAGCTTGAGCAACCCGAAGGCAATCAATTATTGAGCGATGGTTTTATCGAAGGCGACACAGTATTGAGTTTATTGATCACCATGCGATACCACGCTTGCGCCACTGGATTACAACCGGTATTAGCCCGCAAGATCAACGCCGGGACCGACCCGGTACAACCCAGCCGTGCACGCGACAGTGTATTGCTGGAAATTATTCCTGGCCCCACACCTTCCGGTACGGAAAACCCCTGGCGCGGTTTGAATCTGGAGACGGTTGATCCGGACGCGGATTTCACGCCGACAGAAACGGCGTTTATGCAAGCAGCCCATACGGCGGAAGCGCAATTTTATGCGGACAAGGGTCGCCTGATTTACGCCATTCCAGCGACCAATCGTGCATTGGAGATTGATGGTGATATTGAGGATTTATCCCGCACCTTGTTGGCACAAGTACGCATCCCGCTAACGGCGGATCTGCAACCCGATATCGATCCCGCGCGCATTACCGTTAATAACCTTGTGCGTCCTTTCGTCAGCACGGCAAACCAGCTGGCGTGGTTGAGCAGACAGGAGCCTACGTCATGAGTTTTTTTCAAAGTCCGTTTAATCCGGTAAATTTTGCGCTGGCTGAAGATAAAGCGCGCAATATTTCCAGTATCGATCCCAAGCTGTCGCGTACCAACTATTACGATGGCCGCTTACTCAAAGCCTCGGATTTAATTCGCGATCAATTGTATCTGGATGAACGCCTGCGAGAAGCGGGTCGAGTGATCGGGCAGGGTATTGTCCGGGGGCTCGATATCCAACTCACCGACGAAGGACGGCTGCTGGTTACACCGGGATTAGCCATTGCCCCCTCCGGGCGTATCCTGGAACTGGAAAAAGAAACCCTTGAAATTAATCTTTACGACCCGGCAAAGATGGCCGAACTGAATCCCGGCTTTCGTTATCTGGAACGGGGGTTGTATGCCGTGGTGCTGGCCTACGCGGAGAAGGGCGAAGGCAGTGCGGAAATGTATCCGCGCGACCTGGAAGCAGAGCGCGGGTTTCATTTTAATGTTTATGCGGAAGGTGTTGTCCTGACCTTGCAGGCATTGCCCACCCGCTACGTGTATTCAACCAAATCCTCGGGGCAACGGTTGCACAGCTCGGTGGTATCGCGTGCGGCCCTGGTGCGGGATTTTATTGTGACGCATCGCACCCAGCCAGCGGAGTTGTCCGAGAATGGTGTAGCCTTGGGGTTGCTCGCCGTCGAAAATGGCAAGCCACAGTGGCTGGACCGCGGGCTGCTGCGTCGGCAACACCGCCCGGCGCAGTCGCGCTACAACCTGCAAATGGATTTGTTTTACCACTACGAAGAACTTTTGCAGGATGTATTAAAGCTGCGCCAGCAAAGCACCCGCGAAGATCCGTTTCCCGCTGCGCATTACTTTGATCTGATGCCACCTTTTGGCTCAATCCCCAAACGTTGTGTCGATCCCGTCAATGGTTATCAGGGTTACTTTCCTGAAGGTTTTGAGGTCAGTATTGCGCCGGTTCGACTCGACGACATCAATGCGATTGTTGAGCAGAGCAAGGCGCTGGAGCCCATCGACCTGCAAAAAGATACTGATGTCGATATCGTCATCCTGGTGCCGCTGAGCGACCACGAATTTTCCTTGCGCGCACGGCAGCTCCAGCACACGCGTTCATTGTCAGAAAGCGAGCGTGAATTCCTCCACCCGCCCCATCTGGATGATTATGCACTGCGCGCGTATGGCGAAACTACGCACGAGGAAAATACCGATTCAGCTATCTGGAATGCAATCTGGGCCGGTGACAAAAATATTTTCTATGTGAGGCGACCAACGCGTGTGGCAGAGACCCAGGTCAGCGCTATCGTTCTGGCAGCAGGACGCTACGAAGACCTGCCGGATATTGATGCTGAATTACCGCAGGATGTGGAGGAACTGGAAGCACGTATTGATGAACTGGAGGAAGACAACGAAGCCCTGCTGCTGGAACTGAATCGCACGCCGGATGAACGTCTCGACGAAGCCAGGGCTCTGATCGACGATCTTAATGAACAGATTGAGGAACTTGAAGAAGCCCTGGAGGCGGCGGAAACTGGCGATGATCAAACCGCCGCCCTGCGCGAAAGAGTCAGCCAGCTGGAAGAAGAGAATAAAAATATCCTCGCGGAACAGGAAAACCTTGAAAAGAAACTGGCCGAGGCTGAACAACGGATTAAAGAATTGGAATCCGGTAATGGCGGTTCATCGATGTCCATTGAAGACATTCTCAAGCGTCGCCCGGTAAACGACGATATAGCCCGGAAAGCAGCGCAGGAATTGAACGAAAATATTAAGGATAACCCGCGAGACCTGGCCGCGATTGTTGATGCCTTGCTGGTGATGCCCGTCCGCTACGATGCACTGAACTGGCCGACGCTTGCCATTGTGGCAAAACAAGAACAACTGTCCGATCTGCTGGCTTTATTCGAGAAAAATCCCGATACCCGCCTGCCTGAACTGATGGCGAAAACCGGCGAGCAATTCAAGCTGGATCAACGGCTGATGGAACAATGGAGAAAACTTGCTGAATCGGAATAGTGTGGTTAGCAAGCGTTATTGACGAGCGAACTGTTGGAGTAAACCGTCGGAGCAGATTATGGAAACCCAAGGCTTACAACTGCATAAAGTTATCGCTGACAACAATACCCGGCGGCTGCATTATTTTTCCGGGCGTTATCTGTCGGAGCAGGAATTTGACCTGATGCAGCAATATGTCGACGAGCGTTGCGAGGATTTATTGCGCAGCGCGCCGCCGGGCATTGTCTATGGCCTTGATGTGAGCATCACCGAAACGGACGAGAGTATTGATATCAACGTGCGCCCCGGTTTGGGTGTCGGGGGCGATGGTCGCGCCGTGCATGTTAATTTCCCTATTCGGCTCGATTGGAATTCGCTGATTGACGAATATAAAAACCGCATTACACCGGAAGATCATGAATCGGTGCCGGTTGAGGGGTTTTATTTTCTGACGGCAAAGCGGCAAGTTGCATTGCTGGATGAGAGTGAAGGCGCTGATCCCTGTTCACGCACAGAGCCTAATCCATTGCGCGACAGTCGCCTGGAAACCTTCGCGACCCTGGATTTACATTTTATATCCAAGGCGGCGTCCTGGATGGCCATGGAAAAAAACCGCGCAGCCATGCGCGTGTTGGTCCGTTCCCTGTCCGATTCACCCTTCGATATCGATACCGGTGCAGTCCCTGTCTGTCTGCTAAAGATTGTCGACGACCAGTTGCAATGGGCGGAAAACCGGGTAGGGCGCTTCGATGCGGAAGCGGATAATGTTTACCAGAACATCTTGAATTATTGGCAGGTTCTGCAAAGCCAACTGCGTCATGATCATATGGATGGAGAAACGCTGGATAACCTGGCCACCATTACCGGCGTTGATTATCTGCCTGCTGCCGGCCCCTTTCCCCAGGATTTAATCACCGATATCGCCGGGCGCGAAAGCGAAGACGACAGCAATCTCTGGCAGCGGCCAGTTTTGCATTTCAATCCCCGCGATTTGCAAATGGAATTGGTGGCGGTGCCGGCCAACAGTGTCGACGGTGTTATCCAGCATGAATTACATCGCGGTGTGATTGATCTTGTACATAACCAACAGGACCGCATCCGCATTATGGTCGCGGTGGAGCCGGATGATTACCGCGCTGACTTGCTGGACCTGCCGGATATTGATATGGCACTGCTCAATGAGCTGCACGAGCGCTATGTGCAAGCGGCCTCCGATTACAACGCCTGGGCTATTGAATATTTTTTGTTGTATGGAAACATCACCAGCACCCCGAGCGACTTTACCGAAGAAGATAAGGTAGCGGTGCTTAAACAGATTTACAAAGTCGCCGGACCCGTTAACGATTATTTTGATTTAACGAATGAAGAGCGCAAGCTCGCCGGCTTACCTGCCAGCCAACCGGCGCCGCAAGCTACCCTCAGTTATTTTTCAGAGCTGGTATCCCAGCGCCGTTTGCAGATGCAAGAATCGGAGGTTTTACCGCGCCCCTACAGTGCTATCAGTGCGCGGATATCCGATGAAAATTGGGACGAGCTATTCCTGACATCGCCGGAGCCGGCGTTCCCCGTAGAGCAAGCAGTCAGTGATGGCCTGTATCGCCAGCGGGAAAACTTGCTGTATGAAATAGAGACCATTGAGAACTTTATCAGTCGCAGTACTGAGTTGATTGATGAGGTCAGTGACTTCCTGTTGCTTCAACGTCAACAGTTGGATTCGATTACGGTCTCCTTTGCCGGGCTTGCCAG
>CAMLOU010000086.1 GCA_946481735.1 uncultured Cellvibrio sp.
GAATCATCGAGTGAATCCAGCTCCAGTAGTTCAGTTGGTTGGGCATTGATATGGGAAGACAACTTCGACGGTGACACAATTGACCCCGCTAAATGGGATCACGAAGTCAATTGTTGGGGTGGCGGTAACAACGAGCAGCAATGCTATACCGATCGAGCGGTTAACTCATACGTTGAAGACGGCGTGTTAACAATCGTTGCACAACGGGAAAATTTTACCGGTCCGAATGATCCGGAGGGTGCGGGCACCGGAACGGCAACCCTACCTTATACCTCCGCACGCTTACGTACCAAAAACTTGGCAGAGTGGACTTTCGGTCGTTTTGAAATTCGTGCGAAATTACCTGCGGGTCAAGGTACCTGGCCGGCCATCTGGATGCTGCCCACAAATTCACCCTACGGCGGTTGGGCCGGTGGTGGCGAGATTGACATCATGGAAGCGGTGAACCTGAAAGCTGAATCAGATGAAGCTGGCGTTCCCGAAGGAACACCCGAAGCTCGCGTGCATGGCACCTTGCATTATGGTCGTGCTTATCCCGGCAACGTGAATTCCGGTGCGTCCTATAAATTACCGGATGGGCTTAATCCGGCCGATGATTTCCATGAATACGCACTTGAGTGGGAAGCGGGGGAAATTCGCTGGTATGTGGATGGTGTTCACTATGCTACCCATCGTCAGGATGGCTGGTATTCCCAATACATGGTTGACGGTGTGTTGACCAATGCTCCAATCGGCGCGCCCTTTGATGAGCATTCGGAATTCCACTTGTTGCTTAATCTGGCTGTAGGCGGTTCCTGGGCTGCCAACACCAATGAAGGTGGCGTTGATGAGACAGCCTTCCCGCAAACCATGCAAGTGGATTACGTGCGCGTTTATGAGTGCAGCGGCTCTTCCCCATCAACCGGTACAGGCTGTGCCACGATTGATGAAGGTGCAGAATTGATTGCCGGTAACGAGCGCCCTGGCCTTGGCCCGGTTAATCTGGACGGCCCACCGCTACTCACCATTTATGGCGACGACCTGTTCGAAGGTTTGAAACTGCGCAGTTACAACCCTGAAGGTATTGTGGCTTACGCGGAAATTGAAGAAGACGGTCGCGGCGAAGTCATCAATGTAGTTAAAACAGGTAACAATGGTAACGCCTACATTAATGTTGACGGTGATCCTGCTGATTTGCGCAACTGGTCTCCAGACAGCAAATTAATGTTTGATTACAAGATCAACAGCATTGCTGATGGCAGCACCTTGCTTGTTAAGTTGGACAGCGGTTGGCCAAACGTGAGCGATGTCGGCTTGCCCACTGCCACAGTAGGCGAGTGGCAACCTTTCGAAATCACGTTGGCTGACTTGATCGATAACGGTAACTCTTTGGCGGATGGCGGCAAAGCAAGCCTCGCTAACATTACCAACATTTTTGTTATCGATTCTTCCGGTGAAATGGATGTGTCTTTTGACAATATTCGTATTGAAGGCACTGAAAATGAAGGTGATTTTGCTGCACCGCCGTTGTTTACGCTCTTTGATGACACCATCGCTGAAGGGCTTCAAGTTCTAAGTTACAACCCAGCTGGCGCAATTACATCATCGGCAATCTCTGAAGCAGGTCGTGGAGAAGTGTTTAGCGTTGTCAAAGGTGCTGGTGCTGGTAATATTTCATTCAATGTAACTGACGGTCCTGCCGATCTGAGCGCTTGGGAAGCAGGTGGAGAGTTGGTCTTTGATGTGAAAGTGAACAGCAAAGATGCTGCTGCGAATCTGCTGGTGAAGATGGATAGTGGTTGGCCTAATGTGAGTGATGCTACTGTAGCTCTTGGTGAAGTTGGTGAGTGGACAGAAGTCCGTATCAATATTGCCACGCTGATAGCTAATGGAAATTCTTTAGAGCCGGGCAGTGCTAACCTGACCAGCATTACCAATATGTTCGTTATAGAGCCAACCGGTCCGATGGATGTGTTGTTTGATAATATTCGTCTGGAAGTCGGTGATGCTGGCGGTGGTGATGAATTTGCTCCGCTGCCATTGTTCAACATCTTTGAGGATGCTGTAGTCGCTGGTGTTCAGGTTGGTGTTTTTGAACCTGCTAATGTCACCACCTCAGCAACTGCTGAGGTAGATCGCGGTAACGTATTCAATGTTGTCAAAACTGCTGCAAGTGGTAATGCCTATTTCAATGTGCCAGCAGGTCCGGTAGATCTTAGTGCCTGGTCTGCAGAAGGCGAGA
This sequence comes from uncultured Cellvibrio sp., assembly GCA_946481735.1. The sequence continues at coordinate 2,222 of CAMLOU010000086.1, forward strand.
TTGTTTTTGACTACAAAGTCAACAGCAAAGATGCCGGCAGTACATTGTTAATTAAAATCGATAGCGGTTGGCCGAACGTTAGCGATGCTCCTGTTCCCGTTGATGTTGAAGGTGTATGGAGTGAGTTCCGCATAGGCATTGCAGACCTGATTGACAATGGTAACTCCGTTCCTTGTTGTCCAGGTATTGCAAACATCACATCGGTTGCTAATATTTTTGTTATAGAACCGTCTGGTCCAATGAATGTGTCTTTTGACAATATTCGATTTGTAGTTGAATGATATCAGTGAAGTAAGACAAAAAATGCCGGGTTTTCCCGGCATTTTTTTTGAGGATTTGCTGAGTGCTGAATTGGGTTTGTCGGATTACGCTTGCGCTAATCCGACCTACGGTGGTGCCGCTTTTGTAGGTTGGATTAGCGCAAGCGTAATCCGACAAGTTATCGATTAAGTAAAAACGCCAGGTGCTGTTTTATTCCCGGCCACTCATGTTGAATAATGCTGTAGATCACCGAATCCCGCACGCGCCCGTCCGGCATTACCATGTGGCTGCGTAAAACTCCTTCTTCTTTTGCACCCAAACGCAAGATAGCCTGGCGTGATGTGTTGTTTAAATAATCAGTCAATAGCTCCACGCGATTCATGCGCATTTGCTCAAATGCATGACTCAGCATTAAAAATTTTGCTTCGGTATTGATGCGTGTACGCTGCCAGGATTGGCCGAGAAAGGTATAACCAATCTCCACACGTTTATAGGCGAGGTTGGGCTTCATAAATCGCGTTGAGCCGGCGATCTTGTCGGTTTGCTTGTCAATGATGGCGTAAGTGATGCCGTCGCCGTGGCAAAAAGAGGTTTCGGCAAGATCAAAAAAGTGCGCGATATTGTCGGGATGAGGGACCAGGGTTAAATGGAGGTTCCATAAGGCACCGTCCCTGATGGCATCACATAATCCGGGAAGATGCTCCCGAGTAAGCGGTTCAAGCCGGACAGATTTTCCGTCCAAAACAATCCTGTCAAATCCCATCTTCACAAGTCCCTATTATCCACCGTAGGTCGGATTAGCCAAAGGCGTAATCCGACAAATCATTATGGCGAAGAATTACTCATTCGCCGCCTTCTTCAACGCCGCATCCGGCGCTCCGTTCTTGCGAAACTCGGTCGGTGATACCCCTACCAGCCGATTAAAAAACCGGTGAAATGCAGACTTACTGTTAAACCCGGATTGTAGCAATACATCCAGCACGGTCATGTCTGCATGTTTTTCATCGCTCAGTAAACGCTTGGCTTCTTCTACCCGATAAGTGTTCATAAATTCGAAGAAGTTGGTACCGTAGTGTTTGTTGATGACCGCAGAGACTTCCTTCACCGGCAAATCAATACGTTTGGAAAATTCTTCGATATTCAGGTTGTGCTTGAGGAACAACTTCTGAACCTCCATTCCCTGCTGCACTTTTTCAATCGCGCTGTCGGTCAGTTTTTCATCGTGTTTATCTTTGACAGGTTCATGCTTGGTGGTCAGCAATTTATGGGCATACACCAGGCTGTAGGTGAATAATGCATTGATTAAAATAAACGTCACGTAATTGTCGGCGATACCGAAGCTGTCGGAGACATCCGGTGAGGCGGTTTGCGCGATAATGTGTGCGATGCCGCTCAGACTCCAGCTCACCAGAAAGCCGATAGTTAATACCTTTAGCCAGCCGGGCTCGGTGGTGGAAAAGTCCGAGTATTGATCTTTCAGCTGCGATTGATATTTTTTGGTGAGCAATACCGCCGCAATGCCGTAGATAAACGGCAGGGCTTTTACCACGTGCCATACACAATCCACCAGGCTGCGTGACAGTTCGGTGGAGTCAATGGAGCGGAAACTCAGGTCAAGGCTGTCGATGCGGAATATTGCCAGCCACAACATTGCGCCGACCACCGGGGTTAAATGCCACAGGTGGCGCGGCTGCAGGTGAAACGACTCGCGCGTTAGCGATGCGACATAAAGGTACAGCGCCGGTCCTTTAAGAATCAGTGCTGTGACCAGAAAGTAGGGCAGGAAATGACGATCAAAGACCGGGTGGATATGTACATCACCGTTCCACAATATCAGGACGCACGCTGAGCCGACGGCGACGCAGAGCAGAAAGCAACTGAGGAGAATACTGGCGAGTCGATTGGTTACCGGTAGTACTGCCTGGAAGATTGCCAACAAGAAACACTCTGCCACGGTCATCAACAAGACGACGTCGTGGATATTAAAAATTTGCGCTTTCATGAGAGTCCCACAGCTTGTCAGTGATCGTTATAGTTATACTCCGCGAATTATAGATCAAGCGCGTTTGACTGTCGTCAGTGTCATCACGGTACCGAAGCGACACAAGCTGATTGCTCAGGTCGCGTTATGTTTATGAACCGGTTACAGTATGCGCTGCATCATTGCGGGGCATAAGTCAGGTAATCATTGTTTTCCCCGACATGGGGGAATTTTTACCGAAGCCCTTTGCCTCCATAGAATTGCATCCAAAGGATCAAGTCTTACGCGGAAGCCCGGGCCTGTGATTTTGTTTAACACTACTTTACCCAGAGAGGCCTGAGTGTCCGATTCCATGATACTCGATAAAGAACTGCTGTTTCGTTTGGCAGAGGAGTTACCGCCACTTCAGTTCGTGGCCGAACAGGATAGTCGGTGGCCGCTGGAGGCTGACCCACAAGCCTATCTCAATTACTATCGCATCAACTTTGCCAGGGAATTTCCTGAGGTGATCCACGGCTTCGGTCGGGTCGATAGCGGTGACTTCCGGGTGGCCACTCACTACTGGTTACCGGCAAACCCCAAAGGCACCGTCGTTATTGTCCACGGCTATTACGACCACGTCGGTGTGTATCACCACCCCATTCAGTTGGCCTTGCAGCAAGGTTATGCCGTACTGGCTTTTGATTTACCCGGCCACGGGCTCAGCAGCGGCATGATCGCGTCGATTGATTCCTTTGACCACTACGCCGATGTGTTGGCCGATCTCTTGAAGCGCACCCGGGATCTTTTACCGCAACACCGTTTTGCTCTGGGGCAGAGCATGGGCGGTGCGGTATTGCTCAACTATTGCTGGCGCTACTCACCCGATGATTTCGCCAAATTCGCGCTCTGTGCGCCGCTGATTTTACCGCGTGGCTGGCGCTCCGGCCGTATGCTCTATCGCCTGCTCAAAGGTTTCGTCAGCCATGTGCCGCGCCGGTTTACCCCCAGCTCCCACGACCCGGAATTTGCCGACTTCATCGCGCGCCGCGACCCACTGCAATCCCAATACCTGTCGGTGGTCTGGATTACTGCCATGAAAGCCTGGGCCGAAGGTTTCCGCCATTTCGAACCGTTGGATAAAGCGATGCTGATTGTACAGGGAACCGGTGATCGAACTGTGGAATGGCGCTACAACCTGGAACAATTACGCGAAAAATTACCCAACGCCGAGATCAAACTGATCGCCGATGCAGGACACCATTTGGTTAACGAGAGCACAGAATATCGCGCGCAGCTCTTCACCTATCTCCAAAGCTATTTCTTCAACGAGTGAAACCGGTAGAATGCCTTGCCTCTGTGAGTCCAGCGGGGGCATCTGCCGCTTGAATTCACTGACGTGAGGAAACTGTTTTGACGCAAGAACAGCGCAGTATCAAGGATTATCTGGTTATCTTTTTGAAAGGCATGTGCATGGGCGCGGCGGACGTTGTGCCAGGTGTTTCCGGCGGCACCATCGCCTTTATCACCGGCGTTTACGATGAATGGTTAAACTCCCTCAAACGCTGCACTCCCGCCGTTTTATTGATGCTCAAGAAAGACGGCCTCGCCAATACCTGGCGCTACATCAACGGCAACTTCCTCGTCGCCCTCTTCGGCGGCATCCTCGTCAGCCTGAAGACCTTCGCGGCCATCGTATTGATTGCCATGGAAACCTATCCCATCCTGGTATGGGCATTTTTCTCCGGCCTTGTATTAGCGTCCATCTACCTGCTCGGCAAAGCCCAGACCCATTGGGGCGTGTCCCATTGGATTGCCCTGCTGGTGGGGATCGCCTTTATCTACGCCATCGCCAACCTGGCCCCCGCCCAGCTACCGGGCTACGCCTGGATACTCTTCCTGGGCGGGTTTGTGGCTATCTGCGCAATGATATTACCCGGCATCTCCGGCAGCTTTATCCTCTTACTCGTCGGCCTGTACCCGGTCTTCCTCAACGCCATCCACAACCTTGAGATAGGCAAACTCCTCGCCTTCGGCCTGGGCTGCATCTGCGGCCTGATCATCTTCTCCCGCTTCCTCTCCTGGCTGCTGGCCAGCTATCACCGTGCAACGCTGGCGACCTTGATCGGTTTCCTGGTGGGATCGCTTTATGTCACCTGGCCCTGGAAGCAAGTGTTGACCACCACGGTAGATAGCGATGGCAACACCGTCGTCCTTCAGCAAGCCAACCTGAGCCCATTTGAATACCTCTCGGTAACGGGTGTTGAGCCGATGCTAGTTGCGGCATGTTTGAGTGCGTTGGCAGGGGTTTTGTTGGTGGTGGTAACCGAATATGTGGCGCATCGGTTAAAGAGGTAAGTACTGCCTTTGCTTTTTCGTAAATCGCAGATTAATCCGATACGAGTTTGGCGTTAGGGCTTGGCTTTCGAAACCCTCAAGTCAGGGACGACTTGAGGGAGCTACAGGGATGTATTCATGCGTTTTCGAAAGCCAAGCCCTAATGACAAACGGATTGCAGAGTGCGTAGCTTTAAATTAAAACAACACCCGACACCGAATCGTCCCTTCCACATTACGCAATTTCTCCAACGCCTCCTCGCTATACGGCGAATTGATATCCAATACCACATAACCCACTTTCTCATTGGTTTGCAGATACTGCGCAACGATGTTGATATTGAAGTCGGAAAAGATTTTGTTGATGGATGACAACACACCCGGCACGTTGGCATGAACGTGCAGCAAGCGATGCGCATCCGGATGACCAGGCAAAGCCACTTCCGGGAAGTTGACCGAGCTGGTGGTGGTACCGTTGTCGGAGTATTTAATTAATTTCTCTGCCACCTCCACCCCGATATTCGCCTGAGCTTCCATGGTAGAACCGCCGATATGCGGGGTGAGGATGACGTTGTCCAGGCCGCGCAGGGGACTGACAAATTCATCGTCATTGGCTTTGGGTTCTTCCGGGAAGACGTCAATGGCGGCGCCCGACAAGTGACCGATACGCACCGCCTGGGCCAGTGCATCAATATCCACCACCGTACCGCGTGATGCATTGATCAGGATTGCGCCTTTCTTCATCAAACCGATTTCCCGCGCGCCGATCATGTTTTGTGTGGCATGGGTTTCCGGCACATGCAGGCTGACGATATCAGCTGTGCTCAGTAACTCATCCAGGCTGCGCATCTGGGTTGCATTGCCCAGGGGCAACTTGGTGATTACGTCGTAAAAACATACGTTCATGCCCAGACCTTCCGCCAGCACGCTGGTCTGGCTGCCGATAGAGCCGTAACCGATCAGGCCCAGGGTCTTACCGCGAATTTCATAGGAGCCGATGGCCGATTTATCCCAGCCGCCGCGATGGCACACAGCGTTCTTGGCGGGAATGTTGCGCAGCAACAGGATGGCTTCGGCGATCACCAGTTCGGCGACGGAACGGGTGTTGGAGTAGGGCGCATTGAACACCGCAACGCCGTGTTCCTGCGCCGCTTTCAGATCGACCTGATTGGTACCGATGCAGAAGCAACCGGCGGCGATTAGCTTGGGCGCGTTTTCGAACACGCGGCGGGTCAGTTGGGTGCGCGAGCGCAGGCCGACAAAGTGGGCATCCTGAATCCGCTCGATCAGTTCGTCTTCGCCCAGCGCGGTCTTCAGATATTCAATGTTGGTGTAACCGGCGGCGTTGAGCGTGTTGACCGCTGACTGGTGAACGCCTTCCAGCAACAGGAATTTGATCTTGCTTTTGTCTAACGACGTCTTGCTCATGAAAGTCTGACCTCTGGCAATACTGTGGCCCGCGCCTGACGGGAATCTCTGATCGGGAGTGGAAACGGGGGGATAAAAACGGGCGGCATGATAGCACAGCTCAGCCTGTGGCTGCGCGCCGCCCGGCGCCAATTACGTCCTGAATACCGCTACTTGCTGAAGACGGCACCGATGATGGCGCTGCCGCGCTCCACCGGATCTTTACGAATCAACTTTTCCTGGGTAGCCACTTCCTTGAATAACGCCGTCAGGCTCTGGTTCAACACATGCTGTTCCAGATCCAGGTCCGGCTTATTGGCGATGGGGAGTTGCTTGTAGGTGCCGAGCAGTTGTTGGTATTGGTTATAGAAGCCGATCTGCCGCAGGTTCTGCTGGATGATGGGCAGGTAGCGCTGGCGCAGGGTGGACTCGGTTTGCTGGCGGAAATAATCTGTGGCCGCCGTATCGTGACCGCGAATAATCCCCAACGCATCGGTCACCGTCATAGTGCGCACGGCACTGATAAAGACATCCTTCGCTTCAACCGCTGCCTTTTCCGCGCCCTGGTTCATCAGCGCTTCGACCTTATCCAGCTGGCCGCCCAAGCCGAACTGGCGCAGGGTGCTAGCGATAGGCTGGACCGATTGCGGTAATTCGATGCGGTAGAGTGGATTATTACTGTAGCCGCCGGTTTGCGACAGGCTGGCGGCGGCACGCCCGCTGCTCAGCTCCAGCGCATCCTTGATGCCGCGCACCAACTGTGCCTGATTACCATAACCACTGGCACTGGCCACGTCGGCACTGGTTTGGAGGATTTCCGGCATGCTGGCATTGCAGGCGGCGAGCGTAAGAGGTGCAGCGAGTAACAGGATTTTCAGGGCTTTCATAATGATGTCCTTGTGATGGAACGGATCGATGGGATTGAAACAGATAAAAGCGCCTGCCGGTATGTCGTTAACGTTCAAGCTGCCGTGGCTGCACACCCATCAACGCCAGTATCTGCGTTTGCGCGGCGTTTAATATGGCGCAGCGTTCGGTTTCATCCGGGAGCATACGGGCGAGGGTGATGGCGCCGACCAGTGAGGCGAGCACCGCGCGGGCGCGGTCGCTGATCAGGCTCGGGTTAATGTCGAGTTTTTGCAAACGGTTGATGGCGGTAATACGGTTTTCAAGCAGTTTGCGCAGGTGGTCGTAGGAGTTTTGTAGCAGCGGGCGGATGCGTTCGTCGTGCTGACCAATTTCATTGAACAGCAGCGTTTCCGGCGCCGGCTCCAGGTTTTCCTGTTGACGCAGGTTGAGGTAGCTGGTTGCCAGGGCGATGAGTTTTTTTACTGGCAGCGGCGCCTTGACCAGTCGCGCCCGTCCACGATCTTTCAGGGTTTCCAGAAAAGACGCAGAAAACAGTGCCTCCTTGGATTCAAAGTGCGCATAAAACGCCCCGTGGGTCATGCGCGCTTCTTTCATGATCTGGTTGATGGACACCTTCTGAAAACCATAGCGAAAAAACAGCTCCGTGGCCGATTTAAGGATACGGGCACGGGATTTGATTTTCTGGTCTTTGGGGTAGGGCATGGGATGTCAGTGTCTGAATATGATCTTGATCATAAGGTGGTGGTGAGTAGAGTGATCCGTCTGATTTTCGCGCAACACCACAGCGGATAGCGAGACAAGAGGTATTTCATGAATTCACCCATCGTAGTCACCGGTATGGGCATGGTCAGCCCTCTCGGTTGTAGTGTCAAGCTGGTCTGGCAGCGGTTGATTGCCGGTCAGTCAGGTATCGGTTTTATTGATCGGTTCGACACCAGCGACTTCCCCATCCGCATCGCCGGTCTGGTGCCGGACATTACCCGGGATGCTGAAGCCGGGTTCGATGCCGATGCGGTCATTGAGCCGAAAGAGCGTAAAAAGCTGGATCGGTTTTCACTTTATGCCCTGGCAGCGGCGCAGGAAGCCTTGGCCCAGGCAGGTTGGCATCCGCAAAGTCTGGCTGACCAGCAAGCCACAGCCACCGTTATCGGCACCGGCATCGGCGGCTTTTCCATCATTACTCAGGCACAAAAAACGCTGGATGAACGGGGTTATCGCAAGCTGTCGCCGTTTACCGTGCCGGCATTCCTCGCCAACCTGGCGGCGGGTAATGTCTCTATCCGTTATGGTTTTAAAGGCCCCTTGGGCACGCCGGTAACCGCGTGCGCCGCCGGTGTTCAGGCGATTGGCGATGGTATGCGGCTGATTCGCAGCGGTGAAGCCAGAGTGGCTTTGGTCGGTGGTACAGAAGCCTGTGTTGATCCGCTGTCCCTGGCAGGTTTTCACGCACTGAAAGCGCTGTCGACGGAAGCCGATGCGCCGCACACCGCATCGCGCCCCTTCGATGCACAGCGCAGTGGTTTTGTGATGGGCGAGGGCGCCGGTTTATTGGTGATCGAAACCCTGGAACATGCGCTGGCTCGCGGTGCGACCCCGCTGGCGATATTGAGCGGTTATGGCACCAGCAGCGATGCACACCATATTACCTCGGGACCCGAAGACGGTGCCGGTGCGGCAGCGGCCATGCGGCGCGCCCTGGCGATGGCAAACTTGCAGCCAGCGGATATTCAATACGTGAATGCCCATGCGACCTCCACCCCGGTGGGCGACCGTGCTGAAGTGGCCAGTTTGCGCGCGGTGTTTGGCGAGCACTTGCCGCAAGTGCCGGTGTCCTCCACCAAATCAGCCACCGGCCATTTGCTCGGCGCCGCCGGTGGAGTGGAAAGTATCTTTACGGTGATGGCGACGATAGAAGATCGTTTACCCGCCACGCTGAATCTGGAACAGGTGGATGACGATTTGCAGAATCTGGATTTCATCCCGCTGCACAGCAGACAGCAGCGTGTTCAACATGCGCTCTGTAACGGCTTTGGTTTTGGTGGTGTGAATGCGGCGTTGCTAATAAGCAAGTTGTCCAATGAATAACATGCTGATCAGCCGGTGACGACGATGTCCGTTACGAGGGCGAAGGATTCTGCGCTCTGAGCCGCATAACGCCAGCGTATATCCAGGTCCAGCAAGCGCATGCCGTATACCCGGTCGGAATCGAGCGCCTGATACGGCGGGCGTGGGTCCTGTTGCAGGATTTGCGTCAGCAATGATTGCAAATCCAGCCCTTTGCTGCGGAGATAATCCGCGCAGAAATCCCGTGCCGTTGCAGAAAAACGTACCGGCATTTGTGGGGGTGCTTCCGCCGCAAACCCGTTCACCGCATCCGCCACGCAATCCACATACGGCACGTAGGGTTTGATATCCAGGACTGGCGTGCCGTCGAGCAGATCAACCCCCGATAACGCCAGCCACAGCTTGCCTTTTTCCTGATGAATACCTTCCAGGCGCACCACCGATAAACCGATCGGCGACGGCCGAACCGGCGAACGGGTGGCGAAGACGCCGAGGCTTTTATTGCCGCCGAGGCGTGGCGGTTTAACCCTGGGTTTCCACTCTTCACGGCGGTTGGCGTGGAAGACAAATTGAATCCACAGGTGGCTGCAAGTTTCCAGGCCGTCCAGCGCGGCGGGATCATCATAGGGCGGCAGCAATTCCAGTTGCGCGCGCGCCAGCGGCACCAACCCCGGTTGACGGGGGATACCAAATTTTTCCTTGAAGCAGGAATGGACGATGCCGATGGCGGGGAGGGTGAATTCCATGGGGTTATCCGCAGGTGAAAGCCGCAAGGCTACGGAATTCACCGAGCCCGCTCAAGCGAAACATACGCAACGGACCAAGGAAAAACTTTTAGCAATTTGGTTGGCGCCGCACCTCGGCCTTGCTGGTAGTATGGGCGTCCAACAGCAGGCCAATCCGGGGATTTATTGTGCGCGTCTCCGGAAAAAAAATCATAAAGCACATCTTTGGAGAACATTAACTACTTGCGTGAGTTTGCCCATGATCAAAACCCACACTGCTACTGCTAAATGGCTACCCTGTTTATTCACCCGTTGCTTTCTCGCCCTGGCGAGCCTGTTTATTCTTATCTCTTGCGCGGAGTCTGACCCGGAGCACGCGGCTAACGCTGTGTCTCTCGTAGACGCGAAAGCTACCCCCCAAACCCGCGCGCTCTACCAGAATTTGCATCGATTAAGCCCCGAACATGTGTTGTTCGGCCACCAGGATGCGCTGGCCTATGGCGTACTGTGGGAGGGCGACGAAGATCGCTCCGACGCCCGCGATGTGACCGGCTCCCACCCTGCGCTCTATGGTTGGGAGATCGGCAATCTGGAATTGGGTGCTCCGGAAAATCTCGACAAGGTCAACTTCGAGCGTATGCGCCGCTGGATTCAGGCGGCCTACCAGCGCGGCGGAGTGACCACCATCAGCTGGCACATGAACAGCCCGGCCACCGGCGGCAATGCCTGGGATACCCGGCCCACTGTGGCCGAGATCATTCCCGGTGGCAGCAAGCATGAACAGCTCAAGGCGTATCTGGATGCATTTGTCGTCTTCAACGAGCAGTTGGCGCTGACCGATGAGCAGGGCGAAAAGCACTACATTCCGCTCATCTTCCGCCCCTGGCACGAGCACAACGGCGACTGGTTCTGGTGGGGCAAGGGCCACGCCAGCGAAGCAGATTACATTGCACTCTGGCGCTTCACCGTGGAATACCTGCGCGATGACAACAAGGTGCACAACCTGATTTACGCCTTCTCGCCCGACCGCAGCCGCACGGACATCAACCATTTCAAACGCGACTATCTCTACGGTTACCCTGGTGACGACTATGTCGACATCATCGGCCTGGACAACTACTGGGATCTCGGCCACCCCGCCAACGAGGCCCCGGCAGAACAACAAAAGCAGGACTTCGCGCGCAGCCTGCAAGCGATTGTTGAGATCGCTAACGAGAAAGGCAAAATCGCCGCGTTGACCGAAGGCGGGCAGGATAAATTGCCCAATCCGAGGTTTTGGACAGACACCGTCTTACCGGCGATCAACACCAACGCCACAACCCGCCAACTGGCCTACATGATGGTCTGGCGCAATGCCAACCGGGAACGTGAAGGGCGCGATCATTTCTATGTGCCATACGAGGGCCACGAAGGTGCGGAGGATTTCCTGCATTTTTCCCGTCATGCATTGGTGTTGTTTGAGAACGAATTGCCAGATATGTATGTGGCACCGTCGCTTTGACGCCGCTGTTGAGGGTACAAGGGGAGTTGAAAACGCGGTGAATACGTTCCTGTAGCTCCCTCACGTCGTCCTTGACGTGAGGGTTTCAACTCCCCTTTTACCCTCAACAGCTACCATTGCAGTTGCTGATACTTCCTATGCGACCAAGGTTTTCTCGCCCGTTAATACTGCTACTATCCCCTCTTTTGCTGACTGGCCCGGATATGCAATTGACCAACTCCCCATCCCTCACACTGCCGCCACAGGTTTCCTGGTTGTTGTGGCCCGTCGCCCTGTTGTTGGGGGTGGGCATTGCGGCCGGTTCGCTCAGTTACAGCCCGAGCGGGCGAATCAATGTGTTGTGGATCTGGTTGCTGTGGGCGGGTTTGCCCTTGTTGGGTTCTGTTGCGTCCTTATGGGCGATGTTCTTTGGGAGCGGCCGGCCCTGGTTATTCCAATGGCGCAATCGCACGGTGCATTGGCACCCTTCAAAACGCCAGCGGTTGGAGATGTTGGCGCTGCTGCAAAGTTTCTGGTTGCTGATCGGCGTGGGCATGCTTGTCGGTTATTGGTTGTTGTTGCTGTTTACGGACCTGGCTTTTGGCTGGAGTTCGACGCTGATTGATGAGCAACAGACGGTTCTCGCGCTGACCGAAACGATTGCGACACCCTGGCAGTGGCTGTGGCCGACGGCAGTGCCGGATGCGAACGTTATTGAATCAACCCGCTATATCAGAATCGCGCCGAATGACAACATCGCCGCCGCCGGTGAGTGGTGGCCGTTTTTGATGGCGAGCCTGTTGTGTTACAACCTGTTGCCGCGATTAGTGCTGCGCGGATTATTGGCCGTGCGGCTGCGACACTTGCGTGGCCACGAAGTGAATGTGCGGGCGCCGCAAATGACAGTGACCACAACGCCAGCAAGTGTCGCCAGCGAAGCGTCACCGACCGACTGGCAAAACGCGACGGTTATCCACTGGGAAATTCGCAACGATGCCGGCACCGTATTAGGCATTGCCGATTGGCAACACGACGAGGCCGCGTTCAAAGGGCTGCTCGCCGACAAACCGCAAAGCCTGTTGTGGCGCGTTAACGCCAGCCGCTCGCCAGTGGCAGAACTGAGCGACCTGATTCAACTGGCGCGCACTGCTGGCATCACCCGACAGGCATTGCAAGCCGTGTGTGATGCCACCACGGACCCGGCGCGTCATCTTGCCAGCTGGCGCGCCTTTGCCAATCAACAACAACTTGTCTGGCTTAAGGAAACCACCTGATGACTATTCCTCATTTATGTGTGGTGGGCCATCCCAACAAGGGCAAATCCTCCATCGTCTCCACGCTCACCGAAAATGACAGTGTGCGTATCGGTGCCGAATCGGGCACCACCACCAGCGCCGACACCTTTGAATTTCTGCTCGACCAACGCGTGTTGCTTAAATTGACTGACACACCCGGCTTCCAGCGCGCGCGCCAGGTGCTGAGTTGGTTGCAAAGCGAAGAAGTCAGCTCCGCCAATCGCCCCGAACGTGTAAAACAATTTCTGCGCGAACCGGGCCACGCACAAAAATTTCCCGATGAAGTCGCCTTGCTCACGCCCATCATGGCTGGTGCGGGCATCTTGTATGTTGTCGACGGCGCGCAAGCGGTCAGCCCCGCCGATGAAGCGGAGATGGAAATCCTGCGCTGGACTGGCCAGCCGCGCATGGCCGTGATCAACCCCATGGGCGAGCCGCGCGCACTGGATGAATGGCAGCGCACGCTCACGCAATTTTTCCAGTGGGTACGCGTATTCAATCCGCTTACCGCCAGTGTGCCGGAACGTTTAACTTTATTTCGTGCCATGGGCGAACTGTTGCCGGAGTGGAGCAAATCCATCAGCGAATTATGCGCGGGCCTCGCCGCGCGCGATCAGCAACGTTTGCAGGATGTCGGTTTTAATCTCGCCAATTATTGGTGCGAACAAATCAGCCGACGTGAACCGGTAACACTGTTAGATAAAAGTGGATTGAGTCAGGCCGAAGAACGTTTACGACGCGCACTGGATGAACAGGAAAAACAATTTTTCAAACACATCAGCAGCGCCTGGGGCCACAATCATTTCGTGTTTGAAAATGACGCACAGTGGGATCTTGGCAGCGATACGCTAATGAATACCGAAACCTGGTATTTATGGGGCTTAAAACAACGTGAATTATTATTGGTCAGCGGCGCCGCCGGCGCGGCAACCGGTTTGATTGTGGACGCCGGTTTAGGCGGTAGTTCATTTTTATTAGGTGCATTATCCGGCGGCGTTATCGGCTCCGTCGGCGGCTGGCTCGCCGCACGGCAACTCCCCGGAAAGCGCCTCGGCTGGTTACCGCTGGCGCAACAAAAAGAATTCGCCGGCCCGGTGCAGCATCCCAATTTCCCCCTCGTTGTCATGGCCCGCGCCCTCACCGTCACCCGCCAACTCTGGCACCGCCCCCACGCCGAACGCGGCGCACTCACCCTCCGCACCAGCGCCACCGATTGGTCGCGACAAGAGCAAGTACAATTGCTGCAGTGGGCAAAATCCTTGCAACAGGATCAATGGAAAACGAAGCAGCAGGATGCATTGGTGAAGTGGGTGATGGGGGAGTTGCAGAAGGTTGTGGGGGAGAGGGAGTGAATTTTTGAGTGTGCCATTGGCTGGATTGCGGAGCGCTATGCTGGACACGCTGTGCAAACGGGCAGGACAGCCCGTTTGCACAGCGTAGCTGCCCGCAGGGTGAGCTACAGGATGTAGCGAATGCATACATCCCTGTAGGCTCATCACCGACATCCCTTCGCGCTCCCGGCGCTTCGGGAAACTTCCCACATCCCTGTGGGTCGCCCATGTCGGCGATGGTCCCACATCGCACTCCGCAATCCGCTTTATCGAGTGTTGATAAATTGATGTTTAAAAAAATTCAGCTGTGCTAGCCGTAAGGCAACGATAGAATTTGGAGGTTTTGATGGGCGGTTCATGTTGTGAAAACAATTGTGCAATAGATGCATTGCGCGCGCGGCAGAAGAGTACCTTGATAAAGGTGCTCTGGATCAATGCGGTTATGTTCTTTTTTATTGTCGGCGCAGCCTTTTATGGACGCTCGACGGCGCTGCTTTCGGACAGTTTGGATAACCTGGGCGATGCACTGACCTACGGGTTAAGTTTGTACGTCGTCGCGCACAGCGTGCAGGTTAAAGCAAGGGTTGCGCTGTTCAAGGGGGTTTTAATATTTCTCGGCGCATCAGTGGTTGTCGGGCAGGTGATTTGGAAGTTATTTAATCCCGTCGTTCCTTCCTATGAGATTATGGGTATCTTCAGCTTGGCCGGAGTGGCCGCCAACGGGTTGTGTTTGTGGCTGTTATGGCAGCATCGGAGCGAGGATATTAATATGAGCTCCGTCTTTGAATGTTCGCGCAATGACATCGCTTCCAATTTGTCTGTATTTATCGCGGCCGCTGGTGTCTGGCTATTTCAATCCGGTTGGCCCGATATAATTGTTGCGTCTTTGCTGGCGTTATTGTTGTTGCGCTCTTCATTTCGCGTTATAAGTGGTGCTCTTCGGGAGTTACGGAACCAGACATCATAAAAATAAGGCGTATAAACGGAATAGATAAAGTAAATTTTGAAACAGCAGTCGTATTGCTTAAATGATTGTTGTTTTTCGTCATGCTAATGGATGTAAAAAAGGTTCTATGTGATGCAAGATGCAGAGGAGAAAGTAATAGCAGCGCTTAAGGAATTTACACTGTCCATTAAATCAAGCAGCGTGGTTAAGGCTGATATGTCAGCGCTGATTAATGCCACTTCACAATTAGCTCTCTCAAATTTAGATTATTGGGAAAAGTTTATCCGTTCCGAATTTGCCAATGGGTTAAGAGATAATCAAGGCTCAAGATTTGGAATGCCGAAGAAGCCATCGAATTTTCTTACATGGATTGACCTTATTTCTTGGGATGGATACAAGCGGGAGAGGGCATTATTAGCACTATCAGGTCCGGCACCGAATAGATTCTTTTTGGCTCTCGTCATTCGGCGGCTGAACGATTGGGTGCCGCAGGTTCGCAGAGCTGCTCGAGAAAAAATTCCTGGCATCGTAGCTTTGTCTGCTGTTGAAGATTTTATAGATGTTTTGTGTATAACATTGCCTCACTGGGGATCGTGGGGGCGAATGGAAGAATCGGACAGGCGCGTTTTGCTTGACTCTCTCTCAAATAAAGATATAGCAGAAGCGTTGAAGAGAAAAATCGTATCCGCTGCATCCGGACCAATCACTTCATTATTTTCGCAGGTGGGTCGCACGCCGGTTCTTGATGATTATCTTAACGACATTGCGACAAGCGCAGTACAGCCCCCGGTGCGTGCTAAAGCTTATCGAAGCCAATTCGAAAGAAGGTTGACTTGGCTTGAAGGGCGAAAATGGGAATGGACGGACATCAGATACTGTAAAGGCAAGTTTAATCCTGTCGTTGCGGGGCGAGATTTGACAGTTATTAGACCGTTTTTGGAGATATTAGATGCTGCATCCATTGACTCGTCTCCAATGGTGCGAAAAATTGCGGCGGAAATGCTTATTCGCCATATAGAAGCTCTTGGAGAAAAATCATTTCTATATGCGAGCCGTTTTGCTTCTGATCCCTCACCGTCAGTCGCAGATCGCGGTTTATATGCGCTTAAGTGTCTGGAGAGTGAAAAAAATAATGGAATTCTGTAAAAAATGTTGTGTAACTGTAGATTAATAATTGGCCCGACATAATTGTTTTTACGAAAAGCTTAAGGTTGATTAA
>CAMLOU010000087.1 GCA_946481735.1 uncultured Cellvibrio sp.
CTGGTTGATGATGCGCGTCAGTGGTTTAAATCTGCTTATGGCCTCGACGTCCGCTCCACAGATCGCTCAATAGCGTTTTGTGCCGAAGCGATTAAAAGTGAACAGCCGTTTGTTGTATCCGATACCTGGCTGGACGACCGATTCAAACACAATCCCCTGGTTATCGGCCCTCCCTATCTGCGTTTTTATGCAGGCATTCCTCTGGTTACACAAGAGGGTTTTGCACTCGGAACTTTAGCTGTCATGGACGTTCAACCTCGTAACCTGAGTGCGGATCAATGCGAAGCATTACAGACACTTGCATGGCAAGTCATGCGTCATCTGGAATGGCGGCGCCAGGGTTATCGACTTGAAAAGGTCACGCAACAGCGGCTGCGCAATATTCTCTCTGCGGCAGCAACCGGCATTGCACTGATTGATCTGGACGGACATTTTCTCTCCGTCAATCCTGCCTATTGTGCGATGTTGGGTATGGCGGAAGAGGCGCTATTACATAAGCCGTTCATGGATATTCTCCATCCCGACGATTTACCCGAAGCGCTTCGTTTGATCGGCACCTTGTTAAACGGGGAATGTGTCAGCTTTATCCAGGAAGCCCGCTGCCGTCGCGTCGATGGAACTGTTATTTGGATGCGCGCGAGCGTCTCGCTAACGCACCGGGAAGACGGTGTGGTCGACGGTATGGTAGCGGTGACCAGCGACATTACCGATGTCAAGGAAACGGAACAAAAGGTTGTACAACTCGCCCAGCGCCTCACCACCACCTGGGAAAATATTACCGACGCCTTCTTCACGCTGGATGGCGAGTGGAACTTCATTTATATAAACAGCGAAGCCGAACGACTGTTGCAGCGCCAGCGAGCGGAACTGATAGGAAAAAATATCTGGCAGGAATTTCCATTGGCGGTAGGTACGCCGTTTGAATATAGCTATCGGCAAGCAATGGCGGAAGGCCAAAAGGTATCTTTCGAAGCTCTCTATTCGCCGCTGAATGCCTGGTTCAGAGTAAATGTCTATCCATCGGCGGAAGGCCTGGCGATCTATTTTCAGGATATCAATGCCCAACGCGAAGCGCAGGGAAAAATTCGGGAAAGTGAGGAGCGGTTTAAATTGATTGCCCGCGCTACCGCGGATGCAATTTGGGATTGGGATTTAGTGACAGACAGTCTCTGGTGGGGAGGTGGCATAGAAAATCTGTTTGGTTTTTCTCCGGCTGAATTGGAGCCAGACAGCCGTTCATGGACGACGCGTATTCATCCGGATGATAAAGAACGGGTGCTGGACAGTATTTTTTCTGTGATCAACGGTGTGGAAGATCATTGGACCGGTGAGTATCGATTCGCATGCAAAGACGGTTCATACGCCTATGTGCAAGATCGCAGCTTCCTGATTCGTGGCGCGGATGGTAAAGCCATTCGCATGTTAGGCGGCATGACCGATTTAACTGCGAGCAAACGGGCCGAGGTGGAGATTGCGCGCATCAATGAATTAAAACACGCGCAACAGGTGGCCGAGTTAGCCAGCCAGGCGAAGTCCAATTTTCTTGCCACCATGAGCCACGAGATTCGCACCCCTATCAGTGGTGTGATCGGTATGGTGGATGTCTTGCATCAAACCAGTCTTAAAAATTACCAGGTGGAGATGCTCGATATTATTCGCGATTCCGCCTATTCGCTGTTGGGGATCATTGATGACATCCTGGATTTCTCCAAGATAGAAGCGGGCAAGATGGATATTGAATCTGCACCGATATCCATGATGAATCTCATTAAAGGTGTGTGTTTGATGCTTGATCGGTTTGCCGAGAATAAAGGCGTTGAATTAACGTTATTCACGGACCCGGCGATCCCGGACATGTTGCTTGGCGATGGCCTGCGGGTGCGTCAGGTATTGGTTAACCTGATCAACAATGCCATTAAATTTTCGGCGGGCCTGGAGCGGGCCGGTCGGGTCATGGTTCGCACCTGCCTGGCAGAACAAGGCTCCCATAGTGTTGCGCTGGAGTTTCATATCATCGACAACGGCATTGGTATGTCCACCGATACCCTGGCGCGTTTGTTCAGTCCGTTTACGCAGGCCGATGCATCCACGACGCGCCAATTTGGCGGCACCGGATTGGGGCTGACTATCTCGCGGCACCTGGTCGAATTGATGCGCGGCAATATCCGGGTAGAAAGTCAAGCGAACCAGGGATCACATTTTATTGTGCGCTTACCCTTTGGTTGTCTTCCGCATCTGGCTGATGAAACTGAGCCGGTGCCTCTGGCCGGATTGTCCTGTGTCACGCTGGGTGATGAGCACAGTCTTGCAGAAGATCTCGCCCGTTATTTAAGTGCGGCGGGTGCGCAGGTAACTTTATTATCGAGCAAGGAATTCCTTCTGACACCAACGGCGTTGTCCGCACCCTCGTCCGGTCCCTGGGTGTGGGTAATGGATACGCGGGATGATGTGCAGACCCGCGAAAAAGTACTAACGACTATCGCGCAACAATGGCCGCAGCAGGATATCCGTTATGTCGTCATCGGGCGCGGCCAGCGGCGCAAACCGCGCTGCGATACCCGCAACCACGTGATGGTTGATGGCAACCTGCTCGACTATCCCACGTTTCTTCATGCGGTAGCGGTTGCTCTTGGCAAAGCCGAAGAAGAAAAACCGCCCTTGTTATCCGGTAAAGACGAAAGCGCTTTTTTACCGCCACCGCGCGATCAGGCGGTGCAACAGCGGCGTTTGATTCTGGTGGCGGAAGACAACGAAACCAATCAAAAAGTCATCCTGCGACAACTGGCGTTGTTGGGTTACGCCGCTGATGTGGTGAGCAACGGCCGCGAAGCCCTGCAGTATTGGCAGCGCGGTGAGTACGCGCTGTTACTGACGGATTTGCATATGCCCGAGATGGATGGTTACGCCTTGGCCCAGGCCGTGCGCGATCAGGAAAATGGTTACGCGTATATCCCGATTGTGGCGCTCAGTGCGAATGCGGTGCGGGGTGAGGCAGAACGTTGTCATGCGGTGGGCATGGATGAATATCTCACCAAACCCGTGTCGCTGGCAGAGTTGCAAAGTGTATTGGAGCAATGGCTGCCCGCCGCCGACACTTGCTCAACGCTTTCGCCTGCTGACGCGACGGTGGCGGCTTTTTCCAACAACACGGATGCTGTGATTGATATTCGCATTCTTCAGGATCTGGTGGGTAACGAGCCGGCGGTGGTGCATGAATTTTTGCAGGACTTCCACATGGGCGCCTTGATCATGGCGGAAGATCTGCGTGCAGCCAGTGCCCGCAATGACCGGCGGCTGATTGCATCCATTGCCCATAAACTAAAATCATCAGCGCGTTCTGTGGGTGCGCTGCAGCTGGGTGAATGTTGTGCGCAGCTTGAAATGCTCTGTAATCAGCAACCGGAGGTGTCCTTGGTAGACTGTCTGCAGGTATTTGAACGCGAGCTGGCGGCGGTCAATGGCTGTGTGGATGTGCTGCTACCGGATAGCTGACGATCACAGCAGTTTTTTTCGGGTTCCCACTCTATAATGCGTTACCTTTCGCATGAGGCAAATCATGACCAGCACCTCTCCAGGGAGTAAATTCGCCGCCGATATTCTGGTGGTTGACGATGATCCCTTTATGCTCAAGTTGTTGCAGCGCATTCTCTCGGTGCAAGGCTACAATCGAATCACCACCTGCCTCAGTGGCACAAGTGCACTGGATATTCTTGATGATGCACCGCATCACCCCGCGCTGATTTTCCTCGACTTGAATATGCCGGAGATGGACGGCATTGAATTTGTGCGTCATCTGGTGCAACGACAGTTTGCCGGCCATTTGATTCTGATCAGCGGTGAAGATTTACGGATGTTGAGCGCCGCCCAACGTTTGGTCGAAGCCCATCGCATTGCGATTGTCGGCCACCTGCAAAAACCCCTTACTCCGGAATCTATCGCCACGATGTTGGCCAGTTGGGAACCGTCACTGGAACAGGTGCCCCTGGTCAAAAAACAATACACAGCTGCCGAATTACAGCAGGCGATCGAGCTGGGCCAACTGGTGAATTATTATCAACCCAAGGTGGCGCTCAACACGGGTCGTGTGGCCGGTCTCGAGGTATTGGTGCGCTGGCATCACCCGACCGACGGTGTAGTCATGCCGGATGCCTTTATTGTGTTAGCCGAAGATAACCAGTTAATTGATGCCTTGGCGCACAAGGTACTGGACCAGGCGTTGAAGCAGCATATTCAATGGGCCCAGCAGGGCATCAACCTACCTCTGGCCATTAATATCTCCATGGAAAACCTGGCCTCGCTGGAGTTCGCGGACAGCTTCAGTGCGCAGATAATGGCGGCTGGATTATTACCTAAAGACATTACGCTGGAGATCACCGAAAGCCGTGCGATGAAAGATCCGGCCGTCACGCTTGATACGCTGACGCGCCTGCGGTTGAAACGCTTTGTCCTTTCCATTGACGACTTCGGCACCGGCCATTCTTCCCTGGCACAACTGCGCGATATTCCCTTCGACGAATTCAAGATTGATAAAAGTTTTGTCAATGGTGCCTGGGCGGACAAGCGTATCAAAGTCATGTTCGACACCAGCCTTAACCTTGCCCAACAACTGCATATGCAAGTCGTGGCGGAGGGAGTCGAAAACCAGCGCGACTGGGATTTTGTGCGGCAAACGCCGTGTGATTACGCGCAGGGCTATTTCATTGCCAAACCCTTGCGTGCTGAAATCCTGCCTTCATGGTTAGCGGAATGGAATGAACGGGTGAGGCGGGATTTATTTCCTGAGGTCACGACTGGCGTGAGCAAAAAGCCAGACAAGGCCAAAGGCACGGTATTGATTGTGGAAGATCATGAATTTCAGCGCCGTATTCAAAGCAAGATTTTGCGCGAGGAAGGTTACACCATTGTATCCGCCGCTAACGCCGTGGAGGCGATGAAGGTATTGCGCAACCTGCGGCCCTTGTTGATCTTGCTGGACATTGACCTGCCGGACCTGGATGGTTTGCAACTGACGCGGCGGCTACGTTCCACTGCCATCTTTAAACATACACCGGTCGTGATTGTATCGGGCGCGAATGATAAGGCCACCATTGAAAAAAGCTTATCGGCTGGGGCAACCATGTTTCTGGCCAAACCCTTTGATCGTAAAGCCTTGATCGATAAAGTCCGTGCTGCACTGGCTGTGGTGAATAAAAACTAATAAATCTATTTGTGAAGATTATCAAGGCTAGCAATTAATTTGGATGCCGTATGATCAATCATCTTGCCGCTGTCGAGTAAAACATGTAAGCGCTGATTGCACTCGCTGATGGCGTTATCAAAAACCAGTCGTGTGCTATCTGACATCTCCAGCATCTCCATGGAGCGCTTCAGTTCATCACTTAAATTATTGACGATACGCCGGCTTTCTTCCGACTGGTAAGCGTATTGGGTATCCAGTTGCTGTAATTGTTTTTTGGTTTCTGCCACCCAGGCATCCAATTTGCGCGACTGTTTTTGTAACTGATTATGGGTTTCTTTGTGATCAATTTGTCCGCTGATGATACTTACAATATTACTCAAGGTATTTTCCAGTTGTAGCTGTTCATCGTCGTCGTCCGGCGGGTTGCGCAGCAATACATGGGCTTTGGGACGCGCAAACAGGATACCTTCATTCAGATAAGCCACAGCGGCGACATTGCCGGGCTGGCGCAACAGCTTTTGTTCAGCAGGCGTGAATTTGTTACCTGTGTAGTACTCCGCATTCCCCGCCTGGGATTGCAAATAAAAACCGGCCGTAATATTCAGGTCCTTGATGGCCTTGACCAGTAACTTTGATAAATCTTCCAGGGTGTTCGTAGACAGGGCTTCCACCGCCAGGCGATTGATGATGCTGGTATGGGCGTGCTGTTTGATGGTGTGTTGCAGCTTGTTTGAAATACTTTCCAGTTCCCGGTTTAATTTTTCCACCTCTTCCTGGGGTTTGCTTTGCCCGGCATCCGGATGCGTACCCTGTTTTAATTGTTCGTGCAGTAAGTCAACCTCGCTTTCAAGGGTTTCGATACAGTATTCACATTCCTTGATCAAACGTTCAAGCCGCTCGATGTCTTTACTTTTGTCTTCTTTTTCCGCCTCGTCGGTGGTTTCATGCATGGACTTACGCAGGGAGCGCAGCTCTTTCTCCAGATCAATAATGATATTGCGTTGGTTCTGGTTGTTGGTGCGTAACTGTTCAATCTCGGCAAAGGTGCGCTTGTGGCCGCCACTGCTGATCCAGTCATTCGGTAATTCAGCCTTGGGCTCAGCCTCTGGCGCGCCACTGTGGATGATTGTCAGGGTCTCTTCGGCAGTGGTATCTGCTGCAGCCGGTTTTACATCCTGGGGTAAGGGATGAACCAACAGTTCTTTGCCGGGCGCATATTTATTAAACGGTGTAACCGGTTTGGCTTCGACGACGACGGTCGGCTGCTTCATACTTTCCCTGGCGGCCTTCAATTCCTTTTGCAGGTTGGTGATGTGTTGATCAGACTTGACCAAATCCAGCTCCAGTGCGCGAATGGAATCGCTCATCTTTTGTCGCTGGCTGTCATTCAGGTCGGTGTACGCAAAGGGAAGTTCATCCACCATCTTGCGCACCAGCGAATATTTTCGTTCCGAAATATCGGCAATATTATCCAGCTGACTGACGCTGTTCTGGTAGCTTTGGTGGGGCGGCGTCCAGTGGTTGTCCTTATCGATCGGTTGCAGTGCGTCCTTGATCTTTTGATCCATATGTTCGCCCTTGTAAGCGTTGGCCATTTGTAAGGCCTGGATGATGTTGTGCATCTTCGCCAGGGTTTGTTTGCTTTCGCGTTCATACTCCGTCAGGTGTGCGTAGCGGGCTTCAGCCGCCGTCAGTTTTCGTTGTAACCGCTCATTTTCTTTCTCAAAGGGTTTGAGTACGTCAATTTTTTCCTGTAGCAGACGAAGGCGATTATTGGGTAAGGGTTTGGAGAGTTTTTTAGGGGTTGTTACCCAGCGGGCGATGTCGGCCAATTGCTTTTCAAATTGCATCCAGTGTTCTGCGCGCACCGTCTTTTGCTTGCGCACATCTGCTTCAGCTTTATTAAACAAATAACGCAGCGCCGCCACCTTGGCGCTGAAGGGTAGCTCCGGAGAAAGCCGGGGCAGGTTGGCTTGGGCTGCTTTTCGGTAGCGAGCCAGGGAATCATTCATTGCTTCAAGAAGGAAGCGATCAACCGGATCATCAGGGGAGAGTGTGGCAACATCCAGTCCGCTCATTGAGTCTGAATGAAATACGGAATGATTATATTGGCGCAGCTTACGGTATTCCTCCAGCAGGAACTGGTGTCGCTGTCGCTGCTTGCGGATGATCAATCCCATCAACCCGGCGATCACCACCAGCAGGAAAATGAGTTCGCCCATGATGAGCGTGGTGAATGTCAGGGCGTCGAACATAACATCTTTTATCCATTAAAATTGTCAGCTCAAGTATAGCCTCAGTCTGTTCCTCTTGTCGTAGCCGTAAGAGGTAGCCAGTCAGCGCAAAAAGCGAATAAAGGTAATAAACAACCTGAATAACCTGCCGTTGTGGAATTAGGGGTTGTGTTTTAGTTTATCTGTTCTATATTCGACGATTGTTGAATGCACTCTTGATGGGCGCAGGAAGTGGAACTTCCGTTTCAGGAGCTACTGTAAATAATTTCCCTTGTATGTGAATTTACCCGTTTATGGATTATAAAAAACCGGACTGGAAGGATTACTTTAATGTCGTCGCGGATAAGCCGCACAGGGAAATCCTGGAAAATGCTGTGCAGCAAAATACCTCCGGCCTCAAAACGGCCATTGATTGCGGCTGCGGTGTCGGCGCAGATGCAGCCTATTTGCTAAGCCAGGGTTACGAGGTAATTGCGTTTGATAAGGAAGCAAGAGCGATAGATATCTGCAATTATCGGTTCTCCGAAAACCCTGGTTTTCGTGCGTCGGTCTGTTTGATGGAAGAGTTTGCCTTCAGCGAAGCAGGGCTTGTCCTGGCCAGTAACAGTTTATTTTTCTGCCAACCGGAACGCTTTGACGAAACCCTCCATAAGATGTTGAACAACCTGGTTTCGGGTGGGATTTTTCTCGGTGACTTTGTCGGCCCTGAAGACTCCTGGGTCCACAGCCCCAACCATTCAGTTCACGCCGTGACTAAAAATGCCCTGGATGTATTATTCTGTGATTTTGACATATTGGCGTTACATGAAAGGGATGAGCTTGCCCCAACCGCGTTGGGGAATATGAAGCACTGGCATACGTTTACTGTCCTTGCTCGCAAAAATTGATGATCCTTGCATCATCAATCCAAGCGCTTCTTAAACCGTTTTGCTGCGGCATATAACCCCAGAACGGTAAAGCCCGCCAGCCACAATAAATCCGGCAGTAAATCTATCAACATTGCACCGCGTAAGACGATGCCGCGAATGACGCGAATAAAATGGGTAGCGGGCAGTATCTCGGCAATCCATTGTGCAACGGTGGGCATGCCTTCGTAGGGAAACATAAAACCGGATAACAGGATTGACGGAATTAAAATAAACACCGTTAGCTGCATGGCTTGCAATTGGGTTTTTGCCAGGGTGGAGATCAGCATACCCAGCGTGAGGCTCGCGCTGATAAACAATAAGACGGCAATAAACAACTGATCAATTCGGCCATTGATCGGCACATCAAAAATCAGGTAACCCAGGCCGAGGATAATCACCAGCTGAATCAGGCCGACAAATACATAAGGCACGATCTTGCCGATCATCAACTCCATGGGTTTAACCGGTGTGGTGATCAACAACTCCAAATTGCCTCGTTCCCGTTCACGTACCAGCGCGGCAGAGGTGAACATGATCATGGTCATCGTCAGGATAACGCCGACCAGACCGGGCACAATATTGACCGCGGCGCGGCGTTGCGGATTGTAAAACAGACTCATGGTAAAGGTGTTTTTGGCGGGCTCGGCGGCGGGAATCAGGGGCGTGCTCAAGGGCATGGATTGCAAACCCAGCAGCGCACTGCTGACCATGGTATCGGAGCCATCCACTAACCATTGTGCGAGGGGCCGTTGGTCCTGCATGCGTTGCGGCAAATCAGCGGGGATGATTAATGCCGCGCGCACTTTACCTTGGGTAATTGCATCGGCAGCCTGTTGCGGTGTTGCGTACAGTGTTTCAATTTTTACCACCTGGGTTGCTGCCACATCCGCCACCAGGATGCGGCCGAGTTCGCTGTGACTTTGATCGACCACGCCAACGGGTAAGTTGCGCACATTGGTGTTGATGGCGTAACCGAACAGCAATAATTGGATCAACGGAATCATCACAATCATGCCGAAGGTGGGACGATCCCGCGAGAGTTGGCGCAGCTCCTTGAACATGATGGCGGAGACGCGTTGCCAACTGTTGATCCAGCCGGAGAATATCATTGGCGTCGTCCCTCTCCCGTGCAGTGCACAAACACATCTTCAAGGCTGGGGCGGACGAGGTGAATGTCCCGTCCAGCAGCCAGGGGGGCATGTGCCTGTTTAAACCAGGTATCCGGTTCGGCCACTGAATCGCGCACCAGGACCCGCAAATGCGTTCCCTGTTGTGCCGCCGAAATGACTTCCGGAATGTCGGCCAGTTGTTGCTTCAGCAGGCGCAAATCGGGGCCGTCTATCTCTATGACGCGCGCGCCCAAATCGCGCATCAATGTGGCGGGTGGACCGTCGGCACGTTTAATACCCGCCTCCAGAATGGCCAAACCATGGCAGCGTTCGGCCTCATCCATGTAATGGGTGGACACGAGAATCGTGGCGCCCTGGTCGCACAGGTCAAACAGTTTTTCCCAGAAATCCCGCCGGTTTTCCGGATCGACGGCGGAGGTGGGCTCATCAAGAATCAGGAGCTCCGGTTGATGTAATGTTGCTGCGGCCAGTGCGAGTCGTTGACGTTGCCCACCGCTGAGGCTGCTGGCCAAACGGCGACGCCGTTGATCGAGATCGTACTCCGCTAACTGCGCGGCGATGCGCACTTTGCTCTGGCGCGTGTCGAGGTTGTAGATCTGTGCCATGAAGCGCAGGTTTTCCTCCACACTCAAATCTTCATAAAGCGAAAATTTTTGGGTCATGTAGCCGATGCGCAAGCGCAAGGATTCGGCCTGGGCGGGAATGTCCATTCCCAACACGCTAACGCTGCCGCTGCTCGGCGTGAGCAGTCCGGTAATTAATCGCATGCTGGTGGATTTGCCGCAGCCGTTAGGGCCTAAAAAACCGTAGATCGTACCGGTTGCGATGGTGAGGTCGAGATTATCCACCGCCGTGAAGTCACCGAAGCGTCGGGTGAGACCACGGGTTTCAATGGCAATGTCGGATGCCGTGGTCGAATTCATCCGTTTTACTCCGGCAGCACAACTTGTGCCGGAACGCCGTTGGGTAAATCGTTGGCGGCGGCGGACAATTGAATCTCTGCCAGATAGACCAGGCGCGCGCGATCGGCGGCGTTGAGTGCGTAGTAAGGGGTAAAGGCTGCATCCTGGGCAATCCAGCGCAGGGTGCCGGGTAGCGGATCGGCCACGCCATCCACCGATACATTCAGGGTCTGGCCAACACGCAATTTAACGCGGTAGGGTTCGGGAATATACACCCGCGCGTAGGGCGCCTCGCCCGCCAGGACAATGGCAACCGCATCACCGACGTTGGCACGCTCTCCAAGATATTTCGGCAGCCGATCCAGTCGTCCGGCGCGCGTGGCGCGAATGCTCAATTCTTGCAGATTATGTTGTTCCAGTTGCAGTACCGCGCGGGCTTCAGCCAGCACGGCTTCCGCCTGTTGCAGGTCTTCTTCGCGGGCGCCGTTGGTGAGTAAGAGCAAACCTTCATTGGCACGTTCCAGCGCGGCTTGCGCGGAGTCGCGTTGTGCGCGGGCGCGATCCAGGTCGGCTTGGCCGGCGAGTTGGCGGGATACCAGGACCTCGGCACGCTCAAAGGTTTTTTGTGCCTCGATCAATTGCGCCCTGGCGCCATTGACCTGCGCGCGGGCGCTGGCGATATCTTCAGCCCGTGCACCGTGCTGTAACTTGGCGAGGGTAGCCGCCGCGCTGGCTACCTGGGCTTCGGCCCGTGCGACCAGAGCCCGTTGGCGGGTGTCATCGAGTTGCACGAGCAAGTCACCCGCCTGTACGTCTTCGCCTTCGGCATGGGGCAGGGCAACAAGGATTTCCGCCGCTGTTGCTTTTAATACCACCCGATCCCGTTCCAGGGTGCCGAGTGCTTGCGGTGGTTCATTCCCCAGGCAGGCTGGCAAAAGCAGGGTGAGCAGCAACCAACTGGCCGTGACATAGCGCTGTCGAACCATGAAAGAATTCCCGATGGTGAGAGGAGTAACCACTTAACAACAATCCTGCGGAAAAATCCAGCCGCCGGTCAACGCGCTAAACCCTGTATTTCCGGGCGCTTTCATCGACGCGCTTTTTGTTGATGCCTCTTGTTTTTCCCCGGCAAGTTGCGCACGATCATCCCCCTTAAACAGGATCGTCCCGCTGAATTGAATAATCGAGGATTGCTTATGTTGGAAACGGCGCTTTCATCACTCTCTGGTTTGCCGGCCTTTTTGATTTATTTTGTGTTGGCTATCGCCTTGGTGAGTATGTTCACTCTGATTTATACCTGGGTTACGCCGCACAACGAGCTGGAATTGATCCGCGCTGACAATGCGGCGGCAGCCATCGCCTTTGGCGGCGCCCTGGTCGGTTTTGCGTTACCGCTGTCCAGCGCGATCAGCAACTCATTGTCTCTGCTTGATTGTGCTATCTGGGGTGTGGTGGCGCTGGTTGTACAAGTGTTGACCTTTCTGGTATTGCGAGTGTTGCTTAAACAATTGCCGGAACGGATTGCCAAAGGTGAGCTGGCCGCCGGTATCTTTGCTGCGACCAGCGCCATTGCGGTGGGTATATTAAACGCCGCGTGCATGACGTATTGAGGAATTTGAAATGAAACGCAGTAAAAAAGTCGCTCTGATGTTGATGGTACCTACGACCACGATGATGCTTGCTGGCTGCGGTGAAGATCCCGCCGAAGCCGTTGTGTTCAGCAGTCCGGAAGAGTGTGCGTCTCTGGTCACGAGCACGTCAGCGGACCAATGCTATGCAGACTATCGTGCGGCACAGGCGCTGCATCCCCAGGTTGCACCCAAGTATCTGAATAAAGCGGAATGCGAGAATGATTTTGGTTCAGGCCAATGCGAAGCCGCACCGCAACAACACGCCAGCGGTTCGTTCTTTATGCCGATGATGATGGGGTATATGGCCGGCCAAATGTTTAATCGCCAGGGCGGCGCCATGCCAAATCCAGCGCAACAGGAAGAGCGCACCGCTGCCGGAACCGGTGGCGCTGCGGGAGCTGCTGCCAATGCACGCAACGGTGTTCGTACGCAACCCTTGTATAAGTCCCGCGATGATCGCGGCACCTTCCGCACCGCCACCAACACCCCGGTCGCACGGCAGACCGGGCCGGTGACGGTGCGTCCGTCCCAGGTGCAACCGCGTGCCGGCCAGTTCGCTCAACGCGGTGGTTTTGGTGCGCAAGCCGCCGCACGTAATTCCTACGGTGGTTGATTGATGAAGCGTGTCGATACGGTCGAGCGCCCACAGTGGCGCGACTACGCGGAGCGGGTAGGGTTTCAGTTTCATACGTTCGACGGCGAACCCTATTGGGACGAAACCGCCTACTACCAATTTACCTTGCAACAAATTGAAGACGACCTGGAAACACCCACGGAAGAATTGCATGGCATGGCGATGGACCTGGTAAGTGACATCGTGCGCGATGCGGAAAAGCTGCGGCAATTAGCCATCCCCGAATTATTCTGGAATCACATCTACAACAGCTGGACCAACGGCGAACCGCATCTATACGGCCGTATGGATCTCGTTTACGACGGTAAAGGCCCGGCTAAATTACTGGAACTCAATTACGATACGCCCACCTCATTATTTGAAACCGGATTTTTTCAATGGGTGTGGCTGGAAGAAAAAATCCAGCGCGGTGAATTGCCGAGCGGAGCCGATCAATTCAACTCCCTGCAAGACAAACTGGAAGAAGCCTTTCGCTCACTGCCCCTGCCGCAACCGTTTTATTTTTCCAGCGTCAGCGGCAATATTGAAGACAAAGGCACCGTCGATTACCTGATGGACATCGCGCAACAAGCGGGAATGGATGCGCGCTACATCGCCATCGAAGACATCGGTGAACACGACGGCCAATTCGTCGACCTCGAAGGCTATCCCATCCCCGGCATATTCAAACTCTATCCCTGGGAATTTATGGTCCGCGAAGACTTCGGCAAAACCGTCCGCACCTCCAACACCCAATGGCTGGAACCCAGCTGGAAGATGCTGCTCTCCAACAAAGGCATACTACCGTTGCTCTGGCAAAAATATCCTGACCATCCCAACCTGCTCCCCGCCTTCTTCGAAGACACCACCCAGACGTTAACCAAAGGCTGGGTACGCAAACCGCTATTTTCCCGCGAAGGCGCCAACGTGGAATTGATCACCGAACAAGGCGAAAACATCAGCGCCGACGGCCCCTACAGCGACGGTCGCTACATTCGCCAAGCCTTATGCCCACTACCAACATTCCGCGACAACCACCGCCACACCGACAGCTACACCATGATCGGCAGTTGGGTGGTAGGAGACAGCGCCGCAGGGATTGCTATTCGTGAAGACAGCACACTGATTACCAAAGACAGCTCACGGTTTTTGCCGCATATTATTGTCGATTAAAATTAATTGCTGCCGTTTACTCCGATGTGAGTTTGTCAGCTGGGGATGATGTTTTGAAACCCTCAAGTCATGGCTGACGTGCGGGAGCCACAGGGATGTGTACATGCGTTTTCAAAACATCATCCCCAGTTGACAAACGGATTAAGAACGCTTTTTGTATAAAGTTTTAAAATTCCAACCACTCGAAATCAACACCCCACCCAGCACCAACACCATCCCCACCACCTGCAACGGCAAGGGCACAGTCCCCAATGCCAGATTCACCAACAACGTAAACACCGGAACCAGATTAAACGTAATCGTCGCCCGCTCCGGCCCCAACAAATACACACCCCGCAACCAAAAAATATACGCAAACACCGCCCCGAAAGTCGCCATATACACCAGGATAATATGGGTATCTACACTCAACGACGGAATAGTGGCCAACGGATCTTCAATCACCAAAGCCGCAAGAATCAATGCAACCGCCCCGATACATACCGTCCAGCGCGCAAACTGCAAGGGTGGAATATGCCCGGCAAATTTTTTCGAGCCCACACTGTAAAGACTCCAGACCAGGCATGCGAGCATCATCCAGGCATCACCGATCGCAATATGCAGCAACCCGAAATTACCCCCGGTAATCACCAGGCTCACACCGATAAAGGCAATCACAATCCCGGCATATTGAAACCAGCGAATCCTTATTGGCAACAACCAGGCAGAAAATAACAGCGACACCATCGGAGACAGTGCCATGATCAGCGCCGCATTCAATGCGGAGGTCGAATGCAATGCAGTAAAAAATGCATAATTAAAACCAAAGACACCGACGATACCCAGCGGAAATAACACCAGCATATCCCTCAGGCACAATGACGATTCCGCCTTGCCCTGAAATAAGCGGATCAATAAAAACCCCACCAGTGCAATTGCAAAACGTTCGGCTGCTGCAGTCAATGCAGGCACTTCATCGGCTATCGCATGCCCCGCATTAAAATTGCTGCCCCAGAAAAAGGTACTGGCAACAACCATCAACCAGATCAGCGGGCGGGAATGCGTCATGATGGAATCAACCTCTGTGTCATGAGAAGTGAGATCAACTGGATGGATAAGGATAAAGGGCTACAGATCGCGCACCACGCGGCAGGGATTACCCATGGCGACCACACCGGCGGGAATGGACCGTGTGACGACACTGCCGGCACCCACCACACTTTTTTCTCCGATGGTGACACCCGGCATGACCAGCGTATTGCCACCGAGCCAGCAATCATCACCAATGGTAATCGGTGCGGCTAGCACCTGTCCGGCAGCACGTTGCGCCGCATCTATGGGGTGGGTAGTGGTGTACAAATGCACGCCGGGCCCGAACTTCACACGCTTGCCGATGCGGATATCGGCAGCGTCCAACATCAGGCAATGATGATTGGCATAAAAATTTTCACCCAGATAAATATGGCTGCCATAATCGCAATAAAAATCCGGTTCAATAAAGGGATTATCGGCTTCCGCAAATAATTGCGCGTAGAGTAGTTGACGGGCTTTGCGTTGATCAGCGCGCAGATTATTCAACTGCTGACACAAGTGCTTTGCACGTTTACGTGCGGCAAGCCGCTCAGGTTCGTAAGGATTGATAAGCGTCAGTTCAATCAAGGCAGGGCCCGGCTAATAAGGCTGGATTTGTGTCAGCAAGTCTAGCAAGATATCGCCGGTCACAGAAGTCAAAAAAGGTAATCAGGTTATGCATCCGGCGCAAGTTGCGGTTATCCACTGGCTTAATGAGGTGGTGATCGGTTTACATCTCTGCCCTTTTTCAGCCAAGCCGACGCGTGAAAACCGCGTGCGCTTTTTTGTGAGCGAGGCGAAGGACGAAGAGGGTGTGCTGGAGGATATGCAGCGGGAAATGGAGTTGCTCGATGCGCACCCCGCCACGGAGATAGAAACCACACTGGTGATTGTACCGAATAGTTTGCAGGATTTTTTTGCTTACACACAGTTTCTGCCATGGACTAACCAACTGCTAAAACGCATGAACTGGCAAGGTGTTTATCAAATTGCCAGCTTTCATCCCGATTACTGTTTTGCCGGCGCAGAACCGGATGATCCGGAGAACCTGACTAACCGCGCGCCTTACCCGATATTGCATATTATTCGTGAAGCCAGCTTGGCCAACGCGCTGGAATTTTTTCCCGATGCAGAGGCGATTCCTGATCGTAATCGCGAGCGGGTTGCCTCACTGTCGGACGCTGAACGGCGTAAATTATTTCCGTATCTGTTCAGCAGTGAGTAACATGTTGACAGAAATTAATATTTTGGCAGAAAGTAATATTCTATTTCTGAGTAAAACAATCTATCAGGGACATTACCGCTTTCGCCTCTGCCACGGAACAGGGATTATCACGCTCGCCGCGCAGGTAACGATTAACCTGCTCAATCATCGGCTGCTGAATGTGAGGTGGATTGGGAATACGAAACGTTTGCTGGCCGTCGCGATTGTTCAGGCGAATAACTTGCTCACCAAAAAAATTGATCGACAGGCTGCCTTCCGTACCGATAATTTCACACAAGTCCTGCTCCAGATGCGCTGGTACGGCGTAATGCCAACGGCCCTGGAATTCCACCCCCGTTTTTAACCTCGCCCAACCCAGCACACAATCATCGGCTGGATAAAGCCCCGCCTGGTTGGTGCCAAAGCCGCGGGCCTCTACCACGGGCCCAAACCAATGCAGCAATAAATCCAGCTGATGCGGCGACAGGTCATGAAATAAACCGCCACCGGAAATCGTCGGGTTGACTCGCCAGTTTTCATCGGTTTTGGCAATTAAATTGTCATTGGCAGTGCGCAGCATGTCGATGCGGGCCAGCAGGGGTTTGCCGATGGCGCCTTGTTGAATAAGCTCAAAAAATGTTAAAAAACATGGCACAAAGCGGCGATAGTGGGCCACGCATACCTTCAGGGATGTAGCGGATTGCGCGGCGATAATGGCATCGCATTCGGCGGCATTCATGGTCACGGGTTTTTCAATATAGACATGTTTGCCGGCTGCCAAAGCCGCCAGGGCATAATCTTTATGTTGCAGCGGCGGAGTGGCGATGTAGATCGCGTCTATGTCCGGGTTGGCCAGCAGATCATGTGCATCTGTATACCACAGCGGAACATGGTGACGTTCAGCAAAATCCCGCGCTTTGTGCGCGTCGCGGCGCATGACAGCGAGCAATTGGGAATCGGGATTCTTATAAAATCCCGGTCCGCTTTTCACTTCAGTCACATTGCCGGCACCGATAATGCCCCAGCGAATGATTTGTCGGGTCATTTACTTTTCCTGTTCCACGAGCGTAATTTTATCGTCGTCGATTAAGATTTTCCGTTGCTTATACAGCGTGCTCAAGGCGTTTTTATATTTTCCCTTGCTAACCTGATACTGCCGATAGATTGCATCGGGCTCACTCTTATCCGTCAAGGTAGAAACGCCATTGTGGTCAACGAGAAACCGGAGAATTTTTTCTGCCAGTTCATCTTTGCCTTTGCTGGATTGTTGCTGGAGGCTGAGACCGATCTTGCGGTCCGGACGAATATTTTTGATATAGCCCTGCAAGCGTTCGCCATAGACCAGCGTGCGAAAAGCATCGTCGCGAAAAATCAGACCCAGGTGCGTATGATTGATTACCGCTTTGTAACCCATGTCACTGCGTCCGCAAATCAGCAGATCCACCGCTTGATCAATCTTCAACCCGTCGGCGCGTTCCTGCAAATGATGGCTTAATTTGGATGACGCCGTGATGCGATTGGTGTAACTATCGAGATAGACCGTCACCACATAAGAGCGGCCGGCTTCCATGGGTTTGTGTTGTTCGTTGTAGGGTACCAATAAATCCTTCGGTAGGCCCCAGTCGAGAAAAGCACCTACCGCGTTGACCTCTTTGACTTGCAAGTGGGCACACTGGCCCACCATCACCTTGGGTGTCAGTGTGGTAGCAATGATGCAATCATCAGAATCGAGGTAGATAAAAACATCCAGATCATCGCCTGGTTTGACAGAGTCGGCCAGATAGCGACGGGGTAGCAGAATATTACCGAATTCACCACCCGCCAACAGCATACCGGCATCAATCTGTTTGACCGCTTGCAAGCGGTTCATCTGACCAATCTTGACCATAGTCCAGCCTTTTACGTCACCTATTCAAGGTGGCTAGTGTAGGCGGTTCGCTGTTCCGTGACCAGTCAGG
>CAMLOU010000088.1 GCA_946481735.1 uncultured Cellvibrio sp.
ACACCAGCCAAACCGGCGGCCACGCCGGCGGCGGATAATGTGCCCGTGCCGGCGGCGGATAATGTGCCCGTGCCGGCGGTATCGCCCCAGGCAGCCGTAAAAACCCAGGCGTCCGTGGCTGGTGAGCGGGATATTATTATTGCCGTGGATGCCGGCCACGGCGGCGAAGATCCGGGTGCTATCGGCCCCAAGCGGTTGCGCGAAAAAGATGTCACCCTCGCTATCAGTAAAGAACTGGTGGCTGCGATCAATGCAGAGCGCGGATTTACCGCCAAGCTGGTGCGCACCGGCGATTATTTTATTCCCCTCAAAAAGCGCCGCGATATCGCGCGCAATATGCAAGCGGATTTATTCGTTTCTATCCATGCGGATGCGTTCCACAAATCTTCCGCGCGCGGTGCCTCTGTGTTCGCGTTATCGCGTCACGGTGCTACCAGTGAAACGGCGCGTTTCCTGGCGCAACGGGAAAATGAAGCGGACCTGATCGGCGGTGTGGGTGGCATCAGCCTGGAAGACAAAGATGAAATACTGGCGGGTGTGCTGGTTGATCTTTCCATGACCGCCACGCTGAATTCCAGCTTGCAAGTGGGCAATCACGTATTGAATTCCATGGGCAACATCGCGCGGTTGCACAAGCGCCATGTAGAGCAGGCCGGGTTTATGGTGCTTAAATCACCGGATGTTCCATCCATCCTGGTGGAAACCGGATTTATCTCCAACCCGGAAGAAGCGCAGAAACTGGGCTCGTCGGCTTATCGCAAACAAATGGCCCAGGCGGTGTTTAAAGGCGTACGCCAATACTTTGTGCAAAACCCGCCCGCCGGGACTTATATCGCCGCACAACAAGGTGCCGGCGGTGGTGGCATTGCCCGCGAACATGTTATTGCACCGGGGGACACGCTGACCGCTATCGCCCAGCGCTACAATGTCAGCATCAGCCAATTGCTGGCACATAACAGGATGAAAAGTCATGTCATCAAGGTGGGGCAAACACTCAAGATTCCTGCATCCTGACAGCGTTTTCGTAAGCACACTGGTGGAAACTTTCTTACCCGCTTGCGCGGGATTTTTATTTTTTCAGGCACCATCACAACATGAACCGAATTAAATTACTCAGCCCCCGTCTCGCCAACCAGATTGCTGCGGGTGAAGTGGTGGAGCGCCCGTCGTCGGTGATTAAAGAACTCCTTGAGAACAGTCTGGACGCCGGTGCTACTCGCCTCGATATCGATGTTGAAGATGGCGGTATCAAACTGATGCGCGTACGCGATAACGGTTCGGGCATTGATCAGGAAGATTTGCCGCTGGCGCTGAGCCGCCATGCCACCAGCAAAATTTATGAACTGGATGATCTGGAGGCAGTCGCCACGCTCGGCTTTCGCGGTGAGGCCCTCGCCAGTATCAGTTCTGTCGCGCGTCTTGCGCTGATTACCAGCACCAACGACAACAGCTTGGGTTGGCAGGTGGTGGCAGAAGGACGCGATATGCAAACTGAAGTATCACCGGCGCCGCATCCGCGCGGCACCACGGTGGAAGTGCGCGATTTATTTTTTAATACCCCGGCGCGCCGTAAATTTTTACGTACTGAAAAAACCGAATATACGCATCTGGAAGACGTAGTAAAACGCCTGGCACTTTCACGTTTTGATGTCGCGTTTAACCTGCGCCATAACAATCGTGCAATTTATGCCTGGCGCGCTGGCGACAGTCAGCTGGAGCAGGAGCGCCGCGTGGCGCAAGTGTGTGGGCCGGCATTTATGGAAAATGCGGTGCACATAGAAATGGAACGCAATGGATTACGTTTATGGGGCTGGGTAGCCCTGCCGACGTTTTCACGCAGCCAGGCCGATCTGCAACATTTTTTTGTAAACGGTCGTTGCATTCGCGATAAATTGGTCAGCCATGCGGTGCGGCAGGCTTATCAGGACGTGTTGTATCACGGCCGTCATCCCGCGTTTGTGTTGTATCTTGAATTGGACCCGGCCACGGTGGATGTCAATGTTCATCCCACCAAACATGAAGTGCGTTTTCGCGATAATCGCAGCGTCCACGATTTTATCTACAGCAGTTTGCATCGCGCGCTGGCGCAGGTTAAACCGGAAGATTCACTCAATAAAACAACCGCAGGCAATACGTTATTAACGCAGCAAACGCCAGCGGCTCAAGGTCTTGCTGCCGGGGAGTTTCAGGGACAGGAACGTATCAGTTTTGCCGCTGCATCAACCGCGCCGGTTGCGCCCCAGGCTGCGAATTATTATTCCCCCTCGTCTTTCAGTGCATCGCCTGCGGCGGTGCGTGAACAGATGAAAGTTTACGGTGATCTGCATCAGCCGGCGTCGCCCTTGCCCGAGGTGTCGGACGATGACGTTCCACCTTTGGGGTATGCCATCGCGCAGTTGAAAGGGATTTATATTCTGGCGGAAAACGCGCAAGGATTGATTATTGTGGACATGCACGCGGCGCACGAACGCATTACTTATGAGCGGATGAAATCCGCCTTTTCCTGCGGCGGTTTACAAACCCAGCCGATGCTGGTGCCGGAAAGCATCGCCGTCAGCCAGAAAGAGGCCGATTGCGCAGAACAGCATGCGGATACCTTTAAAAGTCTGGGCTTTGAATTGCAGCGCGCCGGACCGGAAACCCTCCTGGTCCGGCAGATCCCGGTGGTGCTTAACCGTGCGAAGGTCGAACAACTGGTGCGCGATGTGTTGGCGGACCTGATTGAACACGGTACCAGCGAGCGCATTCAGCACCACATCAATGAGATCCTTGGCACCATGGCCTGTCACGCGTCCGTGAGAGCCAACCGCCGCCTGACAATCCCGGAGATGAATGCGCTGCTGCGCGATATGGAAGCCACTGAGCGCAGTGGGCAATGCAATCACGGCCGGCCCACCTGGTTGCTGCAATCCCTGGACGAGTTGGACAAGTTATTTATGCGCGGGCAATGATCGTGAGCGAAACCCAATCGCAACAGGCAACGCGACCCCAGGTGATTTTTTTGATGGGGCCGACGGCATCCGGCAAAACCGATCTGGCCATTGCCCTGCGCAAACATCTGCCGGTGGAGTTGATCAGTGTGGATTCGACCCTGGTGTATCGGGGAATGGATATTGGCACAGCAAAGCCGAGCGCTGCTGAATTGGCAGCGGCACCGCACCGCTTGATTGATATTCGCGATCCCGCCGAGCCTTATTCCGCCGCTGATTTTTGCGCAGACGCGGAGCGTGAAATTGCGGCCATTATTGCTGACGGAAAAATTCCGCTGTTGGTCGGCGGAACCATGCTCTATTTCAGGGCGTTACTCGATGGTCTGGCAGATATGCCACCGGCAGATTTGCAGGTGAGGGCTGCGATTGAGCAGGAGGCGGCGCAATATGGTTGGCCTTCTATTCATGCACAGCTTGCGCAGGTCGATCCGGAAACCGCCGCAGAGATTCACCCTAATCACTCGCAACGCCTGAGTCGTGCGCTGGAAGTTTACCGCGTCAGTGGTAAGACAATGTCAGCATTGCGGCGCGAACAGCAGCAGGAGACGGGCGCACCCTTCACAGAACGTTATCGCGTCACCCAAATGGCTATTGCTCCCCGCGATCGAAGGCTATTACATCAACGGATTGCGACACGGTTCCACAAAATGCTGGAACAAGGTTTGGTCGAGGAGGTCACACGTCTGCATCGACGCGAGGACTTGCACCCTGATTTACCGGCAATACGGGCGGTGGGGTATCGTCAGGTGTGGGAATATCTGGAGGGCGATTTGACCAG
The DNA here is from genome assembly GCA_946481735.1 of uncultured Cellvibrio sp. Next base: position 3,769 of record CAMLOU010000088.1, read on the forward strand.
GGAGGAAATGGTCGAGCGCGGTATCATTGCAACACGCCAGTTAGCCAAACGACAATTTACCTGGTTGCGCGGTTGGCCTGATCTATACTGGTTGTATACCGAGCGGGAAAACGGTATTTCACTCTCACGTGAAGAAATTGTGGGTTACGCCTTGAATTTTATAACTGGCGCAGCCATATAATAGCCCCGTGAGAACCCTAGTCAGATTTTCATACTTTGTTCCACCCCCTTCCATGCGGTATCGGAAGACTTAGGTGGGTAATCTTGTTATTTACATAATTGGAGAATAAACATGTCAAAAGGGCATAGTTTACAAGACCCTTACCTGAACGTCCTGAGAAAGGAACGCGTACCTGTATCCATTTACCTGGTAAATGGCATCAAGTTGCAAGGTCAGGTTGAGTCATTTGATCAGTTTGTAGTGCTGTTGAAAAACACCGTGAGCCAAATGGTTTACAAGCACGCCATCTCCACCGTTGTACCTTCTCGCGCTGTGCGTGTACCTCTGCTGAATGCAGCGGGAGAGCTGGAAGGCGAAGAAGAGCAAGTCGAGCAATAACCCCTCGAGGTATTAATTGTTTTTTGATCGCCCTGAGTCAGGTGAACTGGCAGTGCTGGTTCACCTGAACGTGTCTCACGGCCAGGAGCCGGAAGACCCCCGTGAATTTGAAGAGCTTGTGCTCTCCGCTGGCGGTGATCCTGTTGCTTTAATAACAGGAAATAGCCGATCCCCTAATGCCAGGTTTTTTATCGGTACCGGCAAGTTGCAGGAATTGCAGCAGGTGGTGGCCGACCATGAAGCCAAACTCGTTATCTTTAACCATACCCTTACCCCCAGCCAGGAACGCAACCTGGAGAAAGAGTTACAGTGCCGCGTACTGGATCGGACCGGGCTTATCCTTGATATCTTTGCCCAGCGCGCGCGCACCTTTGAAGGTAAATTGCAGGTGGAGTTGGCGCAGTTGCGTCATATGTCCACGCGCCTAGTGCGAGGCTGGACTCACCTTGAGCGACAAAAAGGTGGTATCGGTTTGCGCGGTCCGGGTGAAACCCAGTTGGAAACCGACCGTCGTCTGCTGCGTAACCGCATCACCATGATTGAGCAACGGCTTGAGAAAGTGCGTTCGCAACGGGAACAGGGGCGACGCTCGCGTCAGCGTGCCGCTATCCCTACCGTCTCGCTGGTCGGTTACACCAACGCCGGAAAATCCACCCTGTTCAATCGCGTGACGGGTGCGGAGGTATATGTGCAGGACCAGCTTTTTGCCACGCTGGACCCCACAATGCGCCGCCTCGAACTGGCCGATATTGGCGCTGTGATCTTTGCCGACACCGTGGGTTTTATCAGCCACCTTCCCCATAAACTGGTTGAAGCATTTCGTGCGACGCTGGAAGAAGCGGCCAACTCCACACTGTTACTCCACGTTGTTGATGCATTTGCTGATGAGCGCCTGCGCAACATCGAACAGGTGGATCTGGTTCTGGAGGAAATCGGCGCAGCTGATTTGCCGCAGCTACGCGTGTATAACAAGATAGACCTGCTGGACATGGAGCCACGAATTGATCGTGGTGATAATGGCGCTCCGGTGGCGGTGTGGCTGTCTGCTCAATCCGGCGCAGGTTGTGACTTGCTGCTGCAAGCGATTGCCGAATTGTTGGGTGAAGAGATGGTGTTGGGACGGTTGCTGCTCAAGGCAGATCAAGGCCGTTTGCGCGCCATGCTTTATCAACAGCAAGCGGTGGCGGACGAGAATTATCGCGATGATGGTTCATCAGAGCTGGATCTTCGCATCCCCAAAAGTGATTTATTACGTATATTGAGTGCAGAATCTCTGGCGCTGGACAAGCTGACCTGGGTGGGTGAAGGTAATCGCCCGTAAATAGCCTGTTGGTTTGCGCTCAGGCTTTGTTAGAATCCCGACACCTGATCATCGGCCCCAACCGGATTTGCGGTAGGCCGGGAGATCGACCTAATTTTGATTAATAAGACTGGAGAGTATGTATGGCCTGGAATGAACCGGGAGGTAAGGATAAAGACCCATGGGGTGGTGGGGGCAAAAATAACGATGGTCCTCCGGATCTGGATGAAGCATTCAAGAAGCTGCAGGAAAAACTGAACGGCTTGTTTGGCGGCGGCTCCGGCGGTAAAGGCTCCAACGAGAGTAGCGGCGGTGGTTTTGGCGGTATTCTGGTGGTGTTAGCCGTTGTTGCGCTGATCATCTACGGCATTGCCGGTATCTATCAGGTCGATGCCAAAGAAAGGGCTGTTGTCCTGCAATTTGGTGCTTTCCAGGAAATTAAAGATCCCGGTCTGCGCTGGAATGCCCCGATTATTTCCCAGGTGTTCAAGGTGAACGTCACAACTGAAAGCCAATATCCCGCGCGCGGCTTGATGCTGACGCAGGATGAAAGCATCGTGGAGTTGCCCTTGACCGTGCAGTACAACGTGGCTGATGTGAAAGCGTATGTGCTGAACGTAAAAGACCCGGAAATCAGCCTGCGTCATGCCACAGACAGTGCGATTCGCCATGTTATCGGCTCAACTGAGCTGAACCAGGTGCTCTCTGAAGGCCGTCAAAAAATTGCTGCGGAAGTAAAGATGCGTCTGCAAACCTATCTGGATAATTACGGTACCGGCATTCTGGTACGTGATGTGAACATCCAGGAAGGTCGTCCGCCGGAAGAAGTGCGTGCGGCATTTGATGATGTCATCAAGGCAAAAGAAGATGAAGAACGGCTGAAGAATGAGGCCCAGGCCTATGCCAATGCGGTCATTCCGGAGGCGCGCGGTCGTGCGCAACGGATGATTGAAGAAGCCGAGGCTTACCGCGCCGAGGTGGTTGCGCGTGCAGAAGGTGAGTCTGATCGTTTCGAGCGTCTTTTGACAGAATACAAGCGTGCGCCAGCTGTCACTCGCGAGCGTCTTTATATTGAAACCCTGGAGCGGGTAATGGGTAACACCTCCAAGGTGATGGTAGATGTCGAGGGTGGTAACAACATGTTGTATTTGCCCCTGGACAGAATGGTGCAACAAGGCTCAGCTGCGCCCGCTACCAATACCCCAACAACGCTTCGTGAGATTCCCCGCCAGGAATCCATGCCATCCAATATCCGTCGGGAGATCCGCTAATGAGTAACCGTGGTTTTCTCTCGCTGCTGGTCATTGTGGTTGTCCTGATCCTTGGCTCAAGCAGCTTTTATATTGTTACTGAATACGAGCGCGCGGTGGTGCTGCGCTTTGGTCGCCTGGTGAACGCCGATGTTCCTCCTGGCTTGCATTTCAAGATTCCCTTTGCCGACAAGGTGCGGAAATTTGATGGCCGCTTGTTGACCGCTGATATGCGTCCCGAAAGTTTCTTTACCATCGAGAACAAGCGTCTGATCGTGGATTCCTACATCAAGTGGCGCGTCAAGAATGTTGAGACCTACTACAAGGCCACCGGCGGTGATGAAACTGTTGCGGCGGAGCGTTTGGCCCAGCGGGTAGCGGATGGTCTGCGTAACCAGTTTGGTCGCCGCACATTGCACGAAGTGGTATCGGGTAAGCGCGATGAGTTGATGAGCGAGTTGACCTTTAACCTGAACGCTGTCAGTGAAGGCTTGTTGGGGCTTGAGGTGATCGATATCCGCGTCAAGCGCATCGATCTGCCGACGGATGTTAGTGACTCGGTCTTCGCCCGTATGGCGGCTGACCGCGAAAAGGAAGCGCGTGAGTATCGCTCAAAAGGTAAAGAGCAGGCGGAAGTTATCCGCGCCGATGCTGATCGTCAGCGTGCGGTACTGGAAGCTAACGCCTATCGCGATGCCGAACGCTTGCGCGGTGATGGGGATGCAAAGGCGGCGGCGATCTATGCTGAGGCCTATAATAAGGACGCCGAGTTCTATGCTTTTGTGCGTAGCCTTAATGCTTACTCAGCCACCTTTGATGGTAAGGATGATTTACTGGTGATTGATCCCGGCAGTGATTTCTTCCGCTTCCTGAAAGACCCCGCCGGGAAAAAATAGCTGGATTTCAGCTCAACATTCCCCGGCAAAGGGTGTAAAATCCCGCAACCGAGCCACTGGCTCGGTTTTTTATGCTCTGGTCGAAAGGTGACCGCACATCGCCCTGCGATGGAGAATCTTGGTTATGTGGGAAGAAATCGGTAGAGCTTTCTGCCTGATGCTGGTGATCGAGGGCATACTTCCTTTTCTATATCCGACCCGTTGGCGCCGCTTGGTTGCAAGCATAGCCATGGTCTCTGACCGCCACCTCCGTATCGTGGGTCTGGTCAGCATGATGATCGGTGTCGGTTTATTGTATGTACTGAAATAATGACATTAGAGTCGCTATGACTTACGCCGACCGCTGGCTGTTGCCCGATGGTGTGGAAGAAATTCTGCCTGCCGAAGCCAAATCAATAGATCATTTACGCCGCCGGTTACTGGACCTATACAGTAACTGGGGTTATGACATGGTGATTCCGCCCTTGCTGGAATACACCGACTCCCTGCTTATCGGCCTTGGCCGAGATGTCGACTTATTAACGTTTAAGGTAACCGATCAGTTAACGGGACGGACCTTGGGTATTCGTGCCGACATCACCCCGCAGACCGCCCGGATGGACGCGCACAGCTTTAATCGTGCCGGAGCCAATCGCCTCTGTTATGCCGGCCATGTGGTGCACACCAAACCTAAAAACCCCCTTGCTACACGCACGCCCATTCAGGCCGGTGTGGAATTTTATGGCGAAGCGGGTATCTCGGCCGACATTGAAGTGGTTTCTTTGCTGTTGGAGTCTTTGTTGCTGGCTGAGCTGCCGAGGCTGCATATCGACCTCGGCCATGTGGGGATCTACCGGGCGCTGGCCAATGCGGCACGCCTGAGTGAGGCTCAGGAGGACGCTTTTTTCGATCTGCTTCAGCGCAAAGCCATGGCCGAGATTCACGCCTGGGTGGCTGCGAATATTGCTGATGCAGCCATCGCTGAGCTCTTTATTGATTTACCTGGCTTCGCCGGTGACCAGTCAATACTTGCGGCCGCCAGTGAACGTTTCATGTTGATCGCCCCAGCCGCTGCGGATGCGGTAGAACAACTGGCGGCGGTGGCGAGAGTGATTGAACGCCGCTACCCCCAGGCTGAGTTGTATTTCGACCTGGGAGAGTTGCGTGGCTACCATTACCTGACGGGCCTGGTCTTTGCCGCATTTGCCCCGGGTTATGGCAATCCTATCGCCAGTGGCGGTCGCTACGATCATATCGGTGAAGTCTTTGGTCGAGCCCGGCCTGCGACCGGGTTTGCTGTGGATATCACCGCATTAAGTAAACTGGGATTATTAACGCAATGCCAGCCCAAAGGCATCCTCGCTGTCGTGACTGACGACTTCGAACAATGGCAGGCTATCCAGGCATTGCGTGCAAAAGGCGAGCGGGTTATTTGCGCAAACGATGTCGCCGCTGCTGCGGAGCTACATTGTGATCGTCAATTGATTGTGAGCAAGGGAATCTACGAGGTCGTTCCACTTTAGCGTCTATCACTGGGTCGGCACTGCGCAGAAACCTGCGGGGTTGTGTTGCCGGCACCGTAATTTTTATCAAGCTTACAGAGAGTTAAACCAAGTCATGGGCAAAAACGTTGTCGTATTGGGCACCCAGTGGGGTGATGAAGGTAAGGGCAAGATTGTTGATCTGCTAACGGATCAGGTCTCACTCGTCACCCGCTTCCAGGGCGGCCACAATGCGGGTCATACATTGGTGATCGATGGTAAGAAAACAGTTTTGCACCTGATCCCCTCCGGCGTACTGCGCGACGGTGTTACCTGTCTGATCGGTAACGGTGTTGTCTTGTCCCCGGAAGCCTTGCTTAAAGAGATTGCAGAGCTGGAGGCAACCGGTGTGCCGGTCCGTGAACGGCTGCGTTTATCGCCGGCTTGCCCCCTGATCCTCTCCTACCATGTTGCCCTTGACCAGGCGCGTGAAGCTGCTCGCGGTGATGCCAAGATTGGTACAACCGGCCGTGGTATCGGCCCGGCCTATGAAGACAAGGTCGCCCGTCGCGGTTTGCGCCTGGGTGATCTGATGGACCTGGAAAGTTTTGCGATCAAACTGAAGGACGTGCTGAGTTACCATAACTTTGTCCTGACTGAGTACTTTAAAGTCAGTGCGGTGGATTACGAACAAACCTTGGCTGATTGCACCCGCTGGGCAGAAGAGCTCCTGCCGATGATTGCCGATGTGACTGAAATGCTGCATAGCGCTCGTGAAAAAGGCGACAACATCCTCTTTGAAGGCGCTCAAGGTTCATTGCTGGATATCGATCACGGCACCTACCCCTTTGTGACCTCCTCCAATACCACCGCCGGCGGAACCGCCACCGGTTCCGGTTTTGGTCCTATGTACCTGGACTATGTACTGGGAATTACCAAGGCCTACACCACCCGTGTGGGGTCAGGGCCTTTCCCGACAGAGCTGGAATGTGAGATCGGCGTGTACCTCGGTGAAAAAGGCCATGAGTTCGGTGCGACGACCGGACGCAAACGCCGTTGCGGCTGGTTCGATATCGTTGCCGTTCGCCATGCCAACCGCATCAACAGTGTTACCGGCGTATGCCTGACCAAGCTCGATGTGCTCGACGGGTTAGAGACGGTCAAAATTTGTATTGGTTATCAGGACGCCGCAGGCAATCCGACGGGCATTCCGTTTGACGCTGAAGGTTGGGCAGAGATACAACCGGTATACGAGGAAATGCCTGGCTGGAGCGAATCCACCGTAGGTGCGCGCACCCTTGAAGAGCTACCCCCCAATGCTCGGGCTTACATCGCCCGTCTGGAAGAGTTGATGGCGACGCCAATTGATATCGTCTCCACCGGCCCTGACCGTGTTCAAACCGTTGTACTACGTCATCCCTTTCACTGATTCCCTTCTGTTTTCATTTCCCCAAAAGCCTCCTCAGTGGAGGCTTTTGTTTATCCGCTCAACTGACAGCGCACCAATATAGAATAAAGCTACTAAAAAACTTCTGGTTATCAGGAAAGCTGAAGTACGAACTTCTGTTGCGGAAGTTTGAACGTCCAACCTTATGATTGGCGCCTCATATTGGGCGCTGCGCTCCTAGATTTCTGCATAAAATCCTTTTTGACAGCGTTGTCAATAAATACGCCAGGTTTGTCTATTGCTTAAGGTTTACTACACTATAAGTGTTGATGCCTTAGCTATGACTCGTGGCTTGGCTAAACAATACCTAATAATTTTAATAAGGGGTTGGCTATGAATAATGATAAAAAGCTACGTACCGTCTATTCAGAAAAGCGTCCTCACTTCAAACGATCGATGTTGGCGATGTGCATCATGGCGTTAGGTGCGCCGGTGATGGCGCAGGACACCTCAGGTGATGCTGGAAACATTGAAGAAATCGTGGTCAGCGGTGTGCGGACTGACTTGCAAAATGCTCAGCAAATCAAACGCAATGCCGATACGTTTGTCGACTCCATTTCTGCTTCCGATATAGGTTCGCTACCTGATCGTAGTGTGCTTGAGGCAATGCAACGTTTGCCGGGTGTTTCAATCGAGCGCTTTGCTGCTGCTAATGACCCAGACCACTTCGGAGTAGAAGGAAGCGGTGCAGTTATTCGTGGTATGAGTGCTACACGTAGCGAATTCAACGGAAGAGACTCATTCACGGCCAACTCGGGCCGTGGTTTAAGTTTCCAAGACGTGCCGCCTGAGTTGATGGGTGGGGTGGATCTCTATAAAAACCAAACCGCCGATATGATCGAAGGTGGTATCGGTGGCACGGTGAGTTTGCGGACTCGCAAACCATTTGACTCAAATGAGCGCGTATTTGCATTGTCTGGTGATGTTTCCTACGGCGATATGGCCGAAGAGGCGACCCCGACAGTTTCCGCTTTATTCAGTGATCGCTGGGATACGAGTGCTGGTGAATTTGGATTTTTGCTGAATCTGGCGCACTCGGAATTGAAAGGTGTTTCGCACGGGATACAAAGTGATGCTTATGTGAAGTATATGTCTCGGGATAATAACCCTGATCCTGATACAAACGTATACTCAGGCTACCCGAATCAGACATTGCCTGGAGCAGAGGCTTTCGTCGGTGAGAACGGCACGGGCATTGTTTGGATGCCCAATGGCTCCAACGCCACCATGAAATTTGATGATCGTGAGCGCAATGGTTATGCGGCTGCCTTTCAATGGGAGAATCCCAGCGATACGGTATTGGCAACCTTCCAATTCATGCGCTCTGATGCAGAGCTGGCTTGGACAGAAAATGCCATCAAATATCAAGGTGGCTATTTTGATGAGAACTCACAACAAGATCTTCGCCGCACTCGCCCACTAGCAGGCACTGAGTTTGAATTCGATGACCAGGGTATCTTCCAGGCGGGCTTTTTAACAGATTCCGATGGCTGGCGTACAGCGGATGGACATGAAGACCGCGTGCCACGCGGATGGGGTGATAATCCAATCAGTGTGGCGCAGTGGGGCCACCCGTTCCAAACCGATACACGCTATAAAAGTACCCGTACAATCATTGATGATTATGCGTTTAACGTGAAGTTTACGCCTAACGATCAATGGGAATACTCCCTGGATCTGCAATATATTGAAGCAGAAACTGAAGATGATGATCTGACCATCATGCTGGCAACTCATGCCATGCAGGAATATGACACACGTGGTGATACACCCTCACTGCGCTTGGTTCAACCCTGGAACGGATTGCGCGAAGCTAATGCCGAAACTTACGCGGAAGGTTTCCCTGGATTTTCGGGTGATCCCGCCGGTGACAGTAATTTCTTCCAGGACCCGACCTCATATTGGTGGCAATCTGCGATGGACCATTACGAGCGATCCGAGGGTGACTCCATCGCCGGCCGTATCGATGTCAAACACAATTTTGAGAATCAAGGCTTTATGAAATCGGTTTCCGCCGGTGTGCGCTTTGCCGAGCGGGAGCAAACGGTTCGCTATTCTGTATATAACTGGGGTGCTTTAGGGCCTCGCTGGCAAACAGACATCTACTGGGCTGATCGGGATATTGTTGCAGGTCAAGAGATTGAAGCGGTCAGTTGGGATGATTTCCACCGTGGTGGCGTAATAGATATCCCTGGTGGTTATACATTGCACCCCAGCGATAAATTGGTTAGGGATGTAATTCACGGCCGGGAATTGGTTGCAGATGCGGGTAGTTTTGTTCCGGCTAATGCACGCGATGGTGCAGAGAGTTACTTCCTGCCCTCGGAAGTCTATGTTACTCAAGAGACTAATGAAGCAGCCTATGTTCGGTTTGATTTCGGATCGGATGAAACCGCATACCGTTTTAGCGGTAACCTTGGTTTACGCTATGTCAACCTGAAGCGTGATGCCTTGGGCTCAGTTCAGTATCCTGATTTGATTCCTACCAATCCAGTACCGGCCGGTATTTCCACCCCGCTGACTCGCCCGGTAGTTGAGGCTTGGGTTGTGGAACAGGCACAGGCTTTGGTTGATGCAGGGACACACCCGACTCTGGAAGCAGCGGCTGCCGCTGTTCTTGAAGATGAGGGTTCTCGTTGGATCGGTGATGAAAACAATTACCTGAGCAATGAAGAGCGTGGTTTTGGGAACAACGCATTTACTATTGAAGAAGATTCCTCCGATTACAGCACAGTGCTACCCAGCTTTAATCTGAAAGTTGAATTAACGGATGAGTTAGTCACACGTTTTGCCGTGGCGAAAGCCATTGCTTTACCTGACATGGAATCCGTGAAAAATCAGGCTAATCTGGGCACCATTGCGATCAATATTCTCCGCCCGGACATTGATCCTGATAATCCTGATGCGGATGGCGGTATTCTTGGGGCTGAAGTTGCCGGTTGGCGAGGCAGTTCAGGTAACCCTTACCTGAAACCTATGGAGTCAGTGCAATATGATGCTTCATTGGAATGGTATTTTGCCAATGTAGGCTCGCTTACCACGACTTTCTTCTATAAAGATTTAAGTAACTTCTTCGTCTACGGCGCATTCCCCCGAGAATTCACCAACCCGGTTTCCGGCGTTACCCAGGTTGCTGAAGTGGAAGGGACCCGTAACGGTGGTGATGGAAGTATGCAAGGTTTTGAAATTGCATATCAGCAATTCTATGACATGCTGCCCTCACCGTGGGATGGATTAGGTCTGCAGGTTAACTACACCTACATCGAAGCGAGTGGTGTGCCTAACTCAGGCGATGGCAGTGTCGACGACTTTGAAGGAACGTCGAACGATACTGGTGCAAGGGTGAATTTCGATAAAGTGCCGTTGCAAGGGCAATCGAAGGATACCTTTAACATTGTTGGTATGTACGATAAGTATGACTGGTCTGTACGCCTGGCGTATAACTGGCGTTCTAAATATCTGCTGACAACGCGCGATGTCATCAGTAAATATCCTCTATGGAATGATGATGCTGGTTTCCTTGATGGTTCAGTGTTTTACAACATCAATGAAAACGTTACTGTAGGCTTGCAGTTTACCAACCTGCTCAATACCCAAACCAAAACCATCATGATCCTGGACGGTGAAGGTGCAGAAGCGGGTAGATCCTGGTTTGTTAATGATCGTCGTGCAGCATTTATCGTACGAGCTAATTTCTAAAAACTAATCCCTTGTGGTGAAAAAAAGCATATCGTTTATTCGATATGCTTTTTTTTTGCCTCTAGCTTCCATAGAAATTTTTAGCAGCCCATTTCATTGAAAAGATAATTATTAAACTTTGTCAATGAAATTTATTTTTCTGGTGAACTTTAGCTCTTCTCTATATAACTGTAATGATTCAATCGGGCTTTTGAATGCACGCTAACATTCTAGTACTTTACCTTATGGTCATATTGACATACTGCGAGGATGGCGTATAGGATTGCATAACCAACCGTGACATTCCATGTCAGTTGGCGTTACAGAAATCGATTTGCAACAAAATACCTATTAATAATATATAAGAAGGGGTTGTTTATGGTTTCCCATAAAAATCACGCGCCTTACCCATTTTCCCACGCTCCTAAATTTAAAAAATCTCTTTTAGCCATGTGTGTAATGGCTTTTAGTTCACCATCTTTTTCGCAAGAACCAGCAGCAGCTGGTGAGGGTTCTATTGAAGAGATTGTTGTTAGTGGTGTGCGCTCCAGCTTGGAAAACGCTCAAGATATAAAACGTAATGCAGATACTTTTGTTGACTCCATCTCTTCCAAAGATATTGGATCGTTACCAGATCGTAGCGTGTTGGAAGCCATGCAGCGTTTGCCTGGTGTGTCTATTGAGCGCTTTGCCGCTTCAGAAGATCCTGATCACTTCGGTGTTGAAGGTTCAGGTGCTGTAATTCGTGGTATGACTGCTACGCGTTCTGAATTTAATGGACGAGATTCCTTTACAGCAAATTCCGGTCGCGGGCTCTCGTTTCAGGATGTGCCCCCGGAATTAATGGGCGGCGTAGACATCTACAAAAACCAATCGGCGGATATGATTGAAGGTGGTATCGGGGGAACAGTTAGCCTACGTACTCGTAAACCTTTTGATTCGCCGGATCGCGTTATTGCGATATCTGGTGATATTTCCTATGGCGATATTGCTGAAGAAGAAAGCCCCACAATTTCAGCTCTTTTTAGCGACCGCTGGGAGACTGCTGCAGGTGAGTTTGGGTTCTTGGTTAACCTGGCCCACTCTGAACTGAAAGGCGCATCTCATGGTATTCAGTCAGATGCGTTTCTTGAGTATGACGCAACTGATTTTGCTGGTGCAGAAGGCTTTGATACTGTTTGGGTGCCTAATGGCTCGAACTTCTTCATGAAGAATGATGACCGTACCCGGAAGGGATATGCAGCAGCATTCCAATGGGAAAATACAGATCAAACCATCCTGACTACGGCGCAATTCATGCGTTCTGATGCGCGATTATCCTGGACTGAAAACGCTGTTAAATACCAAGGTGATGCATACGGTGGCGAGCGGCAGATAGCTGTTCTGGAAGGTACCGAATTCACTTTCAGTGACGACGGTGTATTTGGTAGCGGTACCATGGTTCATGAAGCATCAGGTGGGTGGCGTGGTGGCTACGCTCCGGGTGACGCACAATTTGGTAACAAGTTCCAAATGGACACGCGGTACAAAGATACCCGTACGGTTGTTGATGACTACGCATTCAACATCAAATTTACTCCCAATGATCAATGGGAATATGAGTTGGATTTGCAATATATTGAAGCGGAGACATCTGATGACGATTTGCAGATTGCCTTGGGTCAGTGGGCACTGCAAACATTCGATACCACGGGTGATACACCATCTTTAGTTTTACAGGATCCTTTCAGTACTCGTCGTGAAGCAGAGCCGGACTGGTTTCAGAACCCGGAAAACTATTGGTGGCGTTCTGCAATGGATCATTATGAGCGCTCAGAAGGCGAATCTTTTGCGACACGAGCCGATGTCAAATATAACTTTGATGGCGACTCCGGTTTATTAAAGTCGGTGAAATTTGGTGCGCGGTTTGCGGAGCGTGAACAAACAGTGCGGAGCACTTCCTACAACTGGGGAACTATTGGTGCGGAGTGGAAGGCAGCTGTCTATTTAAGTGATCCCCTTGTCGCTGATCAAGAATATGAGTTCGTAGACTTCAGTGATTTTCATCGCGGTGGAGTCTTAACTGTTGATGGCGGGGGCTTTCTATTCCCCAGTGAAAATTTGGTCAGGGATGTCGTTAAAGGCCAGCGTGAACTCTATAACTCAGCGCCAGACAACGACCCCTGGATTCCCTACCCACAACGGGAAGATCTTGTTTCGCACGGAATTTTCCAGGCACCTGAAGTCTATAACACAACCGAAACCAACAAGGCGGCCTATGTACGCCTGGATTTCGGATCGGACGAAATGGCTATGCGCTTCAACGGTAATATTGGACTGCGTTACGTAGAATTGGAACGCGAAGCGATGGGCTCAGTGATGTATCCGGACTTGGTTGGTATTCCCTATCCGGAGGATGCGCCAACAGATCTTACCGATTATGAAGCTATCTATGCATGGGGTGAACAGGCGGTTGCTGACGATAGATACCCCACCGTCCAGGATGCTATCGCCTATGCGCGCGATTCCAAAAACTGGTTAACAGCGGAGGAGCGTGCATTCGGTAACGATGCCTTTACCCTGGAACAAGCGATAGACGAATACAGCGGCTTATTGCCCAGTCTAAACCTCAAATTGGAAATGACCGATGATTTAATCGCGCGCTTTGCCGTATCCAAAGCCATTGCATTGCCAGACATGTCAGAAGTAAAAAATCAGGCAGTATTGGGCTCGCGTCAACTCGCCGTTACCTATGTGCCTGAAGATGAGCTGCCGCCAGATGCGCCACCACCGTCCGATGTTGGTGGTGAGGATGAGAACTCCGATGAGGGACGCGATATTGAGTCTGTTGCTCCGGTGCTGTGGGAAGGTTCGGGTGGTAACCCCTATCTCCAGCCTATGGAATCAGTTCAATACGATGCTTCGCTGGAGTGGTACTTTGCATCAGTAGGATCGTTTACAACCTCTATTTTCTATAAGGATTTAAGTAATACGTTTGTAACAGGTGCGTTTCCAAGAAGCTTCACCAATCCTGTGACTGGCCAAACTCAAGCTGTGGAGTTCACCACTACGGTAAATGGCGGCGACGGTTATATGCAAGGTTTTGAACTTGCCTATCAACAGTTCTACGATATGTTGCCGGCTCCATGGGATGGATTGGGACTTCAGGTTAACTACACCTACATTGATTCAGGCCTACAGAACAGTGCATTGTCAGGGCTCGCTGAGCCTGTTACTGATCTGGAAGGTGAAGAAGACCGTTATCCCTTGCCGGATATTTCGGCTTTGCCTTTAAAAGGTGTGTCTGATCATACATTCAATATTGTCGGTATGTATGAAAAGAATGATTGGTCACTTCGTCTGGCTTATAACTGGCGCAGTAAATATTTGCTAACTACTCGTGATGTAATCAGTAAATATCCATTGTGGAACGATGATGCTGGTTTCCTGGACGGTTCAATATTCTATAACGTTAATGACAACATTACCGTGGGATTACAATTGACTAACATTCTCGACACACAGACCAAAACGATCATGATTCTTGATAATGAAGGAACTGAAGCAAACCGCTCATGGTTCGTCAACGACCGTCGTGCGGCCCTGATTGTAAGAGCAACGTTCT
>CAMLOU010000089.1 GCA_946481735.1 uncultured Cellvibrio sp.
ATTATCGAACGCATCCAGACGATGTACGGTTTTGACAAACCGGCCCATGAACGCTTCTGGATCATGCTCAAAAATTATGTCTCGCTGGATTTCGGCGAGAGTTTCTATCGCAACGCCAATGTGCTGGATCTGATCATTGAAAAGCTGCCGGTTTCGATCTCCCTGGGTTTGTGGAGTACCCTGCTGATTTATTTAATCTCAATTCCGTTGGGCATTCGCAAAGCCGTCAGCCACGGCAGCCATTTTGATGTGCTTAGCAGCACTATCGTATCTATCCTCTACGCTATTCCCGGCTTTCTGCTGGGCATTCTGTTAATTGTTGTGTTTGCAGGAGGCACCTATTTTGACTGGTTTCCCTTGCGGGGCCTTACCTCAAGCAACTTTGATGAATTGAGCCTGCTGGGTAAAATCGCGGATTACTTTTGGCACCTTGCCCTACCCTTGACGGCTTACACCATTGGCGGGTTTGCTACCCTGACCATGCTCACCAAAAATTCCTTTCTGGATGAAATAAACAAACAGTATGTCGTCACCGCACAAGCGAAAGGCCTAAGCAAAAACCAGGTGCTTTATCGCCATGTGTTTCGCAATGCCATGCTGATTATCATTTCAGGTTTTCCTGCCGCTTTTATCAGTATTTTCTTCGCGGGCTCGTTATTGATTGAAGTTATCTTTTCATTGGATGGCTTGGGGCTGCTGAGTTTTGAAGCAGTGACCAATCGTGATTACCCGGTATTTTTTGGCACCCTGTTTATCTTCACCTTGCTCGGTTTATTTATCAAACTGATTTCCGATCTGGTGTATGTGTGGGTTGACCCGCGCATTGATTTTCAAAGCAGGGAGCATTGATGATGCGCTGGGTTGATCGTTTGAGTCCTATCAGTCAGCGCCGCCTGCTGACGTTTTACAAAAACCGGCGTGCCTATTGGAGCCTGGTTATTTTTTCGATCCTGTTTACCATCAGTATGGGAGCCGAACTGATCGCCAACGACAAGCCGATTTTGATCAGCTATCAGGATGACCTTTATTTCCCCGCGTTTACCTATTATCCGGAAACGACCTTCGGTGGTGATTTCGATACCGCTGCAGATTATCGTGATCCGTATATCAAAGACCTGATTGAAGCCGAAGGCTGGATACTGTGGCCGTTAATCCCCTATAGCTACAACACGCATATTCATAATTTGCCACAACCGGCTCCCTCGCCGCCGAGCCAACGCAACTGGCTGGGTACTGATGACCAAGCGCGCGATGTCGTCGCGCGCATTATCTACGGTTTTCGCATCTCCATTCTATTTGCGTTAGTCCTGGCATTCGGCAGCGCCGTGATCGGCGTAACGGTCGGGGCGATCCAGGGTTATTACGGCGGCAAGATTGATTTGCTCGGCCAGCGTTTCCTGGAGATATGGAGTTCATTGCCTGTGCTGTTTTTGCTGATCATCCTCGCCAGCATCATCACGCCCAACTTCTGGTGGCTGCTGGGTATTATGCTGTTGTTCAGTTGGACCTCACTGGTCGATGTGGTGCGTGCAGAGTTTTTACGCGGTCGCAATCTGGATTACGTCCGCGCCGCACGCGCACTGGGCGTCAGCAATCCGAAAATTATCTTGCGTCATGTGTTGCCCAATGCGATGGTCGCCACCATGACATTCATGCCGTTCCTGCTGACCGGTGCGATTACTACGCTGACATCATTAGACTTTCTCGGTTTTGGCTTACCGCCAGGATCACCGTCACTGGGAGAGCTGGTCGCGCAAGGCAAGAATAATCTTCACGCTCCCTGGCTGGCCTTGAGTGCATTCGGCGTGCTGTCCCTGATGCTGACCTTGCTCGTCTTTATTGGCGAAGGCGTGCGCGATGCGTTTGATCCACGACTGATCAACAAGCAGTAAAGCGATGAGTGAACCTATCCTAACCATAGAAAATCTGGATGTGACCTTCGGCCACGGCGCGCAAGCGCGTCGCGTCGTGGAGCAAGTTAATATCACATTAATCAAGGGTGAGACCTTTGCATTAGTGGGTGAATCCGGTTCCGGAAAATCGGTGACAGCACACAGCATTTTGCAATTACTTCCTTACCCCTATGCTTCGCACTCCGAGACCAGTCGCATTCATTTTGAAGGCCAGAATTTATTGCAGTTGAATGAAAACGCGATGAATAAAATTCGTGGCCGCCGCATCGGCATGATTTTTCAGGAACCGATGACGGCATTAAACCCGTTACATACTGTTGAAAAACAGATTGGCGAGATCATCAGCTTGCATCGCGGCTTGCGTGGTGAGGCGCTGCGCAAGGAAGTGTTGCACCAACTTGAACGCGTCAGGATTCCGCAGGCAGCCGGTAAACTCAACGCCTATCCACACCAGCTGTCGGGCGGGCAACGCCAGCGTGTCATGATCGCCATGGCATTGGCCAATCAGCCGGACGTCCTTATTGCCGACGAACCAACCACGGCATTGGATG
Organism: uncultured Cellvibrio sp.; assembly: GCA_946481735.1. The sequence goes on from CAMLOU010000089.1 coordinate 2,465, forward strand.
TAACCGTACAAAAGCAGATCATGATCCTGTTAAAAGAGTTGCAACAGGAAATGGGGATGACGCTTTTGCTGATTACCCATGACCTGGGGGTTGTGCGTCATTTCAGTGATCGCATGGCAGTGATGCAGAATGGCAGGATTGTCGAACAGGGCGCCTGCGAAACCGTCTTTTCCCAACCGGCGGAGGTTTATACAAAATTGTTGTTGGAGAGCGAGCCAACCGGTAACGCTATCATCCCGCCGGGCAATACCGAAACGCTGTTAACAACCGATAAGCTGTCGGTACGGTTTCCATTGCACAAACCTTTTTTACGCAGACCTTCCCAGTTTCTGGTTGCCGTTGACAATGCCCAGCTCAATATCATTAAAGGGCAAACCTTGGGTATTGTCGGGGAAAGTGGTTCCGGAAAATCAACCCTGGCCATGGCGTTGCTGCGCCTGCTAAACGCAGAGGGTTCCATTACCTTTCGCGGTCAAGCGATAGAAGGATTGAATCAAAAGGCATTACGCCCGTTGCGTCGGCAAATGCAGGTAGTATTTCAGGATCCTTTTGCAAGCTTGAGCCCGCGCATGACAGTGCAACAGATTATTGCCGAAGGATTGGTGGTCCATACAGATATGTCGCGGCAGGCTATTGAGGCAGCGGTAATCAAAAGCATGGAAGATGTAGGGCTTGATCCGGAATTTCGCCACCGCTATCCCCACGAGTTTTCCGGTGGGCAGCGCCAGCGAATTGCCATTGCACGGGCGCTCATCCTGAACCCGGACATTATCTTCCTCGATGAACCGACCTCCGCCCTGGACCGCGCTGTGCAAGTGCAGGTGATCAACCTGCTGCGCAAACTCCAGGAGCAGTACCAGTTAACTTACGTGTTTATCAGCCACGATTTAAAAGTCATCCGTGCGATCAGTCATCAAGTCGTGGTGATGAAAAACGGCAAGATTGTAGAACAAGCAAGCACCGAGAAGATTTTTACGCAACCCGAGCAAGACTATACTCGCGAATTACTCAGCGCCACCTTAAGCTAACCCACACTCGCTACACTTTCTCCAATACAGGAATAGCACTTAGCAAGCTACGGGTATAAGGGTGGACCGGCGATGCAAATATCTTTTCTGTTTCACCCTCTTCCACAATCTTACCTTTGTGCATGACAACAACCCGATCACACAGATAACGTACGACTGACATATCGTGAGAAATAAATAACATGGTTAATCCATGCTTCTGGGTCAGTGTTAATAATAACTCCAGTATTTGTGCGCGAATGGTGACATCAAGTGCTGACACGGGTTCGTCGGCAATAATCAGTTTCGGCCGTAACGCCAATGCCCGGGCGATAGCAATTCGCTGGCGCTGCCCACCGGAAAATTCGTGCGGGTATTTACGGATAAACCGTCGCTCAAGCCCCACATCGTCCATCAGCTGATTCACCTGCTCAAGCACGGTCGCTTTGGTAGCGATGCCATGCAGCAGCAGCGGTTCGGCCAAGGTATCAAATACAGTCATGCGCGGATTCAGGGATGCATAAGGATCTTGAAAGATCATCTGGAAATGCCGTCGTTCAACCTTCAGTGCGCGACCGGACAATCCGCGCAGATCTTTTCCCTGCAATAAAATTTCGCCCGCCTGACTATCGACCAGCCGCATAATACTGCGCCCCAGGGTCGATTTTCCCGAACCCGACTCACCCACTACGCCCAGAATTTCTCCTTCGCGAAGCGTCAGGGAAATATCATCAACACCTTTGATCAGTTGTTTGGTTTTACGAAATAGTTGACCGGTCTGCGCGATGAAACCGGTGTGCAGATGGTTGATCTGTAAAAAAGGTGGTTCGGTTACCCTGGCTGCACTAGGCACCGGCTTGGCCGAGGTTAACACGGCTGCGAATAATTTCTTCGTGTAAGGATGTGTATGAAAATTTACGATGCGTTCCGTCGCGCCCTGCTCCACCACCTTGCCTTTTTGCATCACCAGGATGTCATCTGCCATCATTGCCGCGACACCAAGGTCATGCGTAATAAAAATAACAGCCAGGTTACGTGTTTGTTGTAATGTTTTGATCAGAGCAAGGATTTGTGCCTGCACTGTCACATCCAGCGCCGTTGTGGGCTCGTCGGCAATCAGCAGTTCCGGCTCGGAAATCAGGGCCATGGCTATCATGACGCGTTGCCGCATGCCACCGGAAAATTGGTGCGGGTAGTCGTTGATACGCGCCGCTGCATCGCGAATACCAACCTCTTCCAGTGCAGCAATGGCTTTCACACGCGCATCCTTGAACGACTGCTTTGCATGCACCCGCAAGGGCTCAACCAACTGATCAACAATACGCATATAAGGATTCAGGGCCGTCATCGGGTCCTGAAAAATCATGCTGATACGGCGCCCGCGAATATTGCGCAACGCTTTTTCATTCATCGCTAATAAATTATCACCGGCAAACCATGCCGCTCCGCTTTCGACTTTTCCTGGTGGCGACGGAATCAAGCCCAGCAGACTATAACAGGCGACGGATTTCCCCGAACCCGACTCGCCGACGATGCCCAGGACTTTTCCCGCTGCAAGGGAAAAACTTACATCATCAACGGCTACCGTTGTGCCATTGCGGGTATGAAAACAAACGCGCAGGTTTTCTACGTGCAGCAATGTCATCTATTAATCCCCTGAGGCGCGCGGGTCCAGCGCGTCACGTAAGCCATCGCCCAAAAAATTCAGCGAGAATAAGGTAATGGATAATGTCAGCGCCGGAAATATCAGCAGCCAGGGATAGGCTTCCATAGACTCAACACCATCCGAAATCAGTGATCCCCAGGAGCTCGCCGGCGGCTGAATGCCCAGGCCTAAAAAACTGAGAAAAGATTCCAGCAAGATCACACTGGGAATAGTCAGCGTTGCGTAGACGATCACCGGCCCCAGGGTATTGGGAATTAAATGGCGTGAGATAATATTGCGCGGTGAAAGCCCGACCGCCACAGCCGCTTCAACGAACTCCTGCTGCTTGAGCGTCAGCACCTGGCCGCGCACAATACGGGCCATGGTCAGCCATTCAACCGCACCGATAGCCAGGAATAACAACAGCATGCTGCTGCCGAAGATGACAGTTAATAAAATAATAAAAATGGTAAAAGGCAAGGCATACAGAACATCCACTGTGCGCATCATAAATGCATCGATGCGCCCCCCCAGGTAACCTGCCGTCGCGCCCCAGAAAACACCAATCAACAAGGCTACAGCAGTCGCAATAAAACCTACCATCAGAGAAACGCGACTGCCATACATAATACGAGTCAGTTGGTCACGTCCAAAAACATCGGTACCCAACCAATGCGCTGTCGATGGCGGACTGGCCCCCAGATCCAGATTCTGGGCATCGTATTCGTAAGGTGCAATCCAGGGTGTTAACAGCGCAATAATGACCATGCCAAGCAGGATAGTCAGACCAACCATGGCCATTTTATTTTTACGCAAGCGACGTAAAGCATCTTGCGTCAGCGATGTACCTTTTTCGATTGCTTCCATCAGGTATTGCTCGCCAGTTGATGACGCAGTTTAGGATTGAGCCACACCAGCAAGATGTCAGCCAGTAAATTGAACACCACAATCAAACCTGCATAAAAAATGGTAAAGCCAAGAATCATAGTGTAGTCACGATTAAAGGCTGCCTGGATGTAATAGCGACCCAGCCCTGGAATTTGAAAAATACTTTCCACCACAAAAGAACCGGCGAGCAATCCAGCCATAGCGGGGCCAAGAAAAGACACCACAGGTGCCAATCCGCCACGCAGTGCGTGGACGGAGACAATCCGGAAAGTTGACAAACCTTTAGCACGCGCGGTACGAATGTAGTCTTGCGATAAAACATCCAACATACCACCGCGACTGATGCGCGCAATATAGGCTGCGTAAGTAAAGCCCAAGGTTACCGAGGGCAAAATTTTATCGCTCGGTGTGTAACCCCATCCGGACACAGGAAGAACCTCAAGCCAGATACCGAACACCAGAATAAGTAATGGCCCCAGCACAAACGACGGCAAACAAATGCCGAGCATGGCGGCTGACATCGGCACGTAATCCTGCCAGGTGTTCGGCTTTAGCGCCGAAATAACGCCAGCCAATAGTCCGATACACATCGCAAACACGATGGCGTAAAAGGACAGCTCCAGCGTGACCGGGAAGCCGAATCCGATCATTTCGTTGATCGTGCGGTTGGTAAATTTGAACGAGGGACCAAAGTCGCCCTGCAGTAGATTACCGAGATAATCTGTGTATTGTTGCCACACAGACGCATCAAGGTTATAGCGCGCGTTGAGGTTTTTCAGCACTTCCGGCGGGACATCCCGTTCATCATCAAATGGACCACCGGGCGCGGCACGCACCATGAAAAAAGTCACGGTGATGACAACCAGCATAACCGGTATCGCCTGCGCAAAACGCTTCAGAATAAACATCCACATTATCTAGGGCTTCCCTGCAGATGGCGCAGTCGTGGGTTCAAGGTAGACATGCTTGTAAGACCAGTAGTCCATAATATTGTTGTGCCATTCTTTCACCGATTCAGCGACCAATGCGTTGCTGGTGTAAGTATAAATCGGCATGATCGGCGCTTCTGCCAGGAGAATGGCTTCTGCGTCCTGAAACAGCGCAAACCGTTCAGACTGCACCCGCGTTTGCGTTGCCTGCTGCATCAATGCTTCGTATTGCGCATTAGCCCAACCGGTACGGTTGTTGCCATTGCCTGCGCGAAATACGTCGAGGAAATTCTGCGGATCATAGAAATCGCCCGACCAGGACCCGCGCACAATATCGTAGTTACCCGTGCGCTGGGAGGCAAAGAAAACCTTCCACTCCTGATTTTCCAATTTCACCTGAATATTTAATGCCTTCTTCCACATTTGTTGAATTACCAACGCAATTTTTTGATGGTCTTCGTCCGTGTTGTACAGGATAGTCAAGGGTGGAAAATGTTTACCGTCCGGAAAACCCGCCTCAGCCAATAATTCACGTGCGCGTTCAATATCTTCCGGCATAGTGGCAGAAGATTGATATCCTGTGTGCATGGGAGGAATAAAGGATCGGGCCGGTGGCTGACCACCGCGTGTCACCCGCTCTACAATTTGCTGGCGGTCAATGGCATACGCCAGAGCCTGACGAACCCGCACATCATCCAACGGTGGACGCCGGGTGTTAAAGCGATAAAAGTAGGTGGTGAAATTCGGATAGAAACGGTACACCTCTGGGTGGTGGGTTTGATAATGTTCTATCCTGTCCGTTGGTAATTGACGAATAATATGCAACTGCCCGGCACGAAACATACGTTCTTCAGTCGTGGATTTATCAATGGGATAAAAATGAATTTCCTGTAGTTTGATTGATGATTCATCCCAGTAAAACGGATTTTTTTTCACACTGACAACTTTGTTTGGCACCCACTCTTTCATCACGAAAGGCCCATTACCCACAAAGTTTTCCGGCTTGGTCCAAGCCGTACCACGATCACCCGGCGCGCCGAATTTTTCAATCGTCGCCCTATGGACCGGATCCATTGAGTGATGATCAAGGAGTTCCAGAAAATAGGGCACCGGGTATGAAAGTTCTACGTCCAGCGTGTATTTATCCCGCGCCCTGACGCCCACGAGGTTAAAATCGGTTAGCTCCCCCTTGTTGAACCGCTCCGCATTTTTAATCCCGAAAAACGCATAGGCATACTGGTTGCCCAGGCTGGGAAGCAAGGCTCGATACCACGACCAGACAAAGTCTTCAGCAACGAGTGGATCACCGTTTGACCAACGGGCATTTTTACGCAAATGGAAAACATAATGCAGACCATCTTCAGAGACCTGCCAGGATTCAGCGACGCCGGGAATAACCTCAAGCGTAGCGGAGCTTTTGGATACCAGACCTTCAAACAGGGCCAATTGAATATGGTTCTCCGGAACACCCACCGTTATGTGGGGGTCCACGTCAGAGGGCTCGCTGGCGTTGCCGATATGAAGAATTTGCCTCTCGTTACCCAATTCCACCGGGCTGCGGTTGTCATGGAAACACCCGACCAAGATTCCGAGGATCAATATCCAACTGGCTGATTTTTTCTGCATCAATGTGATTTCGCTTTTTATCGAAGGAGCAAATGGCTGTTTGCACAAGAACCACCCGCACGGTATATGTACCGCTGGGCGAACCTATAGTAGCAACCACCACCCGCTCAGCCTACATGGCTTTTTATAAAAATTGCCCCAGGTCTCACGACCCGGATAAAAAGTCGCCGCTGTACCAGACACCCCTCTGGATAGCTGCTAAGCTTCTTATACCCACTCTGGACATAACAAGACAGCCAATAATCATGCTCGGAAACCTGCTAAACGAAGAACAGCGCGATTGCCTGCAGGAAATCACTAATGTGGCAATGGGGCAAGCAGGTGACCGTCTGGCGCGACTGTTAGATGTCTTTGTTGTTCTCTCCATCCCCCATGTCAGCGCACTCAAGCCGACCGATATTGCCATGGCTCTTCAGTCGCTTAATCGTCAGTCAGACGAAGCTGTGTTCGGGGTTTGCCAAGGGTTTATCGGTGGGGGATTGGCGGGCGAAACCATGCTGATCTTCAATGATACTGACTACAACGATCTGGCAAGGCTATTAAAGTACGACAGCAATCCCGATGAGAAAGCGCGCTACGAACTCTTGATGGATACGGCAAATGTATTGAATGGGGCATGCTTGAAAGGCTTGGCTGAGCAGCTCGATATCCACTTCAGTTTTGGCCCACCCATGCTGTTAGGGCAACACTGCAATATCACCGACCTACTCCAGAGCACAAAGATGCGCTGGAAACAGGCATTGGTTGTAGAAATAAACTACGCTATTGAAAACCACCGGATTAACTGTGATCTTTTACTGGTAATTGCGGAAAACTCAGTCCCCGGGCTGGTGGAAAAGCTGAATTACCTTCTGGATTAATTTTCAACGTTGCCTGATGCATGGCTATTAGAGAAGACTTAAGTGCCTTTTTCAAGGATGTCCATTGGCTTATGGACATCCTTCAAAATATTGACGCCGGTCTGATAGTCATGGACAAAAACTATACGATCGAATTGTGGAATAGCTTTATGCAAAACCACAGCGGCAAGCAACCGGAAGATGTACTTGGCAAAAACATCTTTGCTGTGTTTCCGGAACTCTCCGAGCGTTGGTTTCACCATAAAGCGCAATCCGTCTTCGTGCTCCAGAATGCAGCCTTCACCACCTGGGAGCAGCGCCCCTACCTCTTTCGTTTCCCCCATTACCGCCCTATTACCGGCACCGCAGATTACATGTATCAAAACAGCACGATCATTCCGCTGATTGATACCAAAGGTCGCGTTGAACATATTTGCCTGATTATTTATGACGTCACGGATACAGCGGTCAATAAACTTGCCCAGCAAACCGCCAATCGGCAGCTGCAGGAGTTAAGCCGGATCGATCATCTTACGGGCTTGTACAATCGTGGCTACTGGGAAAGCCGATTAATCCAGGAGTTCAAGCGCTTTGACCGCTATGAGCTACCCTGCAGCCTGATCATGCTGGACATCGATCATTTCAAGCAGGTTAATGATACCTATGGCCACACCGTGGGCGACGACGTGATTCGCCAAGTCAGCCGAGCCATGAGAGCCCAAATCCGGGATCTGGATATTGCCGGGCGTTATGGCGGAGAGGAGTTTGGGATTATCCTGACAGGGACCAATGCCGAAGGAGCCAGTGTCTTCGCGGAACGGCTCCGGCAGACGGTAGAGCAGATGGTGGTATATACAGAAGGCCAACAGGTGCAGTTCACTATCAGCCTCGGAATCAGCCAGTTAACTGAACATATAGAAGATTATCGCGCGTGGATTGAAAGGGCCGACCAGGCGCTTTACAACTCCAAGGAAAGCGGGCGAAATCGTTTTACGGTTGTCTAAGCCTCCAAAGCAAAAAGCCCATCGAATCGATGGGCTTTTTGTAGGCTAGCGTTTGATACTTGCGCTTTCGCGCAGGAGCTCCCGGTAACTGGCGTATTCGCCCTGCCCGGTAATATTTTTCAATTGTGCAGCAATAGCTGTTTTCTGCTCCTCAGGTAATTCCTTACCACCCAGGTTCACGGCAGACAGTGAAATCACCGCGTAGTCGCCGCTCGATGTGCGGGTTGAACTGGTTATCGGTGCGTCACCCTGAGGCTTGGCAAGACTAAATGCCTGACGTAGCACATCACGATCTACACTCACATCATTACGTTCTACACCTTCAGCAACCTTGATCTCATAACCGGCATCAGCAACAGCGGCCTCCAGGGTTTTACCTGAGGCTACAGCCGCTTCGATCTCTTGGGCACGGGCAGCCAAAAGGCTTTGTACCTTATTGTCGCGGACAATCTTGGTAATCTGTTCTTTCACCTCATCAAGCGGTTTGATATAGCTTTGTTGATGCTCGGTTTTCTTCAGAACCGCGACGCGATTGGGCGCAAGCTCAATGACATCACTACTATTATTTTCCTGTAACACTTCATCGGAAAACGCCGCTGTAACAAATTGCGGTTCAGCCGCTATACCTTCACCGCCATTGCGACCAAACAGACCGGTGTTCTTATTCTGCAGACCCAACTCTTCGGCGACCTCAGCCAGATTCTCAGCGTTGTAGGAAAGATCTCGCAATCTTTCAAGCAGGTTAACGAATTGATTTTCCGCTTCTGCACGCTTCAATTGGTCAACAATACGATTGCGCTCTTCTTCAAAGGTCGGCGGCTCTGAACCCCGCTCTGACACCAGCTTAATAAAATGCGTGCCCGCGTCGGTTTTAACCGGAGCCGACACGGCGCCAACCTCCAACGCTGCCAGAGCACTTTCAAATGCCTCGGGAAAGGCATCACCACTGGTAAAGCCTAAATCGCCTCCTTGGTCACGAGTGCCCAGGTCATCAGAGTAAGTTTTTGCCAACTCAGCAAAATCTTCACCGGCGGCTAGTTTCTCACTCACCTCAGCTATTTTTGCTTCATCGTTATCTTCTATAAGAATATGCGCCGCTTCACGTTCGGTGCGCGCCTCAAATGCAGCAACATTTTGTGCAAATTGCTGGCGGGCCTGCTCTTCAGTAATATCAATGCCAGCCATCAGATCGGCAACATTGAGATCAATATAGTCAACAGCAACCTGTTCCGGATGAGTGAAGGATTGGGTATTGGCTTGGTAATATGCATCAATTTCGGCTTCTGAAACTTCAACATTTTCACTGATTTTTGCAGCCGGAATGATTGCATAACTGAAGTCGCGGGTTTGGAAGCTCAAGGCGATGATAGTCTCCAGCTCCGCAGGAGTAACAAAACTGCTATCCACAACGCCAGCACTTAACTGATTGACCAGTGCATCTTCTGCGAGCGCCTTTTTGTAGTTGGCGGGGGTAAAACCTGCAGTACGCAATAATTGTTGGTAAACATTCGGATCGAATGTGCCGTTACTACCCTGGAATTGCGGAGTCGATAAAATCTGTTGGTTTATAGAATCATCGCCAATAGTCATGCCTGCGTCTTCTGCCGCCTGGGTCAATACTTTTTGCTGAATCAGATTTTCTATAACCGGTTGACGAATATTTTCATCACTCAAAAAATCCGCTGGCAAGGAATCACCATATTGCGCAGCCATTTGCCGCTTGTAATTAGCGCTGGCACGAGCGATATCTATCTCTGTTATATCCTCACCATTGACGCTAACCACACCCTTAGTTGCCGGGTCAAAATTAAATAATGCCTCCGATCCGGATACCGCAAATATAATGACCAGGAATCCGATTAATATTCCCGATATAACCCCTTTGGAGTTGTCCCGAAGACTTTGCAACATGATGTGATCTACTCCTGACTTTCCAGCGATCTATTCTAATATTCAGGGGAAAACAACCTACGCCCGATATCATAGTTATTAAAGTAAAAAAGCCCCGTTTCAATAAAAAAGGCGCACCGATGGATGCGCCTTTTTTACAACACCAGCACTGTTATCTAATGTCAACAGTACCTGATATTCGGCTTAATTGACGGCGTCTTTCAAAGCTTTACCTGCTTTAAAACCAGGCACTTTGGCCGCTGCAATCTTGATCTCAGCGCCAGTTTGCGGATTGCGGCCGGTGCGCGCTGCACGCTCTTTTACAGAGAAGGTACCAAAACCCACAAGAACTACAGAGTCTCCGTTTTTCAGGGCACCAGTAATGCTGTCAACGACTGCGTCCAACGCACGACCAGCTGCCGCTTTAGGAATATCCGCAGACGCGGCAATGGCTTCAATCAGCTCAGTTTTATTCACACTTAACCCCTTTTGATTTATTTGTTTCAGAAATACGTTAGTACAGGCAAATTGTTATGTTGGACATCTACCCTGCACTACCGGTGCAGCAAATGAACTGCGATTTATACCAACTGACACCATAAGGGTCAAGGAGACATTGTTGCTTTATAGCACAGAATAACCCAATTGCCTGTATTTTGGTCAATTGGGTTATTCAGCCAGCATCCATGCGGGTTACAGCCATTTAATCACTCCTTGATTGTTACTTGTAGAAACTGTTGTAACCGCATAAGAAACACGCAATCAATGTGTGCTGATACGGTTAGCGTTATCGTCTTTTTGCGCTTGTTTTTGCAATGCTTGATATTCCTCGTCAGACAAAGGCGTGGGCATATGCTGCAGAGCAATTTGCAAAACATCATCAATCCATTGTACCGGTTTGATAGTCAAATCCTCTTTGATATTGTCCGGAATTTCTTTGAGGTCGCGCTCATTTTCAGCAGGAATAATGACTGTTTTAATGCCGCCACGATGGGCCGCCAACAGTTTCTCTTTTAAACCGCCAATGCGCAGCACTTCCCCACGCAGGGTAATCTCCCCTGTCATCGCAACATCGGCGCGGACCGGGATACCCGTTAGCACGGACACCAAGGCTGTGCACATCGCAATACCTGCACTTGGGCCGTCTTTTGGTGTTGCTCCTTCAGGTACGTGGATATGAATATCCACTTTTTCGTGATAATCAGGCGCAATTCCCAAACTTTGGGCTCTGGATCTGACCACCGTCAATGCTGCCTGAATAGACTCCTGCATCACATCGCCAAGTGAGCCTGTCTTGATCATTCTGCCTTTACCAGCCACCGCAGATGACTCAATGGTCAAGAGTTCACCACCAACCTGTGTCCAGGCAAGACCGGTAACCTGACCAATCTGATCCTTATTCTCTGCGCGACCGAAGTCAAATTTACGAACACCCAAAAGATTCTCTAATGAATCCGGTTCGATGACATCTGCCTTGATACTTTTCTTCTTAACGTGGCTCGTAACAATTTTCCGGCATAACTTTGCAATTTCTCGCTCCAGTCCACGCACCCCGGCTTCACGGGTGTAATAGCGGACGATATCCCGAATAGCATCTGGCTTGATTGTGATCTCACTTTCTTTCAGACCATTCGCTTCCAACTGCTTTGGAATCAGGTAACGAAGTGCGATATTGAGCTTTTCATCCTCGGTATAACCGGGAATGCGGATGACTTCCATCCGGTCCAGTAATGGGCCAGGGATATTCATCGAGTTGGAGGTACACACAAACATCACATCGGATAAATCATAATCCACTTCCAGGTAGTGATCATTGAAGTGACTGTTTTGTTCGGGATCGAGCACCTCCAACAATGCTGAAGCTGGATCGCCCCGATTATCCATTCCCATCTTGTCAACTTCATCGAGCAAGAACAGTGGATTCTTGACACCGACCTTGGCCATCTTTTGAATCAGCTTGCCAGGCAAGGAGCCGATATAAGTACGACGATGGCCACGGATTTCTGCCTCATCGCGAACACCGCCCAATGCCATCCGCACAAATTCACGATTCGTTGCACGCGCAATAGATTCACCCAATGATGTTTTACCAACACCCGGTGGGCCAACCAAGCACAAGATAGGACCTTTGATTTTCTTTACCCGCTGTTGAACAGCAAGGTATTCGAGGATGCGCTCTTTCACCTCCTCTAAACCGAAGTGATCTTTTTCCAGCACTTCTTCTGCGCGAGAAAGATCATGGCGAACTTTACTGCGCTTTTTCCATGGTACTTTCAACATCCAGTCAATGTAGGCACGCAGGACCGACGCCTCCGCCGACATGGGCGACATCATCTTCAATTTACCCAGTTCCGCCCGCGCTTTTTCTTCCACCTCTTTCGGCATACCCACTGCGTGGATTTTTTTCTCAAGCTCATCAATTTCATTGACGTCTTCGCCGAGGTCACCAAGCTCTTTTTGAATGGCTTTCATTTGCTCATTCAAATAATACTCACGCTGGCTTTTTTCCATTTGCTTTTTGACACGACCGCGGATTTTCTTTTCAACCTCAATCACATCAACTTCAGCATCCATTAAATTTAACAGATGCTCAATCCGTTCACGTACGCTCGCCATCTCGAGAATGGTTTGTTTCTGCGGAAGCTCCAGTGCCATATGCGCAGCAACGGTATCTGCCAAACGGCCTGGATCATCAATGCCTGACAGTGATGTAATAACTTCAGCTGGCACTTTCTTACTGAGATTTACATACTTTTCAAATTGGTCGATAGTAGAACGAATCAGTACATCTGCTTCTTTGCCGGATAATTCCTCTTCGGCCATCGGCAATATACGGGCACGGAAAAAAGTGTCGAGATCATCAATAGCTTCAATGTTGGCCCGCTCTACACCTTCAACCAATACCTTGACAGTTCCATCAGGCAATTTAAGTAGCTGCAGAATAGAGGCAATGGTACCAATAGAATAAACATCCTCCGCCGTAGGATCATCTACCGAAGGGTTTCTTTGGGCGACCAACAATACTTGCTTGTCACTCACCATAGCGCGCTCCAGGGCTTCTATGGATTTGCCACGACCGACAAACAATGGAGTAACCATGTGCGGATAAACCACCACGTCCCGCAGGGGCAACAAGGGCAATTCATTGGCATTGGAAACGGAAATATCTGATTGACTCATCAGGAATCCCTCATACTAGGAAAGACACTGCGCAGAGGGCGCAGTCATGCCTTAAGATTGGGGGCTATTTGAAAGAAATACAAGTTTGACTGGCTAAAAAAACGAAAAGAGCGCCGGTTTGGCGCTCTTTTGATAACGGTTGCTAATTTTTAAATTTCACCTGGAAAATCAGTCCTCTTTAGCGACCTTGGCTGGCTTTTCGAGGTTTTCATATACCAGAATCGGTTCAGATTCGCCTTTTATAACAGACTCATCTACAACCACCTTTACCACATGCTCTTCCGAGGGAATCCGATACATCGTATCCAGCAGGACAGACTCCATGATAGAGCGAAGTCCGCGAGCACCGGTTTTTCGTTCCATAGCCCGTTGCGCAACGGCATCCAAAGCGTCTGGACGAAAGTCAATTGCCACGCCTTCCATATCAAATAGCCGTGCATACTGCTTGGTCAATGCATTGCGCGGCTCCGTCAGGATTCGGACCAGCGCTTCTTTATCCAGCTCGTCGAGAGTTGCGATAACCGGTAGACGACCCACAAACTCGGGAATCAGGCCATAACGTACCAGGTCTTCCGGTTCCAGGTCATGCAAGGTTTCACCGAAGTTACGTTTGTCATCCTTGCTTTTCACTTCAGCGCTGAAACCAATCCCGCCTTTCTCGGAACGTTCGCGAATAACCTTATCAAGACCGGCAAAAGCACCACCGCAAATAAACAATATATTTGAAGTGTCGACCTGCAAAAATTCCTGCTGTGGGTGCTTGCGACCGCCTTGCGGTGGCACGGATGCAATAGTCCCCTCTATCAGCTTCAGCAACGCTTGCTGTACACCTTCACCCGAAACATCTCGTGTAATGGAAGGGTTGTCTGATTTACGGGATATTTTGTCAATTTCGTCAATATAAACGATGCCTTGCTGCGCTTTTTCTACATCGTAGTCACACTTTTGCAACAACTTCTGAATGATATTTTCTACGTCTTCACCGACATATCCCGCCTCAGTTAAGGTGGTTGCATCGGCAATGGTAAAAGGTACATCGAGTAAACGCGCCAGGGTTTCGGCCAGCAAGGTTTTACCGCTACCGGTCGGGCCGACCAACAGAATATTACTCTTGCCCAGTTCTACAGGTTCTTTATCCTTGCCTTTGTCACCGACCCTGAGGCGCTTGTAATGGTTATACACAGCCACGGCCAATACTTTCTTGGCCTTCTGTTGACCAATAACGTATTGATCGAGAATGGCGGAAATTTCGTGAGGCTTCGGCAATTTGTCTGAGCTGCCTTCAATACTGCTCTCTTGTATCTCTTCGCGAATAATGTCGTTACATAAATCAACACATTCATCACAAATGAATACCGAGGGCCCTGCAATTAATTTGCGAACCTCATGCTGACTTTTGCCACAAAACGAGCAATATAAGAGTTTCCCGTTTTTGTCGCCAGCGTCACTGGTGTGATCGGTCATTGAAACCACTCCGTCAAGTATTTCAGGATAACTATGCGTGCGTTACCCTCGATTTCAAGCTCTGCAGTTCTTTTTATAACTCACTGCATGGATTTATTTGGTGATTATGCGCTTTTCAATTACTGCATCAACCAAACCGTATTCCTGGGATTGCGTTGCTGACATAAAATTGTCGCGCTCAGTATCTTTTTCGATTTTTTCCACTGGTTGCCCCGTATGGAATGCCATCAGCTCGTTTAGACGCCCGCGAATCTTTAAAATTTCCTGCGCGTGAATATGGATGTCAGAGGCCTGGCCTTGGGCGCCACCGCTGGGCTGATGGATCATGACCCGCGAGTTAGGCAAACAATAACGCTTACCCTTCGCTCCAGCGGTCAACAAAAAAGCACCCATGCTACAAGCCTGGCCAATGCACATCGTGCTTACATCCGGCTTGATAAATTGCATGGTGTCATAAATCGACATTCCGGCCGTCACTGAACCACCGGGTGAATTAATATATAAATGAATATCTTTGTCGGGATTTTCAGCTTCCAGAAACAGCAACTGAGCCACAACCAGGTTAGCCATATAGTCTTCGACTGGCCCCACCAAAAAGATCACCCGCTCTTTCAATAAACGGGAATAAATATCGTATGAGCGCTCACCGCGCGCCGTTTGTTCTACAACGATGGGCACCAGGCCACTGTTGATAATGGATGGGGCTGATTTGGAATAATCGTACGACATGTGCCTTCTTTTATCCTTGTGCCAGGGAAAGAAACAACTCAGATCAACCAGTTGCAGACCTGATATGACAATAGGGAGCTTAACCTGTGATGCGATTATATGCCAGTATCAAGCGCATTTGGGGAGAGAATTTGGGAGGAAGAAAGCCGCAAAATCAGCGTTTTGCGGCTTTTTTGAACATTTATCGCTGAGGGTTGGTGGACTTGATTACTTCGTCATAGCTGGA
>CAMLOU010000090.1 GCA_946481735.1 uncultured Cellvibrio sp.
TTTCTTTCGCGGCGGCGAGGATGCGGTCTACCTGCAGGTAACTTTCGGCAGCGGTGTTACCGCCGAGGCACACGGCCATATCACAGGCGGACACATGCGCGCTGTTGCGATCCGCATCGGAATACACCGCGACTGATTTTACGCCCATTTTTTTCAGTGTTTTGGCGATGCGTACGGCAATCTCGCCGCGGTTTGCAATCAGGACTGTATGAAACATCATGGTTCTCCGATGCGTGTTTAGTTGTGTTTTTTTTCGGGTTCTGTTATCGGATTACGGCGCTGTCGCGCCTAATTCGACCTACGGTCATATCCGTTTTTTTTGCGTATGCCGGCGTACGGTCGCGCAGGTTTTGTAGGTCGGATTAGCCAACGGCGTAATCCGACAAATCCGTGCAGCGACGAAAAGCGCGCTTCGTCATCACTTCGCCAATGATTGGATATACGCCCGCCATCCACCCAACGGCGTAATATCTTTTGCACCCTCGACCGCCGCGCCTTCGCAAATAAAACCTTTCACCTCGCGCCCGTCTTTTAAGGTCAAGGTGCCGATGCCCAAAGGCGCGGGAATCAAGGCAACAAAACTGCCGAAGTGGTGCATCGGTACATCCCATAACTCCACAATAATTTCCGCTCCTTTATCGTGGGTGCGAATCAATCCGGGTTTGGGCGGTGTGGTGTTGGGTAAAGCGAAGAGGCGATAACAATCGGCGGTAAACGTGCTTTCCACAAAGCGCGCCTTGCGCTCAGTCAATTGCGTATTCAGTGGCATACCAGTGAGATGCGCACCGACCACTGCAAGCCGTACATAACCGGTGGGAACCTGTGAGCTGATGTCGGTTTGTGGCGCAACACGGCGCGTAGCGCCTAATGTCCAGGGCGCGGCTTTTGCCCAGCGTTTTCCAAATTCCGCGAGCGCGGCGTCTTGCCAGGCCGGTGCAATCAGGGTGATGCCGAAGGGCAAACCGTCGTTGCGCAATCCGGCGGGTAAGGCGAGTGCAGAACAATCCGCGAGATTGACAAAATTGGTCCAGGTACCCAGCTGGCTGTTGACGATCACCGGGTCGGCTTCAACCTCGGCAATGGTTGGCAAACGCGGTGCGGTGGGAACTAACAGTGCGTCCACGGACGCCATTTGGGTTTGAATCGCACGGGCTAAATCGGCGCGGCTGTATTCAGCGTTGTAAGCATCCGTTGCCGTGAAATTTACGGCTTGTTTGATAATGCCGCGCACCACGGGATTCATTTGCTCCGCATGCTCCGCCATAAATTCCGCGATGGCCGCATGGCGCTCCGCCACCCAGGGGCCGCCATAAAGTAATTGCGCCAGGGTTTGCATGGGCGTGAAATCGATGGGAATTAATTCAGCGCCCAACTCGATAAGTTGCGCGAGGGTTTTATGCCAGGCAAATTCGGATTCGCTATCACCAAACCACACCAGTTCGGCGGGAATACCAAAGCGCGGTTTGCTCGCAAAAAACGTGGCTGGTGCGGGTGCCGTGCGTGAATAACCATCGGCAGGATCAAAGCCTTCCATCACGCGCGCGACTTGCTCGGCGTCATCCACCGTCAATGAAAAAATCGAGACGCAATCCAGGCTGCGACACGCGGGCACTACGCCCAGGGTGCTGAAACGACCTTTGGTAGGTTTCAGGCCGACGATATTG
Organism: uncultured Cellvibrio sp.; assembly: GCA_946481735.1. The sequence goes on from CAMLOU010000090.1 coordinate 1,665, forward strand.
TTGAACCCGGCAGGCACGCGACCGGAACCTGCGGTATCCGTGCCGAGACTGAAGGGAAATAAACCGGAGGCGACCGCAACGGCAGAGCCGGAACTGGAACCGCCGGATACGTAATCCGGGTTAAAACTATTGGGCACAGCACCATAAGGCGAGCGTGTGCCGACAAGTCCGGTAGCGAACTGATCGAGATTGGTTTTGGCCAATACAATGGCACCGGCAGCGCGCAGTTTGGCCACGCTGGTGGCATCGGCACTGGCGATGTAAGTAAAGGCGGGGCAGGCGGCGGTGGTGGGAATACCGGCAACATCAATATTGTCTTTCACCACAAAAGGCACGCCGTATAGCGGCAGCTTCAAGGCGTCGGCGCCGGCAGCGTCAAGCTGATCCAGTTGCGCATCCAGCTCGGCGGCGGAAAGAATATAAATCCAGGCAGGATCATCGCCCCGTAATTGTTGGCGCAATGCATGCAGCGCAGTGCGCGGGTCTACTGTTTGTTCGCGGTAGGCGCTCAGCCACTCGCCGATGGTCCAACCCAATTGGTCACTCATTATTGTTCCTGCCACTCATGCACGGGGTGGATGCCCCATTGAAATACCGTCTTGTATGCAAGATGGTATTCAGCAGAAACTGTGCCAAAGGATTTTTGATGGGCGGATTTTGCGGCTTGATGTGGGAAAAATATTGCTAAATCAATACGTTAAATGACGGAGGGAGTTGGCTCCATGGAGATTTTGGCGAGAATTTTTATGCGATTCCTTGCGCTGCATTTGTGCAGGTGATGGCCTTTGTTGTGCCAGGACGGTGCAAGGGAGGAGCGATTGCTTGTCTCAATTTCGGGGAAGATTGAGATATCCGGGGGAAAGGACTATAGTCAACTCAAATTTCGTTAATTTTGAGATAGAGATGATTAAAACCCCGCCTCCAGCGTCTGAGCTGCCGCAGGACCCGCTTCGTTCCGTGGCGGAAGCAGGCTTGGAGAATTCATTGATATACGCGAATTACGTTTCGCCAGTGGACGAGCGGGGAAGGTACTTACCGTTTGACGAATTTCGCCATCGGGTTCCTAAATCGCTGCAAGTCAATCTCGCATGGGCGCTGTTGAAGCGCGCACGTAACACATCAAGCGAGTCGCTATTCGGTGTTATCCCATCCCTGCCCAAGTTGGGTTTGCTTCTTATCAGCAATATTCAAAAGACCATCTCGCTCGTTGACCAAACCACAACATCAGCCGCCCTCGAATGGACAATAAAAAAGCTAGGCGAAGCTGAACATTTGAGTTACCTCTTCAACGACCTTATCGAAGACGAAGCCATCAGCAGCAGCCAACTCGAAGGCGCAGCAACTACCACCTTGGTTGCCAAAGACATGCTCAAGCGGCAGCGCGAGCCGCGCAGCATGGATGAGAAAATGATCCTGGGGAATTTCAGGATGATGCGTTTTGCCTGGGAGCACCGCACAGCCGATATCAGCCCGGACTTTATCCGCGAATTACATGCCGTGGGCGTTGAGGGCATCAACGATGAGCATTATCTGCCGGGCGTGTTCCGCACCCATGATGAGGTTGTTGTAGAAGATCGCGATGGCAATATTGTCCATCAGCCGCCACCGGCCCAGGGAATCGAGCAGCGCTTCCAAAAATTTTGCGAGTGGGTCAACAGCAATCACGATGAAATCGAAAGCAACACTTATCTGCATCCTTTGATCAAAGCCATCGTCATCCATTTTGTGATTGGCTACGAACATCCCTTTCAGGATGGTAACGGCCGTGTTGCCCGCGCATTATTTTATTGGTTTATGTTTAGAAAAGAGTACGGCGCGTTTCGCTATATTTCTATCAGCAACCTGCTGAAAGACGCGGCGACACAATACGGCAAGTCATATCTGTACACCGAAACCGATGAGATGGACATGACCTATTTTATCGATTACCAGTGTTCCATCATCATGCGCGCCGTAAGTACTTTTAAAAACCATTGCCAAAAAGCCATTGCCGATATTGAATCTTTCAATCAATGGTTGTGGAAAACCGGCACGCTGAAAAAACTGAACGATAAACAAAAAGTGGTGTTTCAGGTAGCAAGAAGCAAGGTGCAGCGTGAATTTACGGCGACCAACGTCAAGGGGAATCTTGGCTGTTCCTACAACACTGCTTCCGCTGTATTAAACGGCTTGGTTGATCTGAATTTATTTGGTAAGAAAAAAGAGGGGCGCGAGTGGGTATTTTATCTGCTCGATCAAAACGATATTCAACACCACTGGAAACCCTAAGGACATCCCATGACCATGAACTGGCACCAACTCCTCTGCGCTGAGCGGCTCGGCCATCGGCCGGTTAAGGATGAAGAGGGGCGTTCGCCATTTCATTCGGATCACGACAAGATTATTTTTTCCGGTGCCTTTCGGCGGCTGGCGCGCAAGACGCAGGTGCATCCGCTGGCCACTAACGATCACATCCACAACCGTATGACCCACAGCCTCGAAGTGGCTTGCGTGGGCCGCACGTTGGGGATTCGCGTCGGTGCTGCATTAAAATCGGCAGGTGATTTGCCCGCGCATATTGTGCCGACGGATATTGGCGATATTGTGCAGGCGAGTTGCCTGGCGCACGACATCGGTAACCCACCGTTTGGTCACACCGGTGAAGAAGCGATTCGCAACTGGTTTCAAAAAGAAGGTGCGTCCTATCTGGAACAACTGACGCCGGCAGAGCAAACGGATATCCGCGTCTTTGAAGGCAATGCCCAAGGCTTACGTGTATTGACCACCTCCGAGTATTACCAGTATCAGGAAGGGATGCGGCTCACCTACGCCACCCTCGCGTCTTCCATTAAGTACCCCTGGTGTTCCGAAGCGACGGTCCAGCGCCAGCGCCCCAAGCACAACAAGTACGGCATCTTCCAGTCCGAGTTGAATTACTTGCATGAGATTGCCGACAAAACCGGCTTGATCCAGAAAGGTGAGGATTGGTATTGCCGTCATCCACTGGTGTATTTGATGGAGGCGGCGGACGATTTCTGTTACGGCATTATTGATCTGGAAGATGGCCTGGAGATGGGCATCATCAGTTGGGATGAGATCTACGGCATCCTGCGCAACGTGATTGATCCGGCGCAAATTGCCGAGCTGGAAAAAACCCTGAACAAAGTCAGTGATGGCCGCAAGCCGGCGATCCTGCGCGGCAAGGCGATTGATGCGTTTATCAACGCCGGTACCCAGGCATTTTTCAACCACCAGAAAGATTTTCTGAACGGCACGGTTGAGAGTGATTTGATTTCGCTGTGCGATAAAAATGTGATGGAAGCCGTGCAGGCGGCCAAGGATCTCGCCAAACGCAAGATCTTCAACCACTCCAAACGCGTAGAGCTGGAGATCGGTGCCTATGCCACCATTGCGACCCTGCTGAGTACGATTTGCAGCGCGGTGGATGCCTTTCTCCGCGATCCCCAGCAGATGACCTATAAAGACAACCGCGTGATGTCGCTGATCGGTGACAACAATTTTCATCCCCAGGTGCTGCATAAACACGGCAATTATCGCTACCTCGCCATCATGGCCGTGATCGACTACATCAGCGGCATGACCGATAACTACGCCACCAACCTGGCCAAGCAGTTCAATGGCATGGGTGAGTCGCGCTATTGACAGGGTGTGGCACAGGCTGGCCACTGGCGAATTTTTGACTGATTCTTCATTTATGGCACGGGCTTGGCTGCAGGTGTCAAACAACCCCTTTTACTTGGCTGCGTTTTATGTTTTGATTTCCCGTCTTGTGCGCCGGCCGGTATGAATCAATAGGCTGGCCAATCTCCCCGACGTCGCTGTAAAGCGCCTCTGTATGAGGGCGCAGGCTATCGGGCAACCCTCCAATAACATCAATGATCAGCGTCTATAAGTCTGAAAGGAATGTAAGCTCATGAATTTCCCGGATAAATGTTCCCGCTCCCCGGCGCCGTCACGGCACTGGCTATCCCTGGGGTGCGGCGCTTTGTTGCTGACGGCTGCTACCTGTGTGCTCGCCGACCCACCCACCGCTGTCAGTGACAGCCGTACCATCCCGGTCAACAGCAATATTACGCTCAACGTCCTTGCTAACGATTTTGATGCAGATGGCGACCCGATTGTGGTTGTCAGTGTTAGCGCATCCAGTAACGCGTCCATCACCCTGAACCCCGACGGCAGTATTTTTTATTCCCCCAATCGCGGCTTCCAGGGCACAGATACCTTTACCTACACCATCCAGGAAGAAACCGAAGAGGCACAGACCGCTGTCGGTACCGTGACCATTAATGTAGTGGAAGGCAGCTACGTTGAAGTGTCCGAAGGCGAGAATAATCGCAGCCTGGCGGTGGTGATGAACCAGGCCTGTGCGGCCTTGCGGGAAGATTCCGACAGCGAACTGGGTGCGGGCCGCCGCAACCTGCTGGAACGCTGTAATGCGTTGGAGGAGATGGCCACCAATAATCCGGATTCAGTCAACACCGCGCTGAACCAGATTGCGCCGGAAGAAACCGTCGCGCTGATGCGGGTGCTATCCGAGGCCAATCGCTCACAAACCGCTGCCGTGTCACAACGTATCGGGCAACTACAAGCGGGCAATAACGCGTTCACATTTAATGGCATGGCTTCGCGCCATCACGGGCACATCAGTGGCGGCGCGGCGGGTGATGGTGACCCTATCTGGTCGGCCATTGGTTTCTTTGTCAGTGCCCAATATGAAGCGGCAGAGCGCGATGGCAGTGAATATGAATCGGGCTACGACTCCGATGGTAATACCTTTACGGCCGGTGTCGATTACCGTGTAAGCGAAGACCTGGTGATGGGCGCTGCAGTTGGCTACACCCAAAACGAACTGGATTACAGTTTCCAGGGCGGTAGCCTCGACAGCGAAATTACCTCGTTTATTTTCTTCGGCGCCTATAACTGGGATCGCCTGTCACTGGAAACGCAATTGGGTTACGCCAGCACAGAATTTGATTCGGTGCGTCACGTCGCCTATGGCGAAGGTGATACGTCGGTGGACGACACCATGTATGGCTACACCGAAGGTGATCAGCTGTTGGTAAATGCACAACTGCAATGGGAGTGGAATCGTAACGCGTTAACGGTGTATCCCTTTGCTCGGTTTGATTATTTGAAAAACGATGTGGATGGTTACGGTGAAACCGGCGAGACGGGTTTGCCAATGGTTATCGGTTCGCAATCCACGGATCAATTCACCTTGGGCGCGGGTGTGCAAACGACTTATGTGTTGAATCAAAACTGGGGCGTGCTGATTCCTATGGCGCAAGTGACCTTGTTAAGCGAAGTCAGCTCCGGTTTTGATCCGGTGGCGGCCCGTTTTGCTTACGACCCGGACCCAAACAATACCTTTACCCTGCGCAATGACGGTGAAGACCGTGCTTACTCACAGATCGCGGTAGGCTCCTCGGCCATCTTCAAAGGCGGTGTCTCCGGCTTCTTCCAATATCAACAGGTGGTGGGTTACGACAACCTGTCCGCTTATCAGGTACAGGCAGGTATCCGCTATGAATTCTAATTTATCGAACGTCTGGCCAATGACGATAAAAAAATCCTGGGTGGCATTGCTCTTTGTCGGACTGTTTGCGCTGGCCGGTTGTGGCGGCGGAGGCTCGTCCGAAGCCTCACTGAATAACAATTTGCCGTCTCCGGTACCGGGCGGTGTTGATGATGACGGCGTAACGCCGGGCCAGGATGGCCAGCCCCCGGCAGACACAGATGAACTTGCGCTCTTGCCGAAGGTGACTGTCAGCGAGCGGCAATTTGCCGATCCCAACGTATTGCTTACCCTTGAGGGCACCGTTGAAGCCGCCGAAGGTGCAGAAATAGTACGCACGCTGTGGGTTCAGGTCAGTGGGCCGACGGTGGAAATTCCCTCACCGTTATCGCTGCGGAATTTAATCCTGATGCCGGATGTGAATACCGCCGTACAACTGGAATTCCGCCTGGTAGCGCTGGATAGCGAAGACCGCATTAATTCGGCGACCACCGCCGTGCTGGTTAAACCGGTACCGACCTTTGTGAAAGTTATCGGCGGTGTATTTAACGAGGCCGATGGCGCAGCGACTTTCACCATACGTTTGAATGCGGCGAGCACGGTACCGGTGAGCGTTTCCTATATTACCCAGGATGGAACCGCCGACAGTGAAACCGATTATCTGTTTACCTCCGGCGAGGTCGTGTTCGAACCGGGCGAAGTGATGAAAGACGTTTCGGTGGAATTGATTGATGACACCGTCAGTGAAGATGATGAAAGTTTCAGCTTGCGCGTTACCGCCATCAATGGCGAAGAAACCCATGCAAATGTGGGCATTGCCATTATTCGCAACGGCGCCGAACCGCAACTGGAACAGGAGCTGGCATTTTCCAATCCCGGCCCGGTGACAATTTATCTGGAGGATGAATACACCAATCCCTTTAATACCGAAGTGCCGTCACCCGGCACTGGCGATATTATTTTTTCTTCTTCCAATACCGAAGTGGCTACGGTGGATGCGAATGGAATGGTGACAGGTGTTTGGCTTGGTGATGCGCAAATTACCGCAACCAAATTAGCGGATGATGTGTATTTGTCGGCAAGTGCGAGGTATGACATACAAGTGATATCGCGCGGCACTGCACCGGAGATCAGTATTTTACTTCCGGATGAGGTATCCATTGCGCCCGACGAGGCGGTGTCCATTGAACTGGGGGCAACGTTGGAATTATTCGGTGTCGCCATTGACCAGGAGGAGGGCTCTCTACCGACGCAAGCACAACTCGATGAAAGCTCTGCGACTGGTCAGCCGATTACATCCTTGGTCTGGGAATCTGATCTGGATGGTTTCCTTGGTTATGGTAGTGACCTTGATATCAATACGTTAAGTATGGGGGCTCACGTTATTACCTATTCTGCAACGGACGGTGATGATAATACCGGCACCGGCAGCGTTCGTGTGCTGGTGGGCAATATTGCACCCTCTGCTGGTATTGAAGTGTCGTCAACCTATTGTCCCGATGTAGAAGATATTGATAACTGCTACAACCCGGATAACGTAAGAGATTCAAACCTGAGCACAGCTCTGGGTGGACAATCCAGTTGGACACATGAGCAAAACCAGTTCCCTGCTGAGATTAATTTGTTTTGGTCTTTGGCGACCGTCAACACGGTTGAAATCTATACCACAGAGGGATTTCCGGTAGCTGACTACGATATTCTCGACGGCGGTGAGATTTTGCTTGAATCTATCAGAGGCAATACCGAGGTTTACCGTTCTCACCCGATTCCGGAAACAACAACCTCACAGTTAACGATCCGGGTGCTGGGTGGCCCGACAAACCAGCCGGGTTATGGTCGTATCAATGAAGTGGTGGTATTCGGAGAATCCCAATCATTTTCCTCGGCGGCAGCCGTAATGCCACAGGCAGTAACCGAATAAAACCGCAAGCATAAAAAATCCCCGGCAGACACAAACCTGCCGGGGATTTTTTTATTCACTGCACGGGATGAATACTCACAAACTTACTGTATAAACCATTCACATCAAACGTCGCAATTTCAAACTCATAATCACCTTGTAAATAGTCAAAGTAATAAGTGTCGGTATAACCGCTGTCGATCGTGATTGTCTTAAAATCCGTTGCAGATTTTAATTTATACCTCACCTCATAGCCGCCGATTTCCCGGATATCCAGATAATCGCCATTCTCCCGCTGCGTCGGTATCGACCAATAAATAACGGCTGGGCCATCAAGCGGTCCAGTTTGCTGGGCGGTGGAAGACGCTTGGCTGGATGCGGCTGAAGATAATGCGGCGGACGAAGAACTTGCCGCAGCCGGTGCCGAAGACGTTTGCGCCGATGAAGACAGCGATTGCTGGCTGGATGACGAGGAAGATTGTACACCGGCCTTGGGGGTGGAATCAGGCGATTGAATGGGTTGCGAACTGACGGCGTTGGATTGGGTGTTGTTATCGTTGGTTGATCCCGACGCGCCGCCGCCACAGGCCGCCGTCAATAACGGCGCGATAAAAGCCATCACCAATGTCGTCTTGCGCAATTTGCGTTGCCAGGTCAGGCCGCTGTCCAGCTGGGAGCGGTTGATAAAACCCAGCTCAATTAAAATTTCCCCTAACTCCTTGTGGCTACCATCATCCTCATCATGCTGCGCTTTAAATAAACGCTCCTGTTGCGTTTCAATCGCGCGCATGAGTTGATGTCGCGTAAGCGTACCCCGTTCAACCAGCAGATCGCCGAGCCGGGTGGACTTATGGATATCGGACATAAGTAACCTCCTGTTAATATATGCAGTCATTTTTATAATCGTATGAATCTAAAAGCGGCCCATCAACGATGGCGCGATTCAACAAGGCGAATAGTAAAGATAGTTGGTGCCTTACCGTATAGAAAGTACAGGCCCACTATTTTTTACAGACGCTCGAAATAATCAGGTGTAGCCTGGGATTCTGGCGACAGTGCAATTAGCCATTTTTTCTTAACTGTGTGATAACGTTTAACAGGAGGTAGTTCAGCCATGGGCCCAGCATTTTTTTGCGCTAGGGTCATTCGCATTGCAGGCGTGTTGGCCGGTCTTATGGTCAGTGTGTGGGCCAATGCGAATGTCTGGTACGCTTCGCCCTCGGTATTACCCAAGCGCTACGCGCAATTATCGCTCGGTAGCCAGCCCCTGGATGATGCCTGGTATGTGTATGATGGAACCGGCAATCAATATGTAGCCGAGGTGGATGCCATTCATCACCTGGGTTTGATGTTGCAATTCCCGCGCGAAAACGGCGTGATTGAATACGGTTTTGAAGGTGGCGCACACGTCGGTTATAACAGCGACCGGCGTTTGTTTATCCGCTTGGGCAGCGAGAGTTCAGTGCTGGACATTGACAGCAGTTTATGGACCGGCGATGTGTCTGTGGGCACGTTTTTGAGTATCAAACCGCAGCCCTGGCTACGGTTTTTTTACGCCGCAGGGCCCAGCCTGTATTGGGGTAAAATCAGCGGCGATGACGACAACCATAACGATGACGGTTTTGTCATAGACACGCGTTCCAATAACGGCTACATCGGTGTGAATATTTATCAGCGCCTCGGTATGGAGTTTACCTTTAGCAATGGCCTTTCCCTCGGCGCCAGCGTGCGGCATATTAACGCCACATTGGATTTTGGGCCCAACGGGCAAGTTGATATTAATGAGCCGCATTATTCCGTATTATTAGGCAGTCAATTCTGATTTTTGCAGGACGTTAATTTGTTGCCCTCCATTCGTTTGCTCGTGCGTGACCCTTCGTTATCCATTCCGCTGTTGGCGTTGATCCTGGCCTTGCCGTTCTTTTTTATCGGCGGACCTGACTGGATGTCCGGTCCCTTATATCGCGCGGTGTGGGATCTGGGGCATATCGGATTTTTTGCTGTACTGTTGATGCTGATCCAGCGGCGTCATCCCCTGGACCATTGGCGTTGGTGGTTGTGGGTTACACTGATCGTCTTTGCGGTAGGCGGCGTGATTGAATTCCTGCAAACCAAAGTGGGCCGCGACGGCAATTGGGGTGATGTATTGGGCAATCTTACCGGCGCCTGGCTGGGTCTATTCTGGTTTCAAAAGCCAAAGCCGTGGGTGTGGTTAGGTCGAGCCGCCGCGTGTTTCCTGTTAGTGTTTCCGTTGCTGACGGTAGGGCGAATAGGCTTGCTGCAATACCAGACCGCGCAAATCTTTCCGCTGTTGTGCGGCTTCGAACATCCGCGCGATATCAGCCGGTGGGACGGCAACATCGAGCGAACCACAGAACACATTACGCAAGGACAATTCGCAGCTAAAGTGCAGCTCGGTACAACCGGTTTTGCCAAAGCTGCACTGCGGCAATTCTTTGGTGATTGGAGCGGTTATCAAACCCTCGCGTTTGAACTCTACAATCCGGATAGTGAACCACTGAACATGACCCTGCGTGTTCACGACGCGCGGCATGAGTTAGGCAACTATGCGCACACGGATCGATTCAATACGCGCATTGTCCTCGAACCCGGCTGGAATCATTATCGGTTTGATTTGCAAACCATTGCTGCTGCGCCCCAAGGTCGCACAATGGAATTGTCGTTGATTCGTGGAGTGGAAATTTTTGCCTCGGGATTAACGCAACCGAAGACAATTTTTCTCGATAATCTGCGGCTCGAAAAATAAATTAAAAAGGTGGCGGCAGGGACCAGTCCTTGCCGCCACAAAGAAGTCACAGGATAGGTGACTTGGACTAAATGACAGCCTCAATCACCGGGTTTATTTTTTTTCCGGATAACTGAAAAATACCTTGGTTGCCGCAATGCCAGTGCCCGGCCCGGTCATACCTTCTGATTCATATTTCACGCCGGTAATCACCAAACCTTCGCTGGCCACCGCTTGCCAAGCGCGGCTGGTTTGCTCGCGATCCAACTCCGCTTTTTCAAGATTCAGTTCATCAAATACCGTGGCATAGGCCGTGTTGATTAATTCCGCTTTGTAATAAGGGCAAGGTGTGGTGATGCACACAATAGCGGTGCTGGAAATACGCAAATAGGGTCCGTAAGCGTCGCGCTTGTTAGCACTAACCCACGCGCCATTTGCATGCAAGCTTGCCAGGCGCGCTGAATCCTGCGGTGTGATGCTATGGCGGCTGAGCAGGCCACGCAACAACACTTGCTCGTTATGCATACGTGCTTCCAGCTCGCGAACCTGTTCATCCGTTAAGCCCAGGCGGCGATAATCAATGTAAGCGACATAAATAGATTTGGGTGGCAGGAGTGAGTGTTCATACGCGGTGTCGTCGTCTTCCAGTTGCCGTGAAAATTGATTCACTGGTGTCAAAAACCAACCGCCGCACATCGGGAATGCACATTTGCGGTAGTCCGGTTTCACCACGTAGGTGGAACCTTCGTTAGGCGCCGGGCTGATGACATCCTGCGCAACGAGCCAAGGCGAAAAAGCCAGTAAACTGAACAGGCCTATTTTTAACGAACGTGTTATCGACCAACGGAATAAAGATTTCATATTTCTGTCCCTCGTTATTGAAATGATGGGGTAAACCACAGCAGTGGTTGTCAGGCCCTTAGATGCTAGTCAATGAAAGCTGATAGCGCCCTCTGCTTATTTATTTCCACGACACTAATCTGTTAAAAAATGTAGAAGTGTGATGAGTGGCGCATGACATTTGTCATTGGCGATTCGTGACATTCGCAACTGTCGCGCGAATGGCATCTGTTGCACTCTGTCCATGAAGCCTGCCGGTATTTGGCGACAGACTTCAGCCAACCTTTATCTTTGGCGGTTGCTGGCAACCGCCCTTTTCATCACCAGCGCTCTGCTGACAAAGGCTGTCAGTTGGTTAAGCCTATACTTGTCGCCGCCCTGAGGTTGGCAGTGGAAGACTTGGTTTTATCAGATAAGGGTGTTTTAATCGGCGACGAGCACTTCTGGTAAACACTCGTTAGGGACCTATTTGTGAACGATAAAAGTGATCTGTTGGCGCAGCTGCGCATTGACCACAATGATAAAGATGTTAACAGCCATCATGGGCGCTGGATTGTCGGAGCACTGATTGCGGTACTGCTGGTGATCGGCATGATCTGGTTCTTCTCCAGGCCCGATCCGGTAGAGGTGCGTGTGCAAATGGCGCGCATGGCGGTGATTGATCCCGCTTCTGCAAGCGTGCTGGATGCGACCGGTTATGTGAAAGCACGTCGTTATGCCACGGTGTCATCCAAGGTGACCGGCAAGGTGATGGAAGTGCTGGTAGAAGAAGGGATGAATGTTGAAAAAGATCAGGTGGTCGCGCGGCTGGATGATTCCAATACCCGCAAGACGCTGGCGCTTTACCAGGCGGAATTGGTATCTGCAAAAACCCAGGTTGCTGAAACCCGCGCGCGGTTAACCGAAGCAAAACTAACCTGGGAGCGCAACACCGAATTGGCCGCCAAACAGTTGGTCAGCACCGCCGAACTGGACCGTGCCAAAGCCAATTATGAATCCTTGCAAGCGCAATTGGCCAATCGCGAAGCCGGTGTGGTGTTGGCGCAGCGTCGCATTGCGATTGAACAACAATTTCTGGACGACCTGGAATTACGCGCACCCTTCGCCGGTGTGGTGATCAGCAAAGATTCGCAACCCGGTGAAATGATTTCGCCGGTATCCGCTGGCGGCGGTTTTACCCGCACCGGCATTTGTACGCTGGTGGATATGGCGTCGCTGGAGATCGAAGTGGATGTCAACGAAGCCTACATCCAGCGCGTGCGCCCGGAGCAACCCGTGCAGGCAACGCTGGAAGCCTATCCGGATTGGAAAATTCCCGCGCGGGTGATTGCGATCATCCCCACAGCGGATCGACAAAAAGCCACGGTAAGGGTGCGCATTGCGTTTCAGGAACTCGACCCACGCATCCTGCCGGACATGGGCGTAAAAGTCGCGTTTATGAGTGGTGAACCGGCCGGGCAGGGCGTCGCGCAACAACAAGGTATTCGTGTGCCGGCGTCAGCGGTAAGAACCCAGGACGGCGAGCGCATTATGTTTGTGGTGAAAGACAACATCGCCCAACAGCGTGTTGTGCAACTGGGCGGTAACTTCGGCAGCGAGATGTATATCACCAGCGGCCTTAATCCCGGTGAGGATTACGTGGTGGAGATGCCGATTGATTTAGAAGACGGTGACCAGGTTATTTTTTAACGCAGCCGTTTTTAACAATAACGATTTAACACACATCTAAAACAGTGGAGGTCATGGGCTATGTCCGCACCCGAATCATCGGAAGTACTGGTCAAGTTGCATCAGGTAGGCAAGGCCTACAAAAAGGGAAAGGAATTGGTGAAGGTGTTAGCCAATTTGAATCTGGAAATAAAGCGCGGCGATTTTCTTGCGTTGATGGGGCCATCCGGTTCCGGTAAAACCACCTTGCTTAATTTGTTGGGCGGACTGGACAGCCCCACCGAAGGCGAATTGAGCATTGCCGGGCAACGCATCGATAAATTTTCCTCCAGCCAGTTAACCCGCTGGCGTGCGCGCCACGTTGGTTTTATCTTTCAGTTCTACAACTTGATGCCGGTGTTGACCGCCGAACGCAATGTAGAACTGCCGTTGCTGTTAACCAACCTCTCCAAAAAAAAACGTATGCAGCATGTGGCGGCGGCGCTGGAGCTGGTCGGCTTGAGCGAGCGCGCCAAACATTACCCCAGTGAATTGTCCGGTGGTCAGGAGCAGCGCGTCGCCATCGCCCGCGCCATCGTGTCGGACCCGGATTTATTATTGTGTGACGAACCCACCGGTGACCTGGATCGCGCTACAGCGGATGAAATTCTGTCATTGCTGCAAGAGCTGAACGAAAAGCAACAGAAAACCATCATCATGGTTACCCACGACCCGCGCGCTGCGGACCACGCCAAACAGACCTTGCATCTCGATAAAGGCTCTTTGATTACAGGAGCGTAACGATGAAATATCTCTACTTTATCTGGAAGAACCTGGGCCGCAAAAAAATGCGTACCCTGCTGACGATTCTGTCGATCACTATCGCCTTTTTGTTGTTCGGTTTGCTGCGCACCCTGGGCAGCGCATTTGAAATGGGTACTGAATTATCCGGCGAAGATCGCCTGGCTACGATTCACAAAATTTCGCTGATTCAACCCTTGCCCTTCAGCCATGTCACCAAAATTCAGGCGGTCGACGGTGTTGAAGCTGTGACCCATGCCAGTTGGTTTGGCGGTTACTATCAAGACCCTAAAAATCAATTCGCGCAGTTTGCGGTAGAAGGCGATAAATATTTTTCTATCTATAGCGACTTGATGACTGTCCCGCCGGAGCAGATGGATGCCTGGATGAAAAATCGTATCGGTGCGGTAGTCGGGCGTGCGACGGCTGATCGCTTCGGCTGGAAAGTGGGTGACCGGGTGCCGATTATCTCGACGATCTTCCCGCAAAAAAATGGCAGCTACACCTGGGAATTCGAGATCGAAGGCATCTACGATGTAAAAGACAAGCGCGCCGACAGCACCGCATTTTTGTTCCATTACGACTACTACGACGAAGCCAAAAGTTTTGACAGCGGCACAGTCGGCTGGATTGTGGTGAAGGTAGAAAACCCGGCCGAATCCGCGCGCATTGCTGCGGAGATCGACAGCCTGTTCGCCAACTCCTTTGCGGAAACCAAAACCAGCAGCGAAAAAGATTTTGCCGCATCCTTTGCCAAACAATTTGGCGATATCGGTTTGATCACCAGTTATATCCTCGGTGCAGTGTTCTTCACCATGTTACTCGTCGCGGGCAACACCATGGCGCAATCGGTACGGGAGCGCATTCCCGAATTGGCAATTTTAAAAACCCTGGGCTTCTCCGACATCGCGGTGCTGAACATGGTGCTCGCCGAATCGCTATTGATTTCCTGCATCGGCGGCGCATTGGGATTAGGCGCCGCCTGGCTGGTCACCAGTGGAATGGCCGACCAGGTCGCCGCGTTTATGCCGGGATTTGTGATGAGTGCATCCGTAGTGACCCTGGGCATTGTGGTGATGTTATTACTGGGATTGCTCACCGGCATACTGCCCGCCTTGCAAGGCATGCGCCTGAGCATCGTTAACGCATTAGGGAGACGCTGATCATGTTTAACGGTTTATCACAAATTGCCATCATCACCGCCATGAATCTGCGCAACCTGCCTCAACGTATCGGCACCTCATCGGTTGCCGTATTTGGTGTGGCCTGTGTGGTCGGTGTATTAATCGGCGTGATGTCCATGGCCAGCGGATTCCAACGCACCATGACCAACGCCGGTTCACCCACCACCGCCATTGTCATGCGCACCGGTGCCACCTCAGAATTAAACAGCGGCATCAGCTACGAGCAAAGCCAATTGATCGCCAACGCACCGGGCATACAGCGCGCCGACGGCGAGCCGATTGCATCGGCGGAGCTGTATGTGATCGTGGATTTAATCAAGCGCGCCACACAAAGTTCAGCCAACGTGCCTTTGCGCGGCGTCAACGCCAATGCATTCAAGGTGCGTGACAGCGTAAAAATTATTGAAGGCAGAAACTTTGAAGAGGGGCGCAACGAATTGATTGTCGGGCGCGGTGCCCACACACAATTTGCCAACCTTGATGTTGGCTCCACCATTAAGTTCGGCCCAACAGAATGGACCGTGGTCGGTATCTTCAGCGCGGGTGGCGGATTATCGGAATCAGAACTGTGGTGCGACGTACGCATTCTGCAAAACGCCTACCGGCGCGGCAACAGCTTTCAAAGTGTGCGCGTAAAACTCACCGACTCTGATGCCCTGAGCGAATTAAAAACTGAACTTGCCTCCAACCCGCAATTGGACATGGACGCACAATTGGAAACAGAATACCTCGCCGCACAAGCCGAACCCGTAAGCATGTTTATCAAAGCCGTCGGCTATCCGGTCGCCATCCTCATGGCACTCGGCGCCATCTTCGGCGCGATCAACACCATGTACGCATCCGTCTCCACCCGCACCCGTGAAATCGCCACGCTGCGCGCATTGGGATTCGGATCATTCCCTGTCGCCTTCTCCACATTGTTCGAGTCCCTTGTGCTATCCCTTATCGGCGGCGCCATCGGCTCGCTGGTCGTGTTCCTGCTATTCAACGGCTACTCCGTATCCACTCTCAACTTTTCCAGCTTTAGCCAGGTTGTATTCGACTTCGCCGTCACCGCCGACTTACTGATTCAAGGCGTCTTCTTCGCCGCGATCATCGGCATCATCGGCGGATTCTTCCCGGCTATACGCGCCGCGAAATTACCCGTGGCCACCGCGTTGCGTGAGACCTAATGTAAAAAGAAGTACGAAATGCGAGAAAGCGCCGGGCGAAAGCTCGGCGCTTTTTTTGTTTTTTGGTAATCATATTTATCGAGGTTTTTATACGATGTATTGAAAACCCGCCTGAAACCTTGCGCGTTTGCCTGCTATTGAGTGCGCGTTAATCCCCTTGCGTTTTTGGGAAAGCTGATTATAGTCAATGGTTTAACGGCTTCGTTGAGAGAGATAATGCGCATGCGCGTTTTTGTTCCGGGGAAAGTTTTGGAAAACCGACATTTTCCTTTCAGGATTAGCGGGTTATCGGGTTTTCTTGAGGAAGGGTGTTAGGTGGGAAACGCGCATGCGCGATATACAAATGTTA
>CAMLOU010000091.1 GCA_946481735.1 uncultured Cellvibrio sp.
GGTGCTTGAGGAAGAAGTAGTCATCACACCATTGTTTAAAACGGGGATACACCTCCTCGCCAAACGGAGCGCAAGCTTGTTGAGCCGTGCGGTGCCAATGGCGGCAATCGTCTTCATTACCATAATAGGGTGTGAGGTCATAGCCGCCGCCAAACCACCAGACGGGCTCTGCACCTTCCTTCTCGGCGATAAAAAACCGCACATTGGCGTGGCTGGTGGGCACGTAAGGATTGCGTGGGTGAATCACCAGCGACACCCCCATGGCTTCAAATGCACGCCCGGCCAGTTCGGGCCGATGAGCCGTGGCCGACGCTGGCATTTGGGTACCGTGTACATGAGAAAAATTTACCCCGCCTTTTTCGATCACGGCACCCTCAGCCAAGACACGGGAGCGCCCGCCACCACCTTCCGCTCTGACCCAGGCATCTTCAATAAATTTCCCACCACCGTCCTCGTCGGCGAGCGCAGCGCAAATCCGGTCTTGCAAATCCAGCAGGTAAGCCTTGACGGCGAGCTTGTCGGGCGCTGAGCCAGGGTTGGTCTCGGTCATAAATCCTCACTTGATCAATCGTGGTGCTTACAAAAATGGTCGCAGGTGCTGACAACACTAGCCGGGGCGGCGGATCTCACCGGTTAACAGATCGCGAATCTCCGAGGGGTTGGCTCGGCGGCCGACTTTTCCCTGGGTAATGGCATCCAGTTGATCTCCAAAGTAACGCCGCAAGGTCAAGGCATCGCGGGCCGGTTCACGCCCCTGGGGATTAGCGGAGGTAGAGACTATCGGCGCACCAAAAGCCCGGCACAAACCCGCCGCCACGGGATGGTCCGTTACCCGGATCGCAAGGGATGGAGAATTTCCGGTTACCCAAAACGGCGCCAGCTTATTCCTGGGTACGAGCCAGGTAACGGGACCCGGCCAGGAGTTTTTCAGTTTCTGGCGCTGCAGGTCGTCCAGGTGGTCGATAAACGGCTCCACCTGGCGAATATCTGCCGCAATCAGGATCAACCCCTTGTGCATGGGCCGCTGCTTGAGGGATAGCAGATATTCCACCGCCCGCCGATCAAAGGGATTACAACCCAGCCCCCACACGGCTTCAGTGGGGTAAGCAATAACACCGCCCCGTCGCATCACCTCGGCGGCGTGGCGAATACGGGGATTGAGTGACCAGTTGGTCATGGCACAGATCCTGTAGCAGATGGGCATCATTGGCCCGTTAAACGAGTCCGCACTCTAATGCACCGGGCCGGTCGGCTCAACAGGTCCTAAGCAATCGCCCGCACATAACCTGCGGGCGTGCTG
Source organism: uncultured Cellvibrio sp. (assembly GCA_946481735.1). The sequence goes on from CAMLOU010000091.1 coordinate 1,301, forward strand.
CTGACCACGCCTTTGAGTTCCAGCCCGATCAGCTGCGCCGCGATAAGACCAACATCCAGGGCGGTGCGCTGTGCCAGGGTATCAACATCCACCGGATCATAACCCATGGCTTGCAGCAGATGCGTCTCATCCGGGTCCAGCGGTACCTTGGGGCTGTCATTGCGTCCGTAGTCCAGTTCCGCCTGCTGAAAGCCTAGTAACGCACCCAATTCCTCCACGATATCCTGGCCGGTTTCCACCAGCTTGGCGCCATCGCGAATCAGCTTATGACAACCTCGCGCCAGCGGATTATGGATCGAGCCGGGAATAGCGAAGACTTCGCGATTTTGCTCCAGTGCCAGCCGGGCCGTAATCAGCGATCCACTCTGCACCGCCGCTTCCACCACCAGGGTGCCACAACTCAAGCCACTGATGATGCGGTTGCGTTGTGGGAAATTGCTGGCGTTGGAACGGGTGTCGAGCGGGAATTCGGAAACCAGTGCACCGCCCCCCGCGATGATGTCCTGGGCCAGTTGCCGGTGCCGCGCCGGGTAGATTCGGTCAATACCCGTACCCAACACCGCAATCGTCCTGCCGTTAGCCGCCAGCGCGCCGCGATGTGCCGCACCGTCAACCCCCAGCGCAAGCCCGCTGGTCACCACAAAACCGGCACCGGCCAGGAAGCGGGCAAATTGGTGGGCGTTGTCGCTGCCGCCGGGTGTGGGACTGCGACTGCCCACAATCGCCACCTGCGGCATGCTTAAGCATGCGGGATCACCCAGAACAAACAACAAGGGTGGCGGCCGGCGGATTTCGCGTAACAAAGCGGGATAATCAGGATGCTCAAGGCTGAGGAGCGTCACCTGGGGATGTTGATTGAGCCAATCCAGATCACGCGCCAGGCACCGGCCCACGTGGCTGTCGTGGGGCTGCCGTTGATATTCGCGCAGCGCCTCGACCGCTGCCGGTTTTAAAACAGCCTGCAGCTGGTCGGGAGATTGCTTCAGCGCCGTGGCGGGATCACCAAAGGCATCGATCAGTCGCCAATAGGTGGCGGGACCAAAATCGGGTAAACGCTGGAGGATAAGATTGGCTTGAAGGGAGTCTTGCATACACATCCTTGCTGAACGTAAAAAGCCGCTTCGTCAATGAAGCGGCTGTGTTAACGGGGAAACATGAATCAGGGGTTACGCACTTTGTCGTTCACCGACAGGGGGCGCTCGGCTTCCAGTACCAAGCCGAAGCTCATCTTCTCAAAGGTACGGAACACCATCAGCAGACCAGCGCGCTCGTCAGGCAATTGCACACGCTCATTGGTGACCCGGTCGCGCACCAGCTCACCGGTTTTATAGATGGCCAGGACATTGCCGACCTGGAGGCCTTCGCGATCACCGCGATTAAGGATCACCACGTTCATCTTGCCCACCTGGCTGACGCCACCTTCAACACCGAGGATCACCCCTTCGATCTCGGTATCCGGCGCGCTGGGGTAAAAGATGGAATCCACTGAACGCTCTTCGTTGGGCAACAGGCGGTCGCCCATACGGATTTCTTCGGTGCTGCGCGTTGCGGTAACGGTGGCGATGTCATCTTTAACCGACTGGACGCTGACCGTGCCGATGCTCTGGGCGTGGATACCGAGGAATTCCTTGGTCTCCGGGTCGACATATTTGTCGCCTTTACGGAAGACACCATAGTTCTTAATATCGCCGCTGAAGTCGCCACGCGCATATGCCGTGTCACCGGCACCCACGACGATACGCTTCTCCGGTCCGGCGAGCATGTAAGGTGCACCTTCCAAATCATCTAAATCCAGAATCCGGCTGCGCGACAGGAAGCTGTCAATGCGGTCCAGCGGAATCGCGGGAATGGCATCTTCGCTCGGCAGGACGCGGACGCTCGGGCCCAGTTTGGTATCGCCGGGCGCAAGGCGCACGGTGCGATCCAGCGTCAGACGCGGTTGGCCGTCGAGGTAGATCAGACGGATGACGTCGCCGGGGTAGATTAAATGGGGGTTTTCAATTTGTGGATTAACATGCCAGATTTCCGGCCACATCCAGGGGGTGTTTAAAAAAGTATTGGAGATATCCCACAGGGTATCGCCTTTTCTGACGGTGTATTCATCGGGATGGTTGTCACGCAAGATCCCATCCTGTGCCCAAGTCAACACACTCAGCAGTGACACTGCGAGTACCGCAATTATCATTTTTTTCATAGAAACCGATCCTGTTTTTTTCGGTCCTGGAAGTTAGCAGCGCCCCAAATGCACAGCGGTGCCGCCGAAAGAAGGCTAGCACACATTCAAACCGTTCAATGCGTCATCCTTCGTTGCGTTACCCTTGAAGCCGGGAACTTTGCCGCCATTTTTAACGTTGCGCCAGCAAGTAAAGCAGGATTTCACCCTGCTGTTGACGTTATAATAGCCCAATCTTCCGCCTGCTGGTGGCGCATTCTCGCGGCGTAAATGCTGTGCGATCATCATGTTAGCAGCGGTTATTGTCTTTTTACTAGAAGTTTGTCACAAGCTATGGCGATATTAGAAATACTCGAATTTCCCGATCCGCGTCTGCGCACTGTCGCAAAACCTGTCGCCGTGGTCGACGACCGCATCCGGCAGCTGGTCGATAACATGTTTGAAACCATGTACGACGCACCGGGCATTGGTCTGGCGGCCTCGCAAGTCAATGTGCACGAGCGGGTGATCGTGATCGATATCAGCGAAGATAAATCCCAGCCCATGGTTTTTATTAACCCTGAAATCACCGTGCTGGATGAAGAATTGCAGGAATACGACGAAGGCTGCCTGTCGATTCCCGGTTTCTACGAAACCGTTGTGCGTCCAGGCCATGTCCGGGTCAATGCCCTGGACCGCGATGGCAAGCCGTTCACCATCGAACCGAACGGCTTACTGGCGGTCTGCATCCAGCATGAGATCGATCACCTTAACGGTAAACTTTTTGTCGATTACGTGTCGCCCATCAAGCGTTCGCGTATTCGCAAGAAACTCGAAAAGAAACATCGCGCCCAAGCCTGATCTAACCCATCAGGCTTTCTTTTTTACGACGCCCGAACAGTCAGGTCTTCCATGCCATCATCGTCTCGCCCCGCCGCTGAGGGTCTGCGCATTGTCTTCGCCGGTACCCCGGATTTTGCCGCGCACCATCTGCAAACCCTGCTGGACAGCCGTCACCAGGTGATCGCTGTGTATTCCCAGCCGGACCGTCCGGCGGGGCGCGGCAAGAAACTTACCGCCAGCCCGGTGAAGGCGCTGGCACTCACGCATAACATTCCGGTTCATCAACCGCTGTCCCTTAAAGAGGTTGCCGCCCAGCAGGAGCTGGCCGCGCTCCAGGCCGATATCATGGTCGTCGTCGCTTACGGACTGCTGCTGCCCAAGGCGGTGCTGGATACGCCGCGCCTGGGTTGCATCAATGTACACGCCTCGATTCTGCCACGCTGGCGGGGCGCGGCCCCGATTCAACGCGCACTGGAGGCCGGTGACACCATCACCGGGGTCACCATCATGCAGATGGATGTCGGGCTGGACACAGGTGACATGCTGGTGAAGGCCGAGTGCGCCATCCTGCCGGACGATACCGGCGGCAGCCTGCATGATAAATTGCTGACCATCGGTGCGCCGGCTCTCCTGGAAGCGCTCGACCAATTGCAACATGGCATCGCCAAGCCGGAATCACAGGATGACCGCCACAGCTGCTACGCACCGAAATTGCACAAAGACGAAGCCCTGCTCGATTGGCGGCAACCGGCGCCTGTACTGGAGCGCAAGGTGCGCGCCTTTAATCCCTTTCCCGTGGCCTTTACCCAAAAAGCCGGCAGCGAAGACCGCATTCGTATCTGGTCAAGCCGGGTCGTACCGAACAATATGGATAAGGCACCCGGCACCGTGATGGAAGTGAGTAGCACTGGCATTCGTGTGAGTTGTGGCCAGGACAGTTTGCTGCTTGAGCAAGTCCAGTTGCCGGGTAAAAAGCCCATGGGTGTCGATGAACTGCTGCGCGGACACCCGCATTTATTCAGCCTGGGTGATCCACTGGAGTTACCCGCCTGATGGCTCTGACCGCCCGCACCGCCGCCGCCCAGGTCATCGGCCAGATCCTGCGCCAACAGGGCTCGTTGTCGAGCCTGTTACCGGCGATCCAGGCCAAAGTCCTGGAAACAGAGCGAGCATTTCTGCAAGAGCTGTGCTTCGGTACGCTGCGCTGGCAACCGCAGTTGGACGCCTACTTGCAACGTCTGCTCGACAAGCCCCTGCGCGCCAAGGACAGCGATATCCAGGCGCTGCTGCTGTTGGGCCTTTACCAGCTCAATCACCTGCGCGTACCCGATCACGCCGCCATCAGCGAGACAGTAGAAGCGGCACGCCCGCTGAAAAAGCCCTGGGCCACCAAACTGATCAACGGCGTGTTGCGCCGCTTTCAGCGTGAACACGAAGAACTGGATCGCCAGTTACAGGATGACCCGGTATTCATCAACAACCATCCCGCCTGGCTGTTCAATGCCCTCAAGCGAGCCTGGCCGGACCAGATTGATCAAATCATCGCGGCGAATAACGCCCACCCACCATTTACCCTGCGCCTCAATACCCGGCAGGAAAGTAGGGACAGCTATCTAACCCGTTTGGCTGACACCGCTATTGCTGCGCAACCCACTCCGTTTAGTCCGGTGGGATTTACCCTGGAGACCGCCTGCGATCCCCGGCAGTTACCACTGTTTGATGCGGGCATGATCAGCGTACAGGACGAAGCCGCACAATTAAGTGCCGGCCTACTGCAACTTGAACCCGGTCAGCGGGTGCTGGATGCCTGCTGTGCGCCCGGCGGCAAAACCGGGCATATATTAGAAAGCACGGACAATCTGCAGGTCGTGGCACTGGACAGCGACGAGCGTCGCCTGGGACGGGTGCGGGAAAACCTCGCGCGCCTGAAGGTGAGCGCGCAGATCCTGTGCGGCGACGCCAGCCAGCCAGGTGACTGGTGGGATGGTCAGTTATTTGACCGCATCCTGCTCGACGCCCCCTGCTCCGCCACCGGCATTATCCGCCGTCACCCGGATATCAAAGTCCTGCGCAGCGCCGCCGACATCACCAAGCTGGCTCAGCTGCAGGGCACATTGCTCGATAACCTCTGGCCACTGCTTAAACCCGGCGGCATCTTGCTGTACGCCACCTGCTCGATCATGCCCGCCGAAAATACCCAGGTGGTCGAAGCCTTCCTGATGCGACAACCCGACGCCGTGTGTGACCTGCTCGACGAGCCTTGGGGAATAGCGCAGCCCTGCGGTCGGCAGCTGTTGCCGGGCACAGGAGGTCACGACGGGTTTTACTATGCGCGGTTATGTAAGCCGGTTTGATAAATCCAGCAAAATCATCGCTACACTGATTGCCATCAGCTTTTTATGGTGTCTTTACACCCAAACGCAGTAAAGTGGCAGCCGCTATGCGGTGGCCCCGGATGCGCGGCTGCGGATTTGAACCCCAGGTTAACGAAGAAGGCTTATGAAGATCATCATCCTTGGTGCGGGACAAGTGGGCGGCAGCCTTGCGGAGCATCTCGCCAGCGAAGCCAATGACATTACCGTGGTGGATACCGACGAGGGGCGCCTGCGCGACCTGCGCGACCGGCTTGATATTGGCGTAGTCACCGGCGAGGGTTCGCATCCGGATATCCTGATTCAAGCGGGGATCGAGGACGCGGATATGCTGATCGCCGTGACCAATAACGACGAGATCAATATGATCGCCTGCCGCGTCGCCGACAGCCTGTTCCGCACCCCCACCAAGATCGCGCGGGTACGTTCCACCGCCTATCTCACCCATCGCGCCCTGTTTGAAAGCGGCGCCATCCCAATTGATGTTTTGATCAGCCCCGAGCAGTTGGTGTCCGACTACATCTTCCGCCTTATCGAAAACCCCGGCGCCTTGCAGGTGCTGGATTTTGCGGACGGCAAGGTCCAGTTGGTGGCTGTGCGCGCCTACCACGGCGGACCGCTGGTAGGTCAGGAGCTGAGCTACCTGCGCCAGCATATGCCCAATGTTGAAACCCGCGTAGCGGCTATTTATCGACGCAATCGCGCCATAATGCCCACCGGTTCGACGGTGATCGAAGCTGATGACGAGGTCTTTTTTATCGCCGCCAAGGCCGATATCCGCGCGGTGATGAGTGAGCTGCGCCGCCTCGAAGTCCCCTACAAGCGCCTGACCATTGCTGGCGGCGGGAACATTGGTTATCGGCTGGCGAAAAAGCTGGAAGGCCGTTACAACGTGCGCGTGATCGAACACAATCGCAATCGCTGTGCGCGCCTCTCCGAGCAACTGGAGCGCGCCATCGTGTTACACGGCAGCGGCACCGATCAGGATCTGCTGCTGGAAGAGAATATTGAAGACACCGATGTATTCCTCGCGCTGACCAATGATGACGAAGCCAACATCATGTCGTCCATGCTCGCCAAGCGACTGGGCGCGCGCAAGGTGATGACGTTGATCAACAACCCGGCCTATGTGGATCTGGTGCAGGGCGGCGACATCGATATTGCCATCTCGCCCCAGACCACCACTATCGGCAGTTTGCTGACCCACGTGCGGCGCGGTGATATGGTGAACGTTCACTCACTGCGCCGGGGCGCGGCGGAGGCGCTGGAGCTGATTGCCCACGGCGATGCCAAGTCATCCAAGGTGGTGGGCAAGGCGCTGGAAGATATCGACTTGCCGGAAGGCGCCAATATCGGAGCCATCGTGCGCGACACGGCGGACGGCGAAAGCGAGGTTATCATCGCCCATGACGATGTGGTGGTGCAGTCGGGCGACCACGTCATTGTGTTCCTGCTGGATAAAAAGCACACTCGCGACATCGAGAAGCTGTTCCAGGTCGGCTTCACCTTCTTTTGATGTTTAACGGCTCACTGATGGATTACGTGTGACATGAATTTCGCCACCATCGCCCGGGTGCTGGGCGTACTGCTCACCCTGTTCAGCCTGACCCTGCTGGTGCCCATCACCATCTCCCTGTGGTTTGACGACCACAATTACATGACCTTCCTGCTGGCCTTCGCCATCACCTTCGCCGCCGGTATTGGCTTGTGGTTGCCTGCACGCACGAGCAAAGCCGATCTACGCACCCGCGATGGCTTCCTGATTACCGCGCTGTTCTGGTCGGTGCTGAGTACTTTCGGGGCGCTGCCGCTGATCCTGTCCGATGGACTTTCCCTGTCGTTTACCGATGCGATGTTTGAAGCCGTCTCAGGCCTGACGACCACCGGAGCCACTGTCATCAGCGGCCTGGACCAGCTGCCGCCGTCGATTCTCTATTACCGTCACCAACTTCAGTGGTTCGGCGGCATCGGGATCATCGTGATAGCCGTGGCGATCCTGCCGATGCTGGGCATCGGTGGGATGCAGCTCTATCGCGCCGAAGCGCCAGGGCCGGTGAAGGACAACAAACTTACACCGCGGATTACAGAAACGGCCAAGGCACTGTTCCTGATGTACCTGGTGCTGACCCTCACCTGCGGTATCGCCTACTGGCTGGCGGGGATGACCTGGTTCGAGGCCCTGTGCCATGCGTTTTCCACCGTCGCCAATGGCGGTTTCTCCACCCACGATGACAGTATTCGTTATTTCGATAGTTCAGCGATCTTGCTGATATGCTCCGTCTTTATGTTGATATCAGGTGCGAACTTCGCGTTACACTTTTTCGTCTGGCGGGAGAAAAGCCTGCATTACTATTTTGCCGATGCGGAGTTTCGCTTTTACTTTGGCTGGATTGTCGTGGGCACCCTGGTGACCGTGAGCTATCTCTACTTCACCCACACCTACGACGCCAAGGACAGCTTTGTTATCGGTTTCTTCAACCTCGCATCAACCCTCAGTACTGCCGGGTTTGCAGCCGACTTTGTTGCCTGGCCATCCTTCCTGCCCTTTGCCCTGTTTATCCTCGCCTTCCTCGGCGGCTGCGCCAGCTCCACCGGCGGCGGCATGAAGATGATTCGCGTCCTGTTGCTCTACAAACAGGGTATCCGTGAAATCCATCGCCTGATCTTTCCCAACGCGGTCATCCCCATCAAGGTGGGGCGCATCAATGTGTCGGATCGGGTGGTGGAAGCGGTGTGGGGATTTTTTGCGATGTACGTGGTGATGTACATCCTGATGTTCTTGCTGCTCTTGATGAGCGGCCTGGATCTGGTCACCTCCTTCTCCGCCGTGGGTGCCTGCATCACCAACCTCGGCCCGGGTATGGGCGAGGTGGCGTCCAATTACAGCAGCATCAATGCGCCGGCAAAATGGGTGCTGTGTTTCGCGATGTTGTTGGGGCGGTTGGAGGTGTTTACGTTGTTGGTGTTGTTTAGCCCAATGTTTTGGCGGCGGTAGGTGTTAGTGGAGAGCGGGGTGTCGGATTACGCTGCGCTAATCCGACCTACGGAGATGATCGACCTCAACTAAAAGTATTACAGGCCATCTTTTGTGAAGGTGCGCATCACGTAATCCACCCGTTGCTCGGGGGTACGGTGGGCGCGCGGTTTGAGGGATTCGATGTGGCGCAGGCGCGGTAGCAGGCCGCGGCCATTGGCGACTTGAATCGATAATCCCGGCCGGGCATTCAATTCCAGCAGCTGCGCGCCGCGCACTTTGTCGAGCACAATGTCGGTACCGATATAGCCCAGGCCGGTCATCTCGTAGCAGCGGGAGGCCAGCAACAGCATGTCACGCCAGTTGGCGATCTGGATCTCGTTGAGCGGGCGTTTGGTGTCGGGATGGTGGGTGACGGGTTTGGAAAATTGCACCGCTTTAAGCGCGCGACCAGTGGCGATATCCAGCCCCACGCCCACCGCGCCCTGGTGCAGGTTGGCCTTGCCGTCGGAGGCGTGGGTCGCCAGCCGCAGCATGGCCATTACCGGGTAACCCTTGAACACGATGATGCGGATATCCGGCACGCCTTCGTAGGAATAGCCCTCGAACGAGTCGTCGAACTGGATCAGGTCTTCCACGATCACCATGTCCGGCTTGCCGCCCAGAGAATAAAGACCCGCGAGGGTATTACTCATGTGGCGGCGGATATCCTCAATCGTGATTTCCGCACCGGATGACTTGATAAACTTGTCGCCGCGCCGACCAATAATCACCAGAATCCCTTTGCCGCCCGAACCCTTCGCCGGCTTGACCGCGAAGCCCTCAAGCCCTTCGAGCTTCTTTTCAATATGGGCGATCTCATGTTGCTGCTCAACCACAAAAAACAGGCGTGGCGTTGCCACCTCGTATTCTTCGGCGAGCAGTTTGGTCTTGAGTTTGTTATCCACTAGCGGGAACAGGTGGCGGGAATTGTAGCTGCCGATAAAGTCGCGATTGCGGCAATTCATCCCCAGAATTCCCATGCGGCGCAGGCGCCACGGACTGACCCATTTCACTTGGTGCCACCCGCCTTGTCTTCGACAGTTTCGTTCTCCACCATGGCGCGGAAGCGGCGCAACTCAGAGAATTTGTAGCCCGTGTACTGACCCATCAACATGATGAACGCAAGGAACACCAGGTTGAGTTCCGGGAAATTAAAGGTCAGGTGACCGATCAACGGCAACTGCATCATCAGGTAGGCCAGCACCGCCACCAGCAGGCTGCCGCCGCCCTGGACAAGGACTTCTTTCGGGCCTTCTTCTTCCCACAGGATCGACATCCGCTCAATGGTCCAGGCGATGATGATCATCGGGAAGAAGGTGATCGTCATGCCGGTATTCAGGCCCATCTGGTAACCCACCAGGCTGAGGACCGAGATAATAAAGATCACCAGCACCACCAGCGTGGCGATACGCGCAATCAACAACAGGTTCAGGCGCGACAGGTAGGTGCGTAATACCAGGCCGAAGGACACCACCGAGATAAAGCTGAACAGCCCCAGGCCGAGTGACGTCTGCAAGAACGCGAGCGCAATCAGGATCGGCATAAAGGTGCCGGAGGTCTTCAAGCCCACGATCACGCGCATAAAGACCACCACCAGGGCGCCCAGCGGCAACAGGAACAGCAGCTTGAACATACTCTGCTCTTCAATCGGTAAACGGTGCACGCCGATGATGGAGAAGATGTTGTCATTGGTCTGGGCGCGAGCCAATTCGAGCGCCGGTACGGTTTGATAAATCATGGAGAAGCCGATGCGCGAATTACGTCCACCCACCACATCCAGCAGCGACTGATTGCCGCGATGCCAGATCAACAGGTTTTCCGGCACACCTTGCTGGCCAGTAGCGGGGTTAAACAGCACCCACTCTTCGCCGTCATAGACTTCTACCATCTGCGTCAGGGATTGGTGACGGCGGGCATCTTCGAGGTATAAGCCCATGGCGCTGCGGGCGGGGATGCCCGCCTGGTTCAGCAGTTTCTCCAGCAGCGTGGCCATATTGGGTTCCGCCGCCAGCATGAGGGAGGCATTCTGGTCCGGCGATGGATTTTTAAGCAGCTTGATCAGTTCGCGCGTCATACTCTGCGGCGTACTGGAGGTCGACAACGCAACCGCCAGCATCTGGCCGGCCGCTGTTGCCTGGGGGCCATCCCAGATGACCGGTTTGGCCTGGGGCGTCTGGGGTTCCAGAGTAGGCTCGTAATCGAGGCCACCGACAAACTGGGCTTTGTAATAAAGGGTTTGCGGGCCGCTGGCGCTGCGCTTGGTCCACTCGCCACGCCGGCCTTCGTTGCTTTCGATCACTGACCAGCCATAACCGGGTGAGGCAGCCTGTTCGGTAAACATCCGAAATCCGGGCGGGTTGTCCGGCAACGCCAGGTTGGCGACCACGGCATCACCGCTGGCGAAAAAGTCCACCCGCGCCTCGATCATCCACACCGGGCGCTGTTCGCCGGCCAAAAACGGAATCTCCATATTAGTATGACGCAGCCAGGCGGTGCCCAGGCCGAGCACAATCAATCCGACAATAATGCTGTAAAACGGAACGCGGGAGGGCTTATTCATTGGTCAGCCTGTGGTTCAGGTTTAGGCTCTGGTTGGCTTTGGGGTTGCGGTTGAGTTTGGGGCTGCGGCTTGGCTTGTGGCTCGCTGGCAGCCTTCGGTTTTTCTTCCGCTTTGGGTTTTTCTTCCGCTTTGGGTTTTTCTTCCGCTTTGGGTTTGTCTTGCGCTTTAGGTGCCGGCTCCGGGGCTTTCTCCGGGCGAACCGGGGGAACAATCTCGCTGCGGCTCACATCCACCAGCATCACATCGCGCAACACGTTGCGGCCAATCAGCATGGGTTGTTCCAGGTTGCTGCGGTCAGCGAGGGTAAATTCGGCGTTCTGGGTAATCTTGCCCAGGGTAATCCGCATCTCCACCACAGGGCGGCGCTCCGGCTCCTCGGCACCCGACTGAACGATATGGACGCGGCGAACCCGTTTGCGCTCCACTTCAACCGGCTCGCGCGTCGTGGGGTGATAGACGGTAAAACGCACCCATTCTTCCCCATTGCGTTCAAAGGTCTGGATATCGCGCGCGTCCATAGATGCTGTCGTGGCGCCAGTATCAATCCGCGCGCTCATACTGAAACCGAGATCGTTGAGATAAACCTGCTCTTTTTCACCCACCACCTGCTTGTCCTGAAACGCCGTGTCATTGACGTTGGTCGCCTGCACCGGACGCGGCGGCAATTTGGGACACACAATCGGGCGAGGTCTTTCTACGGGTGGTGGTGGCGGCGGCGGAATGGCAGCGAGCTTCTTTTGTTCCTCAAGGCTCTCGCTGAGCATATTGATAGTTTCTTCCAGCTTGGCCTGTTGCTGGGTAAAGATTTCCTGCTGGGATTTCTGCGTCGCCAGACATTGGTCCAGCGCATCCAGCTCGGTTTTTTTAACAAACAGATGAGAGGTTGAACTGCAAGCAGTCAGGGTCAACCATAGCGATCCAACAACGATCCAATGCAAACCTGACTTTGTGTTATTGCTCATTATTCTGGCCAACGACTATCACATGAATTGAGTAACAGGAGATGCTGGGTTAGCAGCGACGGATGAGCGCTCTCGAATAACACACCGGAGCGCGGCGACAAAAGCCGCCTAATTGTAGCCCTAAGACTGACGCAACACACTATGGTGAAAAAGGATTTTTTGCAAAGAAAGCGTCTCAATAGCCTCGCGCTAACATTCTGTTACGGCAGGTTCCTCTGGTAATGCCGGGGATAACCCTCCGGCAGGCGACGAAAACGTTTGTATTCCCACTGATACTGCGCCGGTGCGCGCCGCACACAGGCCTCAACACTCGCATTCATACCCGTCAGCGAGGTCAGCTCATCCTCGCTATAAATAGCCGGATCGGCATCCAACACCACCATCTTGAACCCACCCGGCACCCGCTGCGCAAACACCGAAGCCACCGCACAACCGGTTTTTTGAATCAGGCCGTGGATCAAACCAATCGTCAGCGCCGGCTGACCAAAGAACGGCGCAACCCCCCCAGCCGCTGTCTTCTCCGGCACCTGATCCGGCAAAATGCCCACGATGGTGCCCTGCTGCAACGCCTTGAGCAGCATCATCACACCCTTGCGATTGGTCGGCGCCATCGTAATGTTCAACTTACTGCGCCCGTTCAACACCAGCTCATCCATCGCCGCCGACTTCAACGGCTGATACATCGCCGTCAAGGGCGCAATACTCGCCAGATACGGTGCCACCACCTCCCAATTCCCATGATGCGGCGCCAACACCAACAACCCTTTCCCCAAAGCCAACTTGTCCCGCAGAATATGCTCGCCCTCGACCTCCACCATCTTGCTCTTGAGCCAGGCGTAATCCCTCCGCCAAACTGCACCCGCCTCCATCGCCGTCTTCATCGTCTCCTGCAAACTCTCACGCGCCAACGCATGAATCTCTGCTTCACTTAACTCCGGAAAACACAACTGCAGATTCGCAATCGTCACCCGCTTCTCCCGCCCTCTTCCGCGCCACAACAAACCACCCAAAAAAGTGCCCAAAGCACGACTTATGGATAGCGGTAAAAGCGAAAGGAATTTAATAAAACTGACGACTAACCAGTCTTTCATTCGTGGTGAACTCATTATTGTGAACATCTACTGCCAACAACTGGCAAAACAGCCAGCCAGCTTACCGGAAAAAATCCTGCAAACAAACGCCGATGATTTGCACAGACTCCGCCGTTGGCGTCCGGTCTTGTCTCTGAGACCATCACCAGCATGGATGCTGGTGATGAGCCCCCAGGGAAGGGTTCACGGCGAGTCTCAGAGACAAGACCGGATGCCAACCCACCACGAAACCACCCGACAGTACTAATGCCGCACCAGTCCCGCTATAATCCGGCGCTCTTTTATCTTTTCGAACCGCAAGCCAGAGGCAAGTCTCCGTGTCTGACCATCAAGATTCCGCAGGTTCTCCCAAGCCTGATGCCAAAAAACCGGATGTAAGCACCTTCCAGGGGCTGATCCTCGCCCTGCAAGAATATTGGGCGCGCCAGGGTTGCGTGATCCTGCAACCGCTCGACCTCGAAGTCGGCGCCGGCACCTTCCACCCCGCCACCTTCCTGCGCGCCATCGGCCCGGAAACCTGGAACGCCGCCTACGTGCAGCCCTGCCGCCGCCCCAAAGACGGCCGTTACGGCGAGAACCCCAACCGCTTGCAGCATTACTACCAGTTTCAGGTTGCACTTAAACCCTCGCCGGACAATATCCAGGAACTCTACCTGGGTTCATTGCGCGAGATGGGTATCGACACCACCGTTCACGACATCCGCTTTGTAGAAGACAACTGGGAATCGCCCACCCTCGGCGCCTGGGGCCTCGGCTGGGAAGTCTGGCTGAACGGGATGGAAGTCACGCAGTTCACTTATTTCCAACAAGTGGGTGGGCTCGAGTGTTATCCGGTCACCGGTGAAATCACCTACGGTATCGAGCGCATCGCCATGTACCTGCAAGGTGTGGATTCGATCTTTGATCTGGTGTGGACCATCAACCCCAACGGCGACAAGGTCACCTATGGTGATGTGTTCCATCAAAACGAAGTGGAGATGTCCACCTTCAACTTTGAAGAAGCGGACACCGAATTTTTATTTCACAGCTTTGATGTCTACGAACGCGAGAGCCAGCGTTTGATGGAAAAAAGTTTGCCGCTGCCTGCGTATGAAATGGTGATGAAAGCGTCTCACGCATTTAACTTGCTGGATGCCCGCCACGCGATTTCGGTCACCGAACGCCAGCGTTTTATCCTGCGTGTGCGTGCACTGGCGCGCGCCGTGGCGCAGGCCTATTTTGACAAGCGTAAATCGCTCGGCTTCCCGCTGGCCCCTGAATCTCTGCGCAATGAATTGCTGTCCGCGGAGGGAGAAGAATAATGTCTGCTGATTTTTTATTGGAACTGGGCACCGAAGAACTGCCACCCAAAGCCCTGAAAACCCTGATCGCCGCGCTGGAAGAAAATATCGCTGCGGGTTTGCAAGCTCAGGAGCTGACTTACACTGCAATAAAATCTTTTGCTGCGCCACGCCGTTTGGCGATCATCGTTGAAGAGTTGATCGAGGCTACACCGCAAAAGGAACTGGTTGTGTGGGGCCCGCCAAAAACCGTGGCCTTTGATGGCGCTGGCAAGCCCACCAAAGCGGCCATTGCGTTTGCCGAGAAAAACAATATCGCTGTCGACGCATTAACAACGGAAAGCGATGGCAAAGTAGAAAAACTCGTTGCGCGCGTAACCACCGAAGGCAAGGAAACCTGCAGCCTGTTGGGCGACATCGTGGAAACCGCATTTGCCAAATTACCCATCGCCAAGCGTATGCGCTGGGGCGCAAAACGAACCGAATTTGTGCGCCCGGCTCACTGGCTGGTGATGCTCTACGGCTACGACATTGTGGACGCCACCGTTCTCGGCCTGCGCGCCAATCGCTGCACGCGCGGCCATCGCTTCCATTACAACCAGGAGCTACAACTGGAAAGTGCGGAAGAATACCTGCACAAGTTGAAGACTATCGGTTACGTGCTGGTCGACATGAACGAGCGGCGCGAACTGATCAAACAACAGGTTGAAGCCGAAGCGAAAAAAGTGGGCGGTGTCGCGGTCATTGATGCGGACCTGCTCGACGAAGTGACTGCTCTGGTGGAGTGGCCG
Organism: uncultured Cellvibrio sp.; assembly: GCA_946481735.1. The sequence goes on from CAMLOU010000091.1 coordinate 16,368, forward strand.
GTGGCCTTGACCGGTAATTTTGAAAAACGTTTTCTGGATGTGCCCGCCGAAGCCCTGATTGCCTCGATGAAGGAACACCAGAAATATTTCCATGTGGTCGATAACAAAGGCAAACTCCTGCCGCACTTTATTACTGTGGCCAATATCGAAAGTAAAAATCCCGCGCTGGTGATTGACGGTAACGAACGCGTGATTCGCCCGCGCTTATCCGATGCGGCCTTCTTTTTTGAAACCGATAAAAAAGTTACCTTGGAGTCTCTGCGTGAGCGTTTGAAGACTATTGTGTTTCAAGCGCAACTCGGCACGATTTACGAGAAAACCGAACGCGTCGCCGCGCTGGCGGTTTATATCGCCGGGCAATTAAAAGCCGATAAACAACTGGCTGAGCGCGCCGGGCAATTGTGCAAGTCGGATCTGGTCACCAACATGGTGGGCGAGTTCGACAATATGCAGGGCATCGCCGGTTATTACTACGCATTGAATGACGGTGAAAACGCTGACGTCGCGGCGGCGATGAACGAACAATACCTGCCGCGTTTTGCCGGTGATGAATTACCCGCAACAACGACCGGCGCCATCATTGCACTGGCGGATCGTCTCGACACCATCTCCGGTATCTTTGGCATTGGCCAACAACCCACCGGCTCCAAAGATCCTTTCGCGTTGCGGCGCGCCAGTATTTCGGTGTTGCGTATTCTGGTGGAGAAAAAACTCAACCTGGACCTGCGCGACCTGTTGAATTTTGCCAAGTCGCAGCACAAAGCCTTGACTGTTGGTGACGAGCTGGTGGACACCGTGCTGGGTTATATGCTCGACCGTTTCCGCGCGTTTTATGAAGACGCACAGATTCCGGCGGAGGTGTTCCAGGCGGTCAACGCGAAGCAAATCAGTGTGCCCCTGGATATCGATCTGCGTGTAAAAGCCGTTTTCGAATTCAGCAAATTGCCTCAGGCCCAAGCCCTGGCGGCCGCGAATAAACGCGTCTCCAATATCCTCAGCAAACAAGCCGGCGAGATTGACGCTGCATTAAATTCCGACCTGTTAGTAGAAGAAGCCGAGAAAAATCTGGCCAAAGCCGTTATCGCTAAAGCCAGTGTGGTTGCACCTCTGTACGTTGCGCACAAATATACGGAAGCGCTTGCCAGCCTCGCCGACTTGCAGCAACCCGTGGACAGTTTCTTCGACAACGTCATGGTGATGTGCGATAACCCGGCGCTGCAACAAAATCGCCTGGCGCTGTTACAGCAACTGCGCGGATTGTTCTTGGAAGTGGCTGATATTTC
>CAMLOU010000092.1 GCA_946481735.1 uncultured Cellvibrio sp.
TTACCTAATAACCTGATTTCCCTACCACTTTGGCTTTTGAGTCAGGCCCGCAACTCATGTAGAATGCGCGCCTACTTTTAACCCGACCGGGCCCGCACCTGCCGGTTAAACCAGTTAAGCCTGCTATGGAAATCAATCCTTTACTGAATACCTTGAAAGACCTTGCCGAGCGCACCCGTGTGCTTAGGGGGTATCTTTGACTACGATCACAAGAAAGAACGCCTGACCGAAGTGGAGATGGAGCTGGGGGAGTCCGCTGTGTGGGACAACCCGGAGCGAGCCCAGGCGCTGGGGCGTGAACGTTCCTCGCTCGAAATTGTGGTAAAAACCATCGAAGCGCTGGAGTCCGGTATCAGTGATTGCCGTGAGCTGCTGGACATGGCGGTCGAGGAAAACGACGAATCCAGTGTCAATGATGTTGCCGCTGAACTGGAGCGGCTGGACGAGCAGCTGCAAGCGCTGGAATTCCGCCGAATGTTTTCCGGAGATATGGACCCGAATAATGCCTTCCTTGATATCCAATCCGGCTCCGGCGGAACCGAAGCCCAGGACTGGGCCGAGATGGTGCTGCGCATGTACCTGCGCTGGGGCGAGGCCAAGGGTTTCAAGACGACCCTGGAGGAAGTCTCCGAAGGTGAGGTGGCCGGTATAAAAAGCGCCACGATTCGGTTCGAGGGTGAATATGCCTTCGGTTGGTTGCGTACCGAAACCGGCGTCCATCGCCTGGTGCGCAAATCCCCATTTGATTCCGGTAACCGCCGCCACACGTCTTTCTGTTCTGTGTTTGTCTCGCCAGAGATTGACGACAATATCGAGATCGAGATTAATCCGGCAGACTTGCGCATTGATACCTACCGCGCCAGTGGCGCCGGTGGCCAGCACGTTAACAAAACCGACTCGGCTATTCGTATTACCCACATCCCTACCGGAATTGTCGTGCAATGCCAGAGTGAACGTTCCCAACACCAGAACCGCGACCAGGCATACAAAATGTTGCGTGCGAAGATGTACGAGCAGGAGATGCTCAAGCGCAATGCCGACAAACAGGCCATGGAAGACAGCAAGGCTGATATCGGCTGGGGTAGTCAGATTCGCTCGTATGTACTGGATGATTCGCGTATCAAAGATTTACGTACCAGTGTGCAAACCAGTAATTGCCAGTCTGTGCTGGACGGCGCCCTGGATCAATTTATTGTCGCCAGTTTGAAAGCTGGCCTTTAAATGATCTGATTTTCTGACTTAACCTTGATTCTTTAACCATTGAAATCCCTAACCATTATGAGCAACGACACTACTCAGACCCAAAGCCAGGCCCACGACGAAAATAAACTGATCGCCGAGCGCCGTAGCAAGCTGGATGCGATTCGCGAAAAGGGTAACGCCTTTCCCAACGACTTTCGTCGCGCGCACAAGAGCGTAGAACTTCAGCAAGCCTTTGGTGAGAAGACCAAAGAAGAGCTGGAGGCACTGGGTCATGTTGTCAGTGTGGCGGGGAGGATCATGGCCAAGCGCGGGCCCTTTATGGTGCTGCAGGACGGCGAAGGTACGATTCAGTTGTATGCCGACAAACAGGCGCAAGAAAATATCAAGGAAACCTGGGGCTTGTGGGACATCGGCGATATCGTCGGTGCCAAAGGTGCTCTGCATAAGTCCGGCAAAGGCGACCTGTACGTCAACCTCGAAGAATACCAATTGCTGACCAAGTCCCTGCGTCCGCTGCCGGATAAATATCATGGCTTGAGCGATCAGGAAATTCGTTATCGTCAGCGTTATGTGGATTTAATTGTGAATCCTGAAGTGCGTGATACGTTCCGTTTGCGCTCCAAGTGTATCGACTTTATCCGTCGCTATATGAGCAGCCATGATTTTATGGAAGTTGAGACGCCCATGTTGCATGTGATTCCCGGTGGTGCCTCGGCGCGTCCCTTTGTTACCCATCACAATGCGTTGGATATTGAAATGTTTTTGCGCATCGCGCCGGAGCTTTATTTAAAGCGTCTGGTGGTCGGCGGTTTTGAGCGTGTGTTTGAAATTAACCGTAATTTCCGTAACGAGGGTACATCCACCCGTCATAACCCTGAATTTACCATGATGGAGTTTTATCAAGCTTACGCAGACTACAAAGACCTGATGGATCTCACCGAAGATATGCTGCGCAAGTTATGTCAGGAGGTCATGGGTACCACGACCCTGACCTATCAGGACAGTGTGTACGACTTTGGTAAACCCTTTACACGTTTGTCCGTATTTGACGCAGTGCTGAAATACAATCCGCAAATTTCCCGTGAGCAGCTCAGCACCTTGGAGGGCGCGCGTCAGGCGGCCCGCGATCTTAATATCAAGATCAAAGACACCGATGGCCTGGGCAGAATCCAGATCGAGATCTTTGAGGAAACCGTCGAGCATAAACTGGATCAGCCGACCTTTATTACCGAGTATCCCATTGAAGTATCACCGCTGGCGCGCCGCAATGATCAAAATCCAGCAGTCACAGATCGTTTCGAGTTTTTCATCGGTGGGCGTGAGTTGGCCAATGGCTTCTCCGAATTAAATGACGCAGAAGACCAGGCCGAACGTTTTATGCAGCAGGTCATCGAGAAAGATGCGGGTGATGATGAAGCCATGCATTTTGATGGTGATTATGTTCGCGCGCTGGAATACGGCTTGCCGCCAACGGCGGGCGAAGGCATCGGAATTGACCGGCTGGTGATGCTATTTGCCAATGCACCGTCAATTCGTGATGTACTTTTGTTCCCGCATATGCGGCCGGAATAAACGATTTATGGCTGAAATCCTGTGGCGCCTTCGGGCGCCACAGTTTTTTAGAATGCACATCGCACAGAACAAGTGGCTAAATGTGCCTGGACGGATTGGCAAAACACTTGTCGGCGGGCAGGGTGACAGCAAGGGATTGTTGACTGAACGGACACACAAACGATAGCGCATAAGCTAACAGTTGTAGTGGCTCTGCTCCGGCTTTGCCGTACAAGCGATCACCGATGATAGGGTGGCCAAAGGTTGCAAGGTGGCGGCGAATCTGATGTTTTCTGCCGGTGTCGATATGGATATCAAGCAGCGTGCGTGAGGCAGCTTCGTCTGTTTGCAAGGTATGTAGTCGGGTGATGGCGGATTTACCATCCAGAGGATAATCGAGTGTTACACCGCCGGCCGGAATTGCAGGTAAGCCGGTAACCCATGCCTGGTAGCATTTGCGGATGTCGCGGGACTGAAACAAGTGCGACAGGCGCGCGGCGCTTTGCTGGTCATGGGCAATCAACATCAGCCCGGCCGCATCGGCGTCCAGGCGATGTACCAGAAAGCATTCCCGTTTGGGTTTGCCATTAACCTCCACCCAGCGCAGCAAACTACAGTGATCTCCCCATTGCGACCCCTGCGATAACATGCCATGGGGTTTGAACCAGATACTGTAACGCTGCGCATCATGGATTAATTGAGCGGCTTCGGGTTTGCGCGCAAGCACCTGCTCGTCGTAAAAAAGCTGTATCTTGCAGCCTTTGTTGAGCGGCTTGGTGGCACGGCGTAAGCGCAGGGTTTTACCTTTCAGGTTCCACCAGACGGCGCCTTTGTTCATAGCATCTTTTATGCGTTGACGCGAAAGGCCGGTACCTTCAGCAAGTATGTCCAATGCTGTTTTTCCGGCCGTTTCTACGGTGAGCGCGAAGGTTTTGGGCGAAGACTGATCGGGCATAGTGGATAGTGTCGTAAAATTATTTAAAGGTATAGTCAACGTGGCTGAAAAGGCGACTATTTGTAAGGCGAATATTACGCTGTCTGATATGGATCGGCACTACTATGGTGACCTGAGCTTAACGATTGCCCAGCACCCATCCGAGACGGCTGAACGGATGATGGTGCGGTTACTGAGTTTTTGCTTTCGTGCGGCAGATAACCTGACCTTTACCCGCGGTTTGTCATCGGCTGATGAGCCGGACATCTGGCTTAAATCAGACGACGGTCGCATTCTGGAGTGGATAGAAGTCGGGCAACCGACGCCGGAGCGGTTAAAAAAAGCCCAGGGGGTTGCGCAACAGGTATTGGTATTTGCCTATGGTCGAGGCATGGATATCTGGTGGAAAAACCATGCGCTAGCTATCCAGGGGTTATCCAAAGTGAAGGTTAATTATTTTGATGCCGTTGAATTGCAAGACTTAACAAAACTTGCAGCAAAAACAATGAACCTTACAATTTCTATCACTGAGGCTATCGCTTATATATCCAGTGCTGATCACAATATCTGTGTCAGTTTGCGCGATATGCCTTGAGCCTGCCCGGTGAAAACCGGTGCACAAAAAGTTAATTATTTTGCTTTCAGAAATCAGGGTTTTTATCTATGCATATCGTCGATATCACACTTGAAAATGCACAACAGTTACTGATTGACGAATCCTTCACGCGTCCCGTGCTTGTGGATTTTTGGGCTGACTGGTGCGGGCCCTGCAAGTCATTAATGCCGATCCTTGAGAAGCTTGCCACTGAATATCAGGGCACTTTTTTGCTCGCCAAGGTGAATGCCGATGAACAAAATATGATTGCTGCACAATTCGGTGTGCGCAGCTTACCGACCGTGATGCTGATCAAGGATGGCCAGCCGCTGGACGGATTTACCGGCGCACAAACGGAAATTTTTGTGCGGCAAATGCTCGACAAGCATTTACCTAAAGCCTGGGAGAAAACCGTGCAGCAGGCAAATGATTACATCGCAGCCGGGGATTTTGCCGCGGCCTTACCGCTCTTGCGTCAAGCTGCGGAAGAGTCAGGAAAGCAATCGGGAATTGTTATTCGTCTGGCACAAACACTGCTGGAATTGAATCGTGTTGAAGAAGCCGAGAGCTTGCTTGCAGGTATCCGGATGGCTGATCAGGATGCACATTTTCAACAAGTGCAGGCCCAACTCCAGCTGAAAAAGCAAGCCGCAAAAACGCCCGAAGTAACAGCCTTGGAAACTGCACTGGAGGCAGACCCAACCAATCTGGATCTTATATACCAGTTGGCCGTGCAGTTAAACCAGGAAGGTTACTACCGTAAAGCCCTGGAATTGTTATTGCAGATTTTGCAAAAAAATCGCCAATTTTCTGATGGCGCAGCACGAAAAACGATGACAGATATCCTCGCTGCGCTGGGCAAAGGCGACCCCCTGGCAGTGGAATTTCAGCGCAAATTATTTACATTGCTTTACTAGGGCTTGATTGGTCGATAGACAAGAAAACCGTTACACTCTTTTTGAAGTCACAGTCAATCCCGTTGCATGTTTTATGCAACAAGAATGACATCGCGGTACCCATAACTGCTGTTAATCACATGACTTGCATTTCCCGTCCGTCCAGGATGGTGAACTGGCTTCAGGTGATAGAGGTAATCCGACACGACATCCAGTGAGCTAGAAGCAGCTAAAAAGCAGCTATAAAAAGCAGTTACATAGAGGACATCAATAATGGTGAAAACCTGCAAGATCGCAGTCTTCATCGCCGTCGCAACACTTGCAGCAAGCCTGATAGTCGCCTGCAGTAAATCGGATCAGCAAGCATCCGGTGCTGCCATGTGTCATCTGCCGCTGTTTGTGCAACAACAAGGCGATAAATACCTGATCAAGCAAGGTGATCTCACCATGGAAGTCAATCCGGCAGTGGGTGGCAGGATTTCCTCGCTTAAACATGGACGCCACGAACTCCTGATAACCCAGGAGCTGACCAACTCCATGTTGTGGGGCAGCATCCTGTGGTCGAGCCCGCAAAGCGAGTGGGGCTGGCCACCGGTAGAAGTGCTGGACCACAAACCCTATCGCGTCTCTGTGGAAGATAACCAATTGGTTCTTGCCAGTGAGATAGATCCAAAAACCGGGTACCAGTTTGTAAAAAGCCACCGGGTCAGCAACACCCGTAGCGATGCGTTTATTATTACCTATTCCATCTATAACCATTCCGATAAAGCCAAAGCGGTAGCCCCCTGGGAATTAACCCGGGTGCCGACCAGCGGTATTGTCTTTTATCCCAGCGGTGAGCGGCAGCAGGAAAGCGGCATTTTTTACCCTATGGAAATTCAAAAGATCGGGGATATCAGCTGGTTTCTGTATGACGACAAAAAAATCCGTGATGATCACCATAAACTGATGACCGACAGTCGCGAAGGTTGGCTGGCTTATACGGATCGCGGTTATTTATTAGTGAAAGAATTTGCAGATGTGCCAGCCGAGTTGATCGCGCTCAATGAGGGTGAAATCGAATTATTTACCGATGCCCATAAAACCTACCTGGAGCTGCAACAGCAAGGCAGTATGACCATGCTGGAGCCCGGTGAACATCTGGATTGGGAAGTGACCTGGCATATTAAAAAACTACCGTCAGATATCTCGGTGTCGGTGGGTAGCGAGGAATTAGTGGAGTATGTCCGCTATTTACTGAGCGACCACTGATTCCAACCCTTTTCATTGTGCAGGCTGCCTTTAATTCATCCGGCAGCTTGACCTTAGCGTCCTCCCCGAACTCCCCTAAGCTTCGTTTGTCCATCAGGCTCGGCTTCGTCAGTTATCTCATGTGATCCATTTCTCACTCTCTCGGTTGTGAGTCCTGCCCCACATTCAGTGTCCTTTGCATCTCCCGTTGATGAACTTTGAAAGAATGGCTTTTTCGTTTTGAAAAAAATTCTACTCGTTTGTGCAATTTTCAATAATTGCGACACTCCACCCCCGCAAACCCCAGTAAATCCGGGGTTTTCAAGTTTGGCATCACCTTTGCAATAACCCATGCAGCCAGGTGATTCACGAAGTCCCGCTTAGCGCACGACTTCCTAAACCTGGGCAAAGCAAACAAATTTATTTAGGTGAGCCAGTGTGAATCCGTTTTTACGCTGACTTATGGTTCCGGGTCATTTTGAGGTCATAAGCCATGTCTGAACTTCAGTATCAAAGCCAGTATGTTTCAGAGAAATTCCAGGGAGTTAAAGCGACTCGTTTTTCACAGGATCTCTACTCCCCCAAGCAAAATCACTTCATGGCGGTATTGCCTGTTAATGACTACGTTCGCATGCTGCCCCATATGGAGCTGGTCTCCATGAGCGTGGGCGAGGTGCTGCAAGAAGCGGGGATGCCTATTGAGTGGATTTATTTCCCCATCACCAGCGTCGTCTGTTTGGGTTACATCACCGAGAATGGTGCTTCACCGGCTGTGGGTCTGGTCGGCCATGAAGGTTTCGTAGGAACAGCCTTTGTAATGGGGAGCGAGTCGTCATCAACGCGCGCCGTGGTTCAGAGTGCCGGATTGGGTTATCGCATCCGCGCCAGCCTGGTGAAGAAAGAGCTGCAACGTAATGGCGAATTTATGCGTATGGCGCTGTTGTACTGCCAGGCATTCATCACGCAAATCTCTCAAACAGCGGTGTGCAACCGCCTGCACTCTGTGGATCAACAACTGTGCCGCTGGTTGCTGATGAGCATGGACCGACTGGCTTTCAATGAAATCCATCTGACACATGAACTGATCGCCAATATGCTCGGTGTACGCCGTGAAGGCGTTACCCAGGCAGCCGGCAAACTGCAGGCGAAAGGCTACATCCAATACAGCCGTGGCAAAATCCGCATTATTGACCGTGCTGGCATCGAATCTGAAGTGTGCGAATGCTACGGTGTGGTCAACCACGAATACGCCCGTTTGCTGCCGCGCAAACCGCAGGTACCGGTAGCACTGCCGCAAACACGCAAGATCGCTGCCACTGCCGCTCGCGTGACCAGTATTACGGCGCGCAGCCAGGAGGCAAACCTGATCGCGGAAGGCGCTGCGCGCAACGGCAACGATGACGCCCAACGTGCACGTTACGCCCGGGTGCGTTAGATCTTGGTGAACACAGGAGATTTCCAGTGAACAATGACATCCTGGAAGGCAAATGGAAGCAGTTGAAAGGTTCTATCCAGGCCAAGTGGGGCGAGATTACGGACGATGAGTTTGAACAGGTCAAAGGGAATCGTGAACGCCTGATTGGCTTGGTGCAGGAAAAATACGGTAAGAAAAAGGATGACGTCAGGAAAGAGGTTAACGACTATCTCAAGTCGATAAATTGATCTACACAGGCTTGCGGAAGTGCAGGGACGCCTCCAGCCACGGACTACTCGTATTGTTTAACATCGGTATTATTTAGAAAACACACTCCCTTCGAATTATTTCCTTTATCCCCAGTCGCTGTTCTCACCCAGTTAAAGTTCAAATGGTTAGCCTGGCGTGGATTAAATCGCCGGTTGAGTAGCACGCTCCAATGCGGTGTTCAGCGCTGAAAGGTCCAGTGGCTTGACCAAGTGGTCATCAAAACCCGCTTGCTCGGCGCGTTGCTTGTCCGGCTGATTGCCGCTCAATGCAATGAGTTGAGCATCTTTTAAACCGGCTTCACGCAGCCGTGCCGCCAGGCTATAACCATCAATATCCGGCAGGTTGATGTCCAGCAGGACGGCGATGGGTTGCAACGAGGGGAACACCTCCAGGGCTTCGGCACCGGTTCGCACCGCGTGCACTTGCCAGCCCAGGTGTTGAAGCAGCATGGCTGTGGCTTCGCGGGCGTCCTGATTATCCTCGACCAGCAAGATCTGTTTGTTGGGCCCCGGCTTGGAGGGCTGTTGTGGATTCTGTTGCAGCAGTTTCTGTATCCGGGTGAGCAGGGTGGCTGCGTCAATGGGCTTGCTCAGGTAGTCATCGCAGCCAGCGGCCAGGCATCGCTCCCGCTCGCCGCGCAGGCTGGCGGCGGTAAGCGCCAGGATCGGCTTTTTGTATCCCTGATCGCGCAGTAATCGGGTGGCGGATAAACCATCCAGCACCGGCATCTGGGAGTCCATGATTAATAAATCAAAGCTGTCACCGTCGGCCGCCTTCCGCTGCACGAGGTCAATGGCTTCCTGGCCGTCGCTGGCATAAGTCACCCGGCCACCAAAGCTGGTGATGAGGTGGCCCAGCAACATACGGATATCCGGCAAGTCATCGGTGACCAGAACATGCCCTTTAAAACTGAAGGCTTTGGAGATGGTGGTGACATCCAGGGTGCTGCGGGAATCCAGCGGCCGGCGCTCGACACCCTCCAGGCTCCCCGGGTTGATATAGAGCGTAAACACGCTGCCGACACCGGGTTGGCTTTTCACACTGATGTTCCCGCCCAGGCATTGCGCCAGTTGCCGGCTGATAGCCAGACCGAGGCCAGTCCCTTGTTGGCGGCTGCTGAGCGTATTGGTGACCTGGGTGAAGGGTTTAAACAAGCGATCAATATCATTCCTGGAGATGCCGACGCCGGTATCCCGAATTGAAAAGCGCAAATAGGTTTTGTTGCGCACCTGGGTTTCAGCAATATGTAAGGAAACTTCGCCTTCCTCGGTAAATTTGATGGCATTACCCAACAGATTAAGCAGAATCTGGCGCAACCGCGTCGGGTCCGTCTTGATCTTCACCGGCAAGGCGGTTTTAGCCAACACATTCAAGCGCAGGTTTTTATCCTGGGCGTTCACAGAGATAAGCGAGCAGATTTCATTCACAAAGCTGTGCAGGTGGACGTCAAGTTGTTCAATCTCCAGTTTGCCTGCTTCGATCTTGGATAGATCCAGCACATCGTTCAATAAACTTAAAAGATGGCGGCCGTTGCGCTTGATAATTTGCAGGTGATTTTTATCCGGCGCCTCATCTGCGGCTAACAGCAAATCGGTGTAACCAAGAATAGCTGTCAGTGGCGTGCGTAATTCGTGGCTCAGGTGCGCGAGGAATTCGCTCTTTGAACGGTTTTCGGTTTCGGCGCGCAGGCGCTCCACCCGCTCTGCTTCCATCTCGCGGCGGGTGAGGGCATAGCGGATGGCGCGCGCCAACCCTTGGGCATTCAATTGGGATTTGACCAGATAGTCTTCGGCGCCGGCGTTCAGCGCTTCCTGGTCGAGCTGTTTATTATCTTGCCCCGTCAGCATGATGATGGGGCCTTTGAAGCCGAGTTTCGGCGCTTCCCGCAGGAGCGATAATCCATCCTCGGAGCCGAGGCGGTAATCCATCATGCACAGGTCGTGATTATTACGCGCGAAATGTTTACGTGCTTCCTGGGGTGTTGACGCCCAGGTGAGGGAATATTCGCCCGCGATAATGTCCTCCAATAAGCCCTGCGTCAGGACGTAATCGTCTTCGTCATCCTCCACGAGTAACAACTTCATGCCTTGTGTGATAAGACCCTGACTCATTGACAATACCAACGCGCTCTGCGATTTCAGTAAATGGGATTAAATACCTGTGCGTTGCAATAGGCGGTAAGCTTTTTCATAAAATCTACCATGGCACAAAAGGTGACAGGTTTGGTCTGGTAAAACGCAGCACCCAAATCATGGCTGTATTGCAGATCTTCCTGTGAATTTGACGTTGTTAATATAACGACGGGAATTTTCAATAGATCCGGATCTGCTTTTAATTCTGCCAATACTTCCCGGCCGTCTTTGCGCGGCATGTTCAAATCCAGCAGGATCAAGCCGGGTTTTGGGGCGGGCTGTTCTTTATAGCTGCCTTCGCCACGCAGATACTCCATTAACTCAACACCATCCTTAACAAAATGCATATCGTAGGTTTCTTTGCTTTCCAGCAGCGCTTCGTGTGCGAGCAGGCGATCATCCTCATCGTCATCAGCCATTAAAACGACAAATGGTTTATTACCTGAGAGCATGATGTGTTCCTGTACTGGTATAAAGTTGTGCCGCATTTTCTTGCCGTAACGGAAGCCTGACAATGAAGGTTGCACTTTTGCCGGGGATGCTGCTGGCCTGAATCCTGCCGTGATGATGTTCAACAATACGGCGACAAATTGATAAGCCTATTCCGGTGCCGGGATATTCATCTTTTCCATGCAACCGTTGAAAAGGAGTAAAGATACGATCAATAAATTTTTCGTCAAAACCGATGCCATTATCAATAACCTGCATCTCAAACCAGCCGGCATCGGTGGCATTTTCCTCGGGCAGGATAATCCGCGTCAGAATATTGATGACCGGGGTTCTGTCAGCGGGAACAAATTTTATCGCATTACCCACCAGGTTTTGTAGCAATTGGCGCATTTGCGTTGGATCTGCTTCGATAGTTGGCAGGGGATCGGCATTCACTTGTGCGCCTCTGGCCTCAATGGTGACGTACAGATCTTCCAGCACGTCTTCGAGAATTTCTTGCAAGGAAACCTGTTCAAATTTCTTGGCCTGGCTGGATATCCTGGAAAACGTCAGCAAATCTTCGATCAGGCGGGACATGCGGGCCGCAGCGACTTGCATACGGCGAATGTAGTCTGCCCCGTCACCCAGTTGCGCTGCGTATTTTTGTTCCAGGCGGTCGCCAAACGAACGGATCTTGCGCAGCGGCTCCTGCAAATCATGGGAGGCCACAAAAGCAAAGTCCTGCAACTCACGGTTACTGCGTTGCAGTTCAACAGCATAGCGCTCCAGAGCCAGGGTGCGATCCGCCACCAAAGCTTCAAGTTTCTCTGCATCTTCCCGCTGCTTTTTCAACGCTCTGCCGACCAGCACGAAAATAATGCCGGCGAGGACGAGCCCGAGCACGGTAGCAAATATCTGGGTGATGATCACCTGCTGTTGAACCTGGTTAGCTTCCGCCCGCTGCTGTTTAAGCCGGTCGTAGGCGGTTTGTTGTAATTCACTGACCAGCGAACGGATTTGGCGCATCAGTGAATTACCCTCATCCGTTAAAAACAGCTTCAAGGCCGCGCCTTCTTTGTGCTGTTTGCGCAACTGGATTGTTTTCTCCATTTCTTGCAGCTTGGCTTGCGTCAATTGAATCAGCGTAAAGATACGCGGGCGTTGTGTAGCCAGGTTCGCTTCCAGTTCCAGCAATTGGTTCAGGTGAACATTAATTTTTTTGGTGGCAATATCATAAGGCTCGAGGTAGGAATCTTCCCCGGAGATTAAAAAGCCGCGTTCGCCGGTTTCGGCATCCTGAATCGCAGAAAAGGTGTCCTTGATGATGTTAAGCGTATTGAGGGTTTTGTGGACTTTATCTTCGTTGGTAATGAGCGTGAGTATGGCGTGGTAGGAAATCACACCATTGGTTAGCAGCAGCGCCAGCATCAGGCAAAAACTGGCAAGCCAACTGTAACTTGGAAAAATTATGCGCGAAGAAAAAAGCGTCATTCAATTACCTGATCTCTAGGTCGGCGGGCTCAATTCATTCAACAGTGCAGCGCAACGTTTACACTCTTGCAGGATACGTTCAAGGCTCATCAGGATGTCATTGGGGTCCTGTTGCTTTTGAAGCTGCAAGCGCGCGAGTTCGGCATTGACAGATATTGTATTTAACGGATTACGCAGTTGATGGGCTACGTGAGCAAGCTGGTCTTGGGGAATATTCATCGTTCAACCTCGTCCTGCAGTTGCTTTTCATAATTATTCAAACGGTTATACAGCGTTTTGAGGCTGACGCCGAGCATCTCCGCTGCTCTGGGCTTGTCGCCGTCGACCTGTTCAAGGGTCAGGGTAATCAATTCGCGTTCTACTTCTTCAATAGTTTTGCCCGGAATTAATCCCTGGGTTTTCTTACGTTCGCGTGCAAAAGGAGAAGCCAGTTCAGTCGGCAGGATGAGTTCGCTACTCTCGGGGTCACTCATGATAAAGGCGCGGTGGATCGCATGACGCAGTTCACGCACATTGCCCGGCCAATCGTATTGGGTCAAGCGGTGCAGGGACTCCTGGCTCAGTGACAGGTTGCAATCGTTCTGCAAATTCAACTCGTGAAGAAACGATTTGGCGAGCAGCTCGATATCGCCCGGCCGTTCGCGCAAAGGAGGAATGGCAATAGGGAACACCGCTAGGCGAAAATAAATGTCCTCACGCAAACACTCCTCTTCGGCCAATTGCTCGGTTGTTCGATTGGTGGCCGATATCACGCGGCAGTTAACAGCAATTTCCTGGGCGCCGCCCAAGCGTGTCACCCTTTGGGTTTCGAGAACGCGCAGCAGGTTGGGTTGCATATCAATAGGCATTTCGGTGATTTCATCAAGGAACAAGGTCCCACCATCAGCCTGCTCAAATAAACCTTGCTTGCGCGCAATAGCACCGGTGAAGGCCCCTTTTTCGTGTCCGAATAATTCGCTGCCGATCAGTTCGCGTGAAGCGGCCCCACAGTTCCATGCCACAAAGGCACCTTCACAGCCCGATGCATGATGAATGGCGTTTGCAACCAGTTCCTTACCGACGCCACTTTCGCCTTGCAATAAAACGTTCGCTTTGGTGGCCGCGACTCGTTTGATCATCTGATACAACTTGTGCATGGTCGGTGATTCGCCGATCAATACATTGAAATGTTTTTCTACCTGGCTGCTGCCCGGCGTGTTTTTCTTTTCGATGCGACCGATAAGCGCTTGCAACTGTTCCAGGTCGATGGGCTTGATCAGATAGCTGATATTGGGCCCCATCACTTTTTTGACCAGGGATTTGACCGCCGAGTTACCCGTGATAATGGTAATGTGCGCAGGGCGTTGGCTTTCGGGAATATTTTCAAGTACCTGAAAACCGCTGCCGTCGGGCAGCATCAAGTCGAGCAGCAGGATATCGAAGCGTTGTTTGGACAGCGCTGCGCCGGCCTCTGCCAGGTTGTCGGCTATGGTGACCTCATGGCCCATAATATTGAGCAACTCGCCGGTCGCCTGGGTGAAGTTTTTATCATCATCTACCAATAAAATTAATGCCACAGGGTTTCCCTTATTACAGATGATTAAGCTATTGACTATAACAATTAAGATCTGGAGTGACTAGGCGCTGGAGAATGCGTATATCACAGAATACTAGGGTTTGGCTAAAAAAACGTCAGTTTTGTAAAAATGACATCCTTCATTGGCAATATTTCCAAGAAAAAGTGTCCTTCTCGCTTTTGGCTTTGGCAAGTTGTGCCGCAGACCTCGAAATAATGGGTATTATTAATGAAATTCCAAGGCTGGCATATGGCTTGCTACTCATAATATCGACGCCATCCCTTTTATGATTTTCGGGAAACAATTAAGCGCGTTAAAAACGACTTATATTATGAACAGGAGATTTCAATGAACACGTTTGTGAAACTTATTATGGCAATGTCACTGGCAGGCTTTTTAGCCGGTTGTGATCAAGGTCCCGCTGAAGATGCCGGGGAAAATATTGATGAAGCCGTGGAAGAAGTTCAGGACGAAGTTGATGATGCGACTTAATAGCCAAGCGCACAGAAGCAATATCTAGTCAGAAGCAACACCTGAGTCGTTGCTTGATAAATCCGGCCAAGAAAACTCTTGGCCGGATTTTTTTCGTCGTAAGAAAAATAGACGTCATCTTCATATCAACTCTTTTGCCTTATGTTCGCCAGGGTTTTAATAACCCGGCTTTTAAAAAGCTTCTTGTTAAAAATAGGCTGTAAAAGCTACCAAACTTTGTAAGAAATATTTCAATTGCGTGTAAAACATTTCATCTGCTTTGCTTGTTTTTTCATCGCTTTGTTCATTATTAATAAGAATTACGCTTATTTTCTTTAATATGTTGTTATTGGCACAGGCCTTGCTCCTACCTATTTTGAAATTTATAGATAAAGGAGAATCCGCATGATTTACAAAACTTCAGCTCTGTTGTCCCTGGCTCTGTGTTCATCACTTGCCGTCGCGCAAACTTCCAGTTATGAAACTGACGATGGATGGCGATTCAATCCGGAATTTTCCATCGGTGCTGGATATGGTATGACAAAGCTTAAGGATGGCGATTTTGATGAGGATGAAGCGGCAAAGAAAGCCTTTGCTATCGTCAAATTTAATGAGTTTATCGGCCTGGAAGGTGCGTATATCGATTTCGATGAAGCGGGCAACGACCAGCTGAGTTTCGACCCCAAAGGCGCCACCCTTGGTTTAATTCTGGAAGCGCCTATTAGCCAGGCATTTTCCGTGTACGCCAAAGGCGGTCAAATGTGGTGGGACGGTGACGCGCGTCTTGAACTCGGTCCAGTTGATGTGGCCGATGATTATGACGGGGATGAAACCTTCTGGGGCGTGGGTACGAAAATCCGTCTGGCCGAAAATCTTGATTTAAAGATTGAGTATGAGCGCTTTAATTTCGAAATTTCACGGGATGAAATTGACGTGTTGCAGCAGGAAGATATCGACATGGATGTGGATTTTGCAAGTGTTAATTTGCAGTTTACTTTTTAAGGCTAAAGGGATTTTAAAGGACAAAGACCAACACATTACATTGATCTGGCGCACAGGGAAGAGTGCTTCGGACAGTGAGAAATCTATAAGAGGAATGACATCATGTTAGGTTGGAGTGTAATATTTTTTATCCTCGCCATTGTCGCCGCCTTGTTCGGTTTTGGCGGAATTGCGGCAAGTATGGCGGGCATTGCAAAAATTCTGTTCTTTATTTTTCTGGTTATGTTGCTGGTTTCTATCATTATGGGTTTGCTGTCAAAACGGCCCGGCCATCGGTGATATGAAACGTAAATAGCGACACACTATTATCAACAACGCGTTGGAGGTATTTATGTCCAAGTTAGCGCAGATTGAAAATGATCCTACCGTTAAAAAAGCCAGTGGCACGGCGCATGAATCTGTTGGCGTGATCGCCTCGAAGCTTGCAGGTACGGAAGAGAAATTACGTCATGTCGCAGCGGAAACGGCCCATCGTTTGTCCGAATCCCAGGAGAAGGCGCGCGTCCAGGCCAAAAAATCCATGCAGTACATAAAAGTCACCAGCCGAAAAAATCCCTTGTTAGTCGCGGGTATCGCCTTTGCTGTTGGTGCTTTAGCGGCCGCGTTCTTTAAGCGCGGAAACGACCGGGATTAATCCGGTACCGGTTTAATCAGATAGCCAAGGAGTGGAAACGGAACCAGAGTAAAAGCCCGTCCGATCGCACACGGGCTTTACTTTCAAATTTTCTCCCTTACCGATACCTCTTTCTCGCTTTTTGACGCCTTATTTTTTCCTGCTCTTCTTTTGCTTTGGCTTTAAGCGCTTCGTCAATTTTTGCCGCTTCCTCTTCGGCGGTCGTCATCTCCGGTGTTTCCAGGCTAATGGGTCCTAACAGCCCGGCACGCAATTCGTTGATCAGTAACGCCGACACTTTTTGTAATTCAACGCCACCACCTTTGCGAATACAACCGCGTTTAGTACCGATGGCTTCGAGTAGCTCGATATCTGTTTCAGGCAGGCTTTCCAGGTTGTAACGGTCCTGCAATGCCGATGGGTAGGCTTTCAACAAATAGTCAGCAGCAAACAATGCGATGTCGGCATAATCAAAGACGGTATCTTTAATCGCCCCGGTTACAGCCAGGCGATACCCACAGGAGGGCGGACTAAGCTTAGGCCACAGGAACCCGGGGGTATCGGTCAACAACATGTTGTTAGGCAGTTTGATTTGCTGTTGGGCTTTGGTAACGCCGGCTTCATTACCGGTTTTGGCAATGATACGTCCGGCCAGCGTATTGATGATGGTGGATTTACCCACATTAGGTATACCCATAATCATCGCCCGCACGCCACGAATTTCCAGATTACGGTGTGGTAAAAGCGTTTCGCATAGCGTTAACAATTGGCGAATTTTGTCGGGTGCTTCCTGTGTTACCGGCAGTGCTCGAATACCGCGTTCCAGTTCCATCTGTGCGACCCAGCGAGCAGTGATGTCCGGGTCGGCCAGGTCAGCTTTATTTAGCAATTTAATGCAGGGCGTATCGCCGCGTAGTTCTGGTACCAGGGGATTTTCGCTGGAGAAGGGAATGCGAGCATCCAGCACCTCGATGATGACGTCCACCAGGGGCATAACTTCCGCAATATCCTTGCGGGCTTTATGCATATGGCCGGGAAACCAGTTAATAATTGACATGCGTATGCTCTGTTGAGGTTTCTGTTGCGGTATAGGAGGCGCATTTTAGCAGTATTTGCGAGGGATACCATGCAAGCCTGATGCAGGCACGATGGCAAAAAGAATGTTAGCTGCCAGACGGATAACCGCAGGCGGAGCGGATAAGCTGAATATGTTGTGGACATCTAACGAACAAAGAGGCAATAACCATGGATACTACCTTGACCCTTGCTCCCTTGATTTCCCTGATCGCCGGCATTCTGATTCTTTTAATGCCCAAGTTGCTGAACTACATTGTTGCTGTCTATCTGATTGTCATCGGTCTTATCGGTATTCTCGGAGATTTGAATCTGTTATAGCAAAGAACTCGTGCAGGTACTACGCGGTGGTTGGATGCGGTGCCTGCACGGGGTTTGATGGGGAATGCATTACTCCGGGGTCGATGGGGAGTGAGTAGGTTTTTTCCGGGGCTTGAACATGTTGGATGTCATCAGTTGTTCTGCCAGCGGCAGGATGGACATGCGGTGACGCATAAACAGACTCGCACCGGCGACCGCCATTGCCCCAAATCTCGCTGGCCCAACATACCATAGGGCGGCCACAGTGGCGGCGGATGCCAAAGGATGTTTGGTAAGGGTTTTCAGCAGCATACTACGCGGAAACTCACCTTCAGTGACTTCTTCCTCATAGGCTTCCTGATCATGTTTTAATTTCCAAGAAGCACGGGATATTTCCAGGACGCTGCCGATAGTATCGCGCAAGTGTTCCTGATCTT
>CAMLOU010000093.1 GCA_946481735.1 uncultured Cellvibrio sp.
GCCAATATCTGGAATCTGCGTGCGGGCGTCAATCAAATTACCATCGGCGATCCGGATGCACCAGGCATCGTGTTTATCGGTTTTGCCAATCTGCAAGGTGGGTCAAGACGCGATACTTTCAATATAAACGAAGGGACATTAACCGGCTCGATTCGCGGCGGTGGTGATAACGATATTTTCTCTGTCGGTGGTGGCACGGTACAGGGCGGAATCTTTGGTGATACCGGGGAAGATACGTTGACAGCAACCATCGGTGCTGGTGCTGTAGGTGGCGTTAACTTTGTGGGCGGCGACGGTGTTGATCAATTAATCGTTACCGGTGGTAATGAAAATTATAACGCTCTGCACAATACCACCGATGTAGGTGGTGAACTCATTTACACCGATGCAGCGGGCAACAATTACACGGTTTCTTTCGAGCAGGTAGGGCAGGTTAACGATAATCTCAATGCAGCCGTGCTGATGGTAAACGGAACATCAGCGGATGATATCTTCACGTTAACGAATAACCGTTATCGACTGAATGGCCTGACGGAGATTAATTACACCAATAAAAATAATCTGACGATTGCTGCATCCAGCGCGGATCAAATTAATATTGAAGGTGCCGTCAACGTTGCTAATGCCTTGACGTTAAGGAATGCCAGGGTGACGGCCAATGCATCGGGATTAATTAATGCCAATAGCTTACGCCTTGATGGTACGGCACAAGTCGGCAGTGCAGACAATCGCTTGATCACCAATGTGAATAGCTTATTTGTTACCGCGGCTAACGGCGGAGTCTATCTGCAAGAAAACAACGCCCTCGATGTGGCCGAACTGAGTTCCAGCAACCTGGTTGATTTGCGCTTGGGTGGAAACCTCACAAGCAGTACTCCGCTGATTTTCTCGCGTGATTTTATTGTTAATACCACCGGCGGTGATATTTTATTGTCAGGTAATAATCAGCTCACCGGAAACTTGTCCTTTATCTCCAACGGTCTGGTTGAGTTGCGTAATACATCTGCGACTAACCTGGGCAATATACAAGCACAAAATTTAACTGTCGATTCAACCGGTGCGATTACCGGCACGGGTGCGTTGGTAGTAAGCAGCCTTGCGCAGTTCACCACGGCTAATGATTTGACGCTAACCAACGCGAACAATAATTTTAATTCTGTGCGAATAAATGCAGCAAATTCAGCAGATATCCGTGACAGCAGTGGGTTATCTGTGGAGGGGGCTAATGCTACTGGCGCTGTTAATTTGACGGCGCAGGGCATCTCGTTAAATAACGTTAATGTGAATGCATTAACTGTCAATGCCACCGAAGAAGTCTTGTTAGGCACAGCTATCACAACGACGGCGGATATGTCGATCAACAGTGAAGGGCTGGTGACCCAGCAAAGTAATTTGCTGAGCGAAACGGGCGATATCACCATCAACGCCGGGCAATTCACGATGAACAACGGTGCGCAGCTTACAACCACCGTCGGTAGTATTCATGTGAATACCGGTGGCGATTTTATTGCCCGAATGATCACCGCCGCTGGTGATGTGAACCTTGATGTGGGTGGTAATACGCAATTTAATGATGCGATTCGTTCCGGCGGTGCCGTCAGCCTCATCAGTGAGGGCAATATTAATCTGGCAAACACTGTCACGGGAACAACCGGCATCTCGCTGCAATCGCTTAACGGCGGCATCCAACAACAAGGTCAGCTAACTGTCCAGGAAGGTGATATATCATTGATCGCGGCGAGCGATATCACCATGAACACCGACGCGGTGGCGACAGCAACCAATGGCAATATTAGTTATACAGGCTCATCCATTGCGGCAACGTCACTGATCGCCGAGGCTGGTACGGTTACACTGGCGGCAATCCGTGGCGCTATTACTGACAACAATGGCAACAGTATCAATGTAACCGCTAATCGATTGGTTGCCGATGCAATAACGGGCATCGGTGCAGAAAATCGGTTAGAGACAATGGTCAGCGAATTGTCATTAAGCAATAACAGCGGATTGGTTGACTTGGAAAATGGTAAATCCGTGACGATCAATCGCCTGCATTCCAATGGTGACGTTGTGCTGAATAACCTGGCCGGTGATATCACTTTGGATAACACCTCCGGTACTTTGTACGACCAAAGCCAAACCGACGCGCGCCTGGCAGGAGGCACGGTAAATGCCAATTACGAAATCGGTGCACTCACGATCAACGTGGCCAACGGCAATTTGCTGGGCAGTATTGATCCCGGGCCGAATATCCAGAACCCCGATATTGTCGCGCGCACGGCAGTGCTGACGACACCGGCTGGCAGTATCGGCAGCCCGGATCGCATGCTGGTTATCTATGTGAAGGATTATTTATTTATCGGCGGTGCGCGAAGCTGGGGACCGCTGTGGGGCTTCGATGTCCGGCCGACCACTGTAGATAACCAGGCAACCATTCAAGGTAGCTTGTCTGACCTGCTCGCATCGGGCAACGAACAGTTAGTGGAAGTAGAAACCCTGGATGAAGTTGATCCGGCGGTATTTACCAACGTGCGCAACTATTTCTACGATGATATCGCTATTCTGTTGCCGCGCGATCAGCAGTATTTTGATGAGGAAGAGTAAGGCTTTCTTTGCTACCATCAGATTAAGCTATCATAACCGTTATAACTAACTGAACCCGAATTCTTTTGCCAGCGCCAGATGGCGCTGGTGTTTTATCAATCATAGAAGGATACTATCTGTCATGACAAAGCTATCTCCCACGTTTGGCAGTCTCACTCACCTCCCTAGCCCTTCCAGGACCTTGCTTAATAAGCAAGCAATGAAAGATTACGTTTACTTTTCAGATAATACGAAAGGTCAAACGGGTAAGGCCGTAAAAATTAAAATTGATTTGTTTCCTCGTTTTGCAGCTTTGGTTGACCCTAAGACTCACAAGGGTCAAACGATTATTCGTCAAATTGAAAATCTGCGTATGGTGAATGGAGCAAGCGCTGGTGTTTACTCCAATGCGAATTGTGCTTTTCGGTACATGCTTCAGCTTTCGAATATGAAGGTTTTTTATGCAGTCTTGGATGGATCCTTCGGTAAGGAGGTGTTTATTGGTGACGTGAGGCCTGATTTTGAGGTTGCTCCAGATAAAGCGGGCTTCTATCACTATGATGAATACGCTATGAAGTTTAGAGAATATGAACAGCTAGCTTTGGATGGAAAGGCGGTTTATCTAAATGGTTTATGTGATGATTTAAAAAGTGCGTTCAAAAATGCTAAGACCAGATTGCATATGGCTAATAATAACGTTGCTCTGTTCTATACTCCAGGGCACATTATAAATGAGTTGGGAGTTTGGAGTTCAGGGCCATCCATAAAATTAGGCGATAGCGTGAAAAAGCTTCGAGAGGGTATCGCTTCAAACAATAAAAATAGGATCGCTTGGGTGGCTGAAGGTGAAGGTGCAGACGTTTTGTCGGTTGCTCTTGAAGGTATAAATGGAAGCTGTCCAGGGCATAGGTATCGTTTGATTGATCCAATTACTAACACGTTATCTCTACTAAAAAAATTGGGAGCCAAGGGAATGAAGCCCACTGGAGATGAAGTGGCTCCTGTGGCATATACCGGGACAAATCGTTCGGCACGAATGTTTATGGAATCTCAGAAAGCAGGGATAATCAATGCCCTAAAAATGATGAAAATACGAGGGAATGCAGAAGAGTTCCATCAAGATGTAGTGGCAAAGTTAGAATCTACCATGAGTACTAGCACTATGGCAGATAGTAAAAAATCCCTATCCAATACAGCTGCATTGAATCAGCCTGCAAGGCATCCTAAGGCGGCTGCGCCACTAACTAATAAGGCAGGATTAAGTTTTATTACGGCACTGAAGCGGGTATGTCATGAAATTCAAGCATAATGTTATAGGTCCCGATTTTTCCACGGCAGATATTGTTACTTTCACTTTTGGCGAAGCTGATATTTCGCTGCCAGTACCCCAAGATCCTGATTCCGATCACAACTCGATTTATATTGCACCTCATGACCAGACCAACCTTCCGGTTGAGCCCAATATTCACTGGAGTGTTCATCCTTTTGGGTTTAAGGTTTTCGAGATGCTGAGTGCATCTTGGTCCTATCATGATGAAAAATCTGAGCTTCGGGTAGCTAAAGAGAATTTTGATCTTAAATTGATTGAAATACCTGATGATCTGCGGCACGAAATTCAGCCACTCAATAAGTGTGCTTTTAAGGATTGGCTATTTAAGTTTTTCAGGATGATGGCGGTACGAGGTGATACTTCGTTATTGGGCACAGACACAGAGCTTAGCAATATGAAAGCCAATATGATGCCGCTATCTAAGGAAGATATTGAGCTGTATCGGGCGGAGGCTCTTGATTGGCCAATGCTTACTATTAAGCCTCCCTATGAGAACGACGCTGAAGCAAATGCTGCTCGAGATCCTGATTATTTTATTTATATACCTATAAGTGAACACTTGTTTCTCTATATCGATCATTCGATTTCTATAATGTCTCGCCAAGGTAACGCTGGAAGTTTGCCTAAATCAGCAATCCTTGAATTAAAACGCGATATTCTGAAGGAGATCCTCGCCAATATACGCGTCACTTATTCTCCAAAAATATTGGAGCTGATAAAAGAAAAAAATCATCTAAATAGTTGATACCCGATCTTTCGGGTTGCGCAAAAAAAGCCACTGCCACAAAAATGGCAGTGGCTTTTATATATCATCTAAAATTTAATCAACGCTTGGCATAAGCCGGTGCTTTGCCGCGATGCTCTGAAAGATTGCGCTTGGCGGCAGTTGGACTTTGTGGGGCAGAAGAACCTGCTTTTACTGGTCGTTTTTGTTGAGAGTTGGCTGATCCTGGTTTACGTGGCGCATGAGAGCTTTTCGCTCCGTTTCCACCGTTACGATTGCTATTACTTCTGCCGCCGCCACCGTTTCCACCACCGCTATTGCCACGACCAATTGTCATGTTGCGGCCCAGCTTGATAGGCTCCGCTTTGATGCTTGGGTCGGGTTCGAAGCCCGACAGGACCACTTGCTCAATATCCCGTTTGATTAGCTTTTCAATATCGCGCAGGAATTTATATTCGTCCACACACACCAGTGAAATGGCTTCGCCTTCACATTCAGCGCGGCCGGTGCGGCCGATGCGGTGCACGTAGTCTTCCGGTACATTGGGTAATTCATAATTAACAACATGCGGTAACTGGTCGATGTCGATACCGCGTGCGGCGATGTCAGTAGCTACTAAAACGCGAATAGCATTGCGTTTAAAATCTTCGAGTGCTTTGGTGCGCGCGCCCTGGCTTTTATTGCCGTGGATTGCGGCGGCGCTGATGCCGTCTTCAATTAATTGTTCGGTCAGGCGGTTGGCGCCGTGTTTGGTGCGGGTAAATACCAATACCTGTTGCCACTGACCGGAGCCGATCAGGAACGACAACAGCTCGCGTTTGCGGTGGCGATCCACCGGATGCACGCGCTGGGTAACACGTTCAGAAGCGGTATTGCGACGCGCCACTTCGATCAGGGTTGGGTGGTTCAACAGTTTGTCGGCCAATGCTTTGATCTCGTCAGAGAAGGTGGCAGAGAACAACAGGTTCTGGCGTTTTTGCGGCAGGAGCGCGAGCACTTTTTTGATGTCGTGGATAAAACCCATGTCCAGCATGCGGTCCGCTTCATCGAGCACCAGTACTTCCAGCTCATTTAATTTCACCGCGTTTTGCTGAACCAGGTCCAGTAAACGTCCGGGTGTGGCGACCAGAATATCCACGCCGCCGCGCAATTTCATCATCTGTGGATTGATAGAGACACCACCAAATACAACCGTGGAGCGTAAGGGCACGTATTTGCCGTAGGTGCGCACACTTTCAAATACCTGCGCTGCCAGTTCACGGGTGGGCGTCAGGATCAGCGCGCGTACCGGGCGGCGGCCGTTCACGGGCTTCGTGGTTTGGCTGAGCTTTTCCAGCAGCGGTAAGGTGAAACCGGCGGTTTTGCCGGTGCCAGTTTGCGCCGCTGCGAGAATGTCCCCACCGTTTAATACGGCAGGAATGGCTTGTAATTGAATGGGTGTCGGGGTGCTGTAGCCTTCATCAGCAATAGCACGCAGCAGTTCGGCCCGTAAGCCGAGGGAATCGAAAGACATAAGGTTTATTCCTGTCGCTCTGCCCACCAAACAGCATTTGGCACGGTCCGGGAGAGCTGGAAGTGTCGCGGCAGATGATCTGAAAGATGGCAAGCTGCAGCGAAAAGGGAGGCGACGCCGACCGAAGTGCGTCGAGCCGCGCATACTACGCACAATCTGACACAAACGCCAGCACTATATTGCGGGCGAGGCGGTGACGCTCCCTGTCACCTATCCCTTATTCCACAGCTGGTTCCGGGTCCGCTGGCTTGCGCGATTTGGCCAGGTGCAGGATAAAGAGGCAGATTGTACTCAGGATCAAAAAGCCACTGGTCACCGGCACCAGGGTGCCGTTGTACATCTGGCCGATGGCGGTGCCGATGATCATGGACATGATCGAAGAACTTGCGCCGATGATGGCTGATGCGATGCCGGCAACATGGCCCATAGGTTCCATTGCCATGGCATTGATGTTGCCGAATACCAGTCCGAAACAAAAAAACACCACTGCCGCGTAAATTAAAAACATCCACAAATTAACGGGTATCAGCATTTGTACCGCCAGGAAGATCGCGGAGCTGACAATCAATCCGCGTACGGCGCGACTGCACAAGTAATCCATTCCCCATTTTTCTACAAAGCGCGCATTCACCAGCGAAGCCACGCCGAACAAGAGTGCAAGCACACCGAAGTACACCGTGAATAATTTGCCGGTGTTAAACAGCTCCTGGAAAATTTGTTGGGAAGAGTTGAGGTAACCAATGAAACTGCCGAAGAACAGGCCCATGCACAAGGTGTAACACATGGTGTGATAGTTGCTGACTACCTCTTTAAACCCGTCTAAAAAGCCGGTGGTGGAGAAGGCAATGCGGTGTTCTTTGGGTAAGGTTTCTTCGAGACGGAAAAAAATCCATAAACCGATAATCGTCGCATACACAATATACAGGACGAAAATGTAACGCCATGAGCTAACCAGCAACACGGCTTGCCCAAGGCTGGGCGCAAGTGCGGGGACCATAATAAAAATCAGCATCACCAGCGACATGATGCGAGCCATTTCATTGCCGGTATATTTATCGCGCACGATGGAAATTGCCGAAACGTAGGGTCCGGCAACGCCGAGGCCCTGGATAAATCGCCCGAGCAACAGGGTGTTGATATCCTGCGCAAAAAAGCAAACCAGGCTGCCAATCAGGAACAGGCTTATACCGGCATATAGGATTTTTTTGCGCCCCGTTGCGTCCGACAGTGGGCCACACACCAATTGACCCAACGCCATACCCAAAAATAAAGCGCTGATGATGTATTGCGCCTGGTTAGGGTGAACGAGAGAAATATCCCGGCTGATGAATCCAAGGGCGGGTAATAACGCGTCTATAGAGATAGCCACAATCGACATCAACAAGGCGATCAACAATGTAAATTCCCGCGCGGAAATACGGGACGGGGTAGGGTGAGTGGAGTAATCAGACATATAAAACTTCCGTTATTAAAGAATCTACCTGACAGGCCGCAGCCTGGCCGACATCATACCCAAACTGACCGTCAGTGGCTGTCAGTAAGTGTTAACCCTTAGTCGATTGATAAGCACTGAAATCGACGATCTGATGAAAAAATGTTGATCGATACTCAGGTGAGTAAGCTTGGTCCATTCGCGAATATGGGATAAAACCGGCGTTGCTTTTCCCAAAAGTGGGACCCGCAGTCAAACCTTTTTGAACCTTTTCCAGTGTTATCAATATGTTATGAATTGGCATGGAAGCTGCCATAGGAAACGCCATCGAGATAACCAAAGATCGGGGTATTGATGGATATTGCAATTACCAGGACAAAGATGCCCGCGACCAAACGACTTGCGGTGGGATTGTTGATCATTCCGGCATTGGGGGTTGTGCTGCATTTTCTATGGCAACTTGCTCAGGCAGATATCAGCGTTGACCGGGATGAGCTGGTGATAGCGGAAGTCAAGCAGGGTGACTTCACGGTTTCGGTCAGGGGTTCGGGCATTCTGGTGCCGGAAAATATTCAATGGCTTTCGGCCAACGTCGAAGGAGTTGTGATGAAACGAATGGTCAAGGCGGGCAATCTGGTGAATAAAGGTGATCCGATTGTTGTGCTGGATAATC
Source organism: uncultured Cellvibrio sp. (assembly GCA_946481735.1). The sequence continues at coordinate 8,256 of CAMLOU010000093.1, forward strand.
CCCGGCTGGTACAACAACTGGCCGAAGCAGAATGGGAGTTTGCCGCGCTGGAAGCGGAACTGGGCGCGGCACAGGCGGAGCAGGAATCCGAGCTTGAAGAACAAAAAGTCCAGATATTAAATGCCCGGCTCGATTATGAAAACAGCGTATTGGAATATTCTGCCCGTGCAGAACTCATGAAAACCGGCGCGGTATCAAAACTGGATTACGAGCGAAGCCGCTTGACGATGAATCAACTTCAGCAGCGTTGGTTAAGTGCACAGCAGCAACTCACTACCCTTGAGAAAACCTTGGTCGCTCACAATGCCGCACGCGCTGCACGCTTGAATAAGGGAAGAAAGAGCCTGGAGATCATTCAGCAGCAAGTCGATAACCTGGAAGTCAAAGCCGGTATGGACAGCATCGTACTGGAGATGCCGCTGATTTCCGGGCAGCGGGTAATAACGGGCGATAGCATTGCCAAACTTGCACAGCAAGATTCGTTGATCGCTGAACTCCAGATTCCGGAAATTCAGATACGCCAGGTGGTTGTTGGGCAGCGCGTTATCATCGATACCCGCAACAATAAAATAATTGGAAGCGTATCCCGCATTGATCCTGCCGTGCTTAATGGCAACGTGCTGGTTGATGTCAAATTCACGCAAGAGCTGCCGGATGATGTAAGACCGGACTTAAGTGTTGACGGAGAAATCATGGTCAGCGAAATTCCGGATGCACTCTACGTTGATCGCCCGCTATACGCACAAAGCAGCAGTCGTACTGCGTTATTTAAACTCAGTGATGACGGAAAATTTGCCGAACGTGTCAATGTAAATTTCGGGCAGGGCTCGGTTAACCAGATTCAGGTAATAGCCGGTTTACGCACAGGAGATAGAATACTCGTATCCGATCCTAGGCGTTTTGAAACCCACCAGCGTTTTTATATTCATTGATTCACCGCTTACCATACACATTCAAGGTTGAATAACATGCAATTACACAACACCAACAAGATGGACCAACAAGGCGACCAGGTGAAAACCTACATGCCGGCGCTAACCGGTATTCGATTCTTCGCTATCCTGCATATTTTTTGCTTCCACCTGTGGACGCTCTACGACATGGATAAAGAACCCGGTGTTGAGAATCTTCTGCGGGGTATGGGGAATCTCCCGAAGGGATTCTTGACGTATCTGTCAAACGGTTGGATGTCCACCAGTTTCTTCTTTCTATTGTCCGGTTTTATTCTGGGTTATTTGTATTGGGGTAAAGATGGTCAGTTAACCGTTCCGCGAAAAACCTTTTGGTTGATGCGTGCTACACGAATTTATCCGATTCACGTGGTGTTGATTTTATTGTCATTGGGTGCGGCGGGTTATCACCTTGCTAACGGTGTTAATCCCCTCATGCTAGTAGCCAGTGCGGTGGCAACACTGACCTTGGTGCAAGCGTGGTATCCGGATTTTGTCCCCATGTGGTCATGGCCGACATGGACAATTTCGGCATTGGTTTTCCTCTATGCCGTCATGCCGTTTCTTTTACCGCCGCTGGCGAGGTTGTCACACCGCAAAGCTGTCTTATGGTTGTGCATGCTTCCGGTTATTTCCCTGCTGCCTACGGTTATTTATGCGTTCTACTTTCCGACTGGCGCTGAGCCACAACAATTCTGGCAAATCTTTATTGGCTCCACACCGCTCTTTTGGCTGGCGCACTTTGTTGCTGGCATATTGCTCACCAAGGTATTTTCATTGTCTCGCTTTAATCCCGTGAATACTAACGGAAGTTCTCGCTGGTTTGCTTGGGGCGATGTGGCTTTGGTTGCTGTAATCGCTATCGCTTGTATACCCGATATTCAGGAGCCGTTTAAATTTTTCTTACGTCACGGTCTGATGATGCCGCTGTATATGGTCATTATTGTTGACCTTGCCCGAGGCAATGGATTAGCTGCGCGGCTATTGTCCGGTCGTGTTATGAGCTTCATGGGGGAGACAGGCTTTTCCATCTTTATCTGGCAAAACCTGGTGATGATGGTGTGTTGGGGCATGGTGATGATGAATCCGGATGCGGGAGATAATCAATTTTGGGGTGCGCTTATCAGCATTATTGTGCTTGGTATCTTCAGCACCTACGTGTTGGAGAAGCCTGTCGCTACATGGTTGCGTCGGAAAATAATCAAAAATTAACGGATGACATGTTATGAAAGAACCACTAATTAAGTTGAATGACATCAAAAAAATATTCTACACCGAAGACGTAGAGACTCATGCATTAAGCGATATATCACTACGCATTTATCAGGGTGAATACGTGTCCATCGCAGGACCATCCGGGTGTGGTAAGTCTACCTTGTTGTCTCTTCTTGGCTTGTTGGATGTGGCGACGGAAGGCCAGTACCAGCTCGCCGGTCATGAGGTGACGAGTATTGCCAAAGACGAGCGAGCCAGAATTCGCAATCAGGAAATTGGTTTTATCTTTCAGTCGTTCAATTTAATCAGCGATCTGGATGTGGAAGAAAACGTAGAATTACCTTTAACCTATCGTCGTGACTTGAACAAACAGGAACGCAAGCAACGTGTAAGAGAAGCGTTGGAAAAGGTCGACATGCTCTACCGTGCTAAACATTTTCCCGCGCAGTTGTCTGGTGGTCAGCAACAGCGTGTGGCGGTGGCGCGTGCTATCGCGGGTAGGCCGTCTATTATTCTGGCGGATGAGCCGACCGGAAACCTTGATACCAAAAATGCCGAGGCGGTGATGCAGTTGCTCGACAAGCTGCATGCCGAAGGCGCAACCATCTGCATGGTGACTCACGATCCACGCTCGGCATTGCGTGCGCGACGAAAGATAGATCTAGTGGACGGCAGAATCGTTGCGGATAAAACCTTTTCCAAAGCCGGAGCACTGGCAGCAACGGAGGAAGCTCAGTGTTAATTATCAGCGATTTCAAATATGCCTGCCGCTTACTCGCCAAGAAACCGGGATTCTCCCTGTTAACCATTCTGGTGATGGCGTCCGGAATCGGCTTGAGCCTGTTTTTATTTTCGTTTTTTCACAACATGCTATTCAAAGATTTACCCTTTAAGGATGGCGAGTCACTTGTTCAGTTAAACATTACCCACAAGGGAATTTCGCAGTGGGGTGGTATCGATCTGCATGATTACTATGAAGTCAGAACCAGCCTTGAAGGTGTTGAAGAATTTGGTGCGTACCGTGAAAGTAGTGTGAATGTATCCGGGCGAGACGGCGCGCGGCAATACGATAGCGTGATTGCAGAGCCCAATATATTTGCGATGACGCGCACACAACCGATTATTGGCCGTAGCTTTACTGAATCAGAAAGCCAGGACGGTGCGGAGCCGGTTGTTGTCATCGGCTACGACCTGTGGCAAAACTATCTGGGCGCTGATCCACAAGTGCTAGACCAGATGCTCCGCATCAACAGTGTCAGTCACCGTATTATTGGCGTAATGCCGAAGGGTTACACGTTTCCCCGTACTGCTGATCTGTGGGTGCCGATGCAGGAAGATGCTACACGTTTGCCACGCGGCAGTGCCGGCCATTTTTATGGTGTTGCCTTATTGGAAAAAGGCGTTTCGCGCAACGAGATTAATAAACAGTTAGCGTTGATCATGCAACGGCTTGAACAGCGCTACCCGGAAACAAACGCGGGTATTAGCGCTTATGTGACCACCTTTCCTATGACGGCTGTGCGCGACGGCGTTGCAGTGGTCTATGCCATGCAAATTGCGGCTATGTTAATTTTCTGCCTTGCACTGATCAATGTCGGAAACCTATTGTTATCACGTGCTATTGAACGCAGTAAAGAAACGGCGATACGAGTAGCCCTGGGTGCACCCCGCTGGCGATTGGTCGGCCAGATGTTGTGGGAGAGTATTATCATCTGCGTGATTGGTGGTGTGATCGGTTTACTGGTGCTGGCATGGGGGCTGGAAGTTGTCGAGCGCATAACCCTGACATTTTTTGATGACAAGCCGGTATTCTGGTGGGACTTTGGCGTAGACGGTTTTACCCTGAAACTGTTTTTTGTCTTTATTGTATTGGCTGTGCTGGCTACCGGTTTGTTACCTGCATTGCGTAATTCCGGCTCAGACTTCAATGCAGCACTGCGTGATGGTACGCGTGGTGCCGCCGGCAGACAATCCAACCGTTTGCATAAATTATTGGTAATCAGTGAGATATTTTTATCGACCACGGTGTTGATTGCTGCAGCGGCGATGGTTGTCGGTGCCTACCTTGCCACCCACGCGGACTTCGGTGTGAATACGGATAATATCCTGACCGCCAAGGTCCGTTTGCCGGAAGCAGATTACACCGAGCGAACCCAGTACACGGAATTCGTCAAGACCTTGCAGTCGCGCCTGGAGAACAGCCCGGGAATCGGTAACGTGATGATTGCCTCGTCCGTGCCGGGTGAATGGAGTTGGGTGCCGGCGATGGCCGTGGAGGGCAGGGAGTACATCAGCAAAGGCGGGGAGGATTATGCACGGGCCAATTACGTGTCCATCAATGTGGACGCTTTAAAAAAATTGGGCGTTGAACTGAAAGCGGGGCGTTATTTTAACAGTGGTGATGATCGTTTCGATGCTCGCTCAGTGATTATCACCGAATCATTTGCAGCGCGTTACTTTCCTGACGAGTCACCTTTGGATAAACGTATTCGCATTGCAGAAAAAAACCATGATAAGCAGGAATGGCTGACTATTGTCGGCGTGGTTGAGCATACCATTTACGGACAGGCAAACGATGACACCGGGAAGACGCCAACAGTGTTTCGCACGTTTTCCCAGTTGCCGCGCAATTACATGACGATCGCCTTGCAAATGAAGGCAGATGCTGAACAAGCCACGCGCACCTTGCGCAGTACCCTGGCATCTATTGATCCAGAGCTGCCGGCGTATCATCTGGAAAACTATAACGAGATCATCAAACGCAGCAACGGCCCGTTAAGTTTGATCAGCAAAATATTTTTATTGATGGGAGTCGTCGCTATAGTCCTGGCCGCCAGCGGTATTTATGGCGTGATGGCCAATACGGTTAACCAGAAGACGCAGGAAATCGGTGTCAAACGTGCGCTCGGTGCGACGGATGGCCTCATTGGTCGACAATTTTTAATGTTGGGTGTCCGGCAATTATTATGGGGTGGTGTGCCAGGCGCGCTGGCAGGTTATGCTATGGGTGTTGCCATGTCACGCATTGTCGGGTTGCAGGGCTTAGGGCTGGTTGTTATCGCGGTGATGATGACCGTCCTTGTTGCCGCTGTCGTATTAACAGCAACATGGCTACCCACACGACGTGCATTGGACATGGAACCCGGCGAGGCTTTGCGCTACGAATGACGTATTGAAAGAATAATAGGATCACGATGAAACAATCCATTCTTATCGTCGATGATGATGACGATATTTTGTCGGCTTTAAGCTTGCTACTTAATGCTGAAGGCTTCACACCGATAAAAGCAGATTCCCCGGCGCAGGCGAAAGCTGCAATTTGTCATTACGATGTCAGCTTGATATTGATGGATTTGAATTACTCACTGGATACGACCTCCGGTGAAGAAGGGCTAAACCTGATTAATATCATTCGCCAACACAACGAACTTGTGCCTATCGTAGTTATGACCGGCTGGGGTACGATTGATGTAGCGGTCGCGGCCATAAAACGCGGTGCCAATGATTTTATCCAGAAACCTTGGGAAAATGATCGTTTGCTAATGACGATCAACAACCACCTTCAACTGGCTCGAGCACAAAAGCAATCGCAAAAGCTAACCCGTCACAACGAATTGTTACAGGCCGAGATTCGCCCGGAAACAGACATTGTGGCTGAATCGGCAATCATGCAGCGCGTTCTGGCAACGCTGCATCAAGTGGCCAAGAGTGATGCCAGTATATTGTTGACTGGCGAAAACGGCACAGGAAAAAGTTTATTTGCTCGCTTGATTCACGAACTGTCGCCCCGTCGTCATGCGCCACACATCTCCGTCAACATGGGCGCTGTCACTGAGTCGCTGTTCGAAAGTGAAATGTTTGGCCATACCAAAGGCGCTTTCACCGATGCGAAATCTGCCCGTATCGGGCGCTTCGAACTAGCCGATGAAGGCACCTTGTTTCTCGATGAGATAGCCAACACCCCTTATTCTCAACAGGGAAAACTCTTGCGCGTGTTGGAAGATCTGCAATTTGAAAAGGTGGGCTCGGGCATAACCCAAACGGTGGATTTTCGTTTGGTTACGGCGACCAATGCCGATTTAAACCACGCTGTTAATGCGGGCAGTTTTCGTAAGGATTTACTCTACCGGATCAACACAGTTGAAATTGAAATACCGGCCTTGCGTTACCGACCCGAAGATATCCTACCCCTGGCAAACGCCTTCCTGGCCAAGGCTGCACAAAAATATTCACAACCACCGCTGGAAATCAGCAGCGCCGCTGGAAAGATATTACAAACCTATGCCTGGCCGGGGAATGTGCGGGAATTAAACCACGTAATGGAACGCGCGCACATCCTATGCAAAACAGTAGCTGTTCAACCTGAGGATCTGGGTATCAATAATCTTTTGTCCACACAAGGAAATGTTGTACACGGCGATGAACAGGAATATTTGAAGCCTCTGAGCGAGATAGAGCAGGAGGTTATCAATCGGCGTTTATCTTATTTCCATGGCGATGCGCTAAAAGCAGCTAAATCGCTTGGCTTGAGTCGCAGTGCTTTTTATCGCCGCCTTGAAAAACAAACTGAACGATAAACCATGGCGATAAAAACTCCACTGGAGAAACAACTGGTACGTTTGGCGCTTTGCATTTCTGTACCTTTATTGCTGATACTGTTATGGACAATGGTCTACGCTGGCATTTCTATCTGGTTAATCTTATTAACCCTGTTGGTAAGTGGCGGGCTTATCAGTTACACCGCTTATCTGATACACCGGAAACTGACTTATCAATTTCGCAGTGTGAGTAATCTCGTGAGCACCATGGCTCACGGCGATTACAGCTTGCGCGCGCGAAGTGTCAAGGGTAGCGGCGCCATGAACGAATTGACGCTTGCCGTTAACACACTCGCAGAGCGTTTGAGTCATCAGCGCTGGGAGTCAATAGAAAGCCAATTATTATTGCGTACGATCATTGAACACATTGACGTTGCCATACTTGCGCTAAATGAGTCCGGCGAGCTGCGCCTGCTTAATCCCGCTGCCAGGACTTTACTGGGTGTAGAAAACCATGATGCAACTTCGTCGTTGCGAGAGCAGCTCAGTTTTCTGCGGTCATTTACCAGCGGCGAGCATCAGGTGGTGGAGTTGTCGCTTGGTCATCAACAGGGGCGGTTCAATATTCACGTCGAAGAGTTTCGCGAAGCAGGCAAACAGCACAAATTATTATTTATCACCGACGTGCGCAGGCTGCTGCGTAGAGAAGAGACTAAAGCCTGGCAAAGCCTGGTGCGCGTGATTAGTCACGAAATAAATAACTCGCTATCACCCATCGCGTCTCTCAGTCAAACGCTGATGCGCCTCATTCATAAGCTGCCGGAACACATAACGGGGCGGGAGGATTTACTGGCGGGCTTGAATATCATCGCCGAGCGAGCCACGGGCTTGGGTGAATTTATTGAAAGCTACAAACAGCTGGCAAAACTACCGGAACCCCACAGGCAAGCGACTTCTGTTTTAAGTGTGATCAACAAGGTGTGTGCGCTATTCAAAGAAACAATTATTGAGGTAAATACAGCCGATGATGTCATTATCGACATCGACCCTCTGCAGATAGAACAGGTATTGATTAACCTGCTGAAAAATGCCGTGGAAGCCATGGCGCACACCAATCCCAACGGCAGAATATCTATTGCCTGGGACGTAAAGGACACGATGTTTCAACTGACACTGTGCGATCAAGGATGCGGCATCAGCAACCTCGATAATGTGTTTGTCCCGTTTTACAGCACCAAAAAACACGGCACTGGTATTGGGCTTGTGTTATGCAGACAAATTATCGAAGCGCATGACGGCCGCATTACTATCACGAATCAAACAAACGCGCCGGGCTGTTGCGTGCGTATTGAATTGCCCCAGCGTCGTGAGTGATTACATCACCCCACGCACATGCTGTTTGACTTTGTTGAAATAAAATTGCTTAAGCGCTTCATGCAGCTCGGATGAAAGCGGTGGCAGCGCGCTGACCGTCACATTTTCTTTCACCTGTTCCGGCTTGCTGGCTCCGGTGATCACCGTGCTCACGGCGGGGTGATCGAGAATCCAGCGCATCGCCAGTTGCACCAGCGCCATACCCTGCGGCGCCATTGTTTTTAACTCATCCGCTAAATCAACCGCTGTGGTAAATGGAATGCCGGAAAAGGTTTCCCCCACACTGAACGCCGCGCCGTCTTTGTTGTAGTTGCGGTGATCGGTTTCGGCGAAGGTCTGGTTCTTGGTCATCTTGCCTGACAAGACGCCACTGGCCAGCGGCAAACGCACGATGATACCCACATTGTTTTCTTGCGCTATGGGAAAAAGTTCGGTTGCCTGATCCTGGCGAAATAAATTGAAGATAGTTTGAATCGACGTGAGCTTCGGATGCTTAACGGCAAACAACGCTTCGTCCATGGTTTCCACACTGACGCCGAAATGTTTGATCAAGCCTTCCTGCTGAAAATCCTCCATCCACGCCAGTAAGTCACCGGCTTTCAATACCGCGGTAGGCACGCAGTGCAACTGCGCCAGATCCAGCGCTTCGACGCCGAGCCGCTTAACCGAACCCGCAAGATTCGCTTTTACTTTGGCTTTAGTGTAGCCATCGGGGAACAACTGGCCATCGCGGCCGACTTTGGTGGCGATAATACGCGCGGCGGGATGTTCACGGGTGTAGTTGCCGATGCGTTGTTCACTTAAACCGGCGCCGTAGACGTCGGCGGTGTCCCAGAAGTTGATCTGGTTTTCATCGGCGGCGCGCAGAATCTGGTTTGCGCGATTGTCATCCACCGGCCCAAAATCGCCGCCGAGTTGCCAGCAGCCGATGCCGATTTCGGATACGTCGTAGCCACTTTTGCCGAGTTTTCTGTAGTTCATTGTTTGTCTCCTCTTGTTAGCGCTCGGGGGCGGAGTCTACAGGGTTGGGTGGTTAATGAGTGTTAAGTTGGTTTTTTGGTTTTGGGGG
>CAMLOU010000094.1 GCA_946481735.1 uncultured Cellvibrio sp.
AAGCGCCTTATGGCAAGGTCACCGCCGGCAACAGCTCGCAGATTACCGACGGCGCATCCTGGTTGGTACTGGCCTCGGAAGCGGCGGTGCAGAAATACCAGCTCACCCCCAAGGCGGTGATCATCGATAGTGAATGGGCGGCACTGGACCCGGCGATCATGGGCCTGGGCCCGGTGCTCAGTTGTTCCAGCCTGCTGACGCGCAATCAACTGGGGCTGGACGACATCGACCTGTGGGAACTGAACGAAGCCTTTGCCGCCCAGGTGCTCGCTTGTCTGGCGGCCTTCAACGATCCCGACTTCTGCCGCACCGCCCTGGGCCGCAACACCCCCTGGGGCCTGATTGACCGCAACCGGCTGAATATCGACGGCGGCGCCGTCAGCCTCGGCCACCCGGTGGGCACCAGCGGTAACCGGATCGTGTTGCATTTGATCAATGCCATGCAGCGCAACGGGTTCAAACGTGGCATCGCCACAGAATGTATTGGCGGTGGGCAATCCGGCGCCATGTTGATTGAAGCAGTTTAGGGAGCACCTCCATGGCCGGCCACATACTTCAGACACTTTACCAACAGGAACGCCAGCTGGGCCCCTTCGGACGGGGCGACCTGGTTGATCCCGACGTCAATCCCTGGCAGCACTGGCACCTGCGCACCAATGACCAGGGCATCGCCTGGCTGGTACTCGACCGGGCGGACACGGGTATCAATTCCCTGTCGCAGGCGGTACTGGAAGAGCTGGGACAAATCCTTGATCAGCTGTTGCTCAACAAGCCGCGCGGCCTGGTGCTGCGCTCCGCCAAGGACAACCACTTTTGCGTGGGCGCTGACATCCGCGAATTTCGCGCGCTGGAGACCACCGAGTCGGTGGAACAGAAACTCCACTCGGCCCACGCTGTGGCGGACCGCCTCGCCAGCCTGCACTTCCCCACGGTGGCCGTAATCCATGGCAACTGCTTCGGTGGCGGACTGGAGCTGGCACTCTGCTGCCGCTATCGCCTGGCGGTGCCCGATGCCAGCCTGGGTTTTCCTGAGGTGCAGTTAGGCTTACACCCCGGTCTGGGCGGCACAGCCCGGGCCACCCACCTGATCGATCCGGTTGCCGCCATGACGATGATGCTCACCGGTAAACCTGTACCCGCCATCAAGGCAAAAAAACTGGGACTGGTGGATGCGCTGGTGCCGGAGCGCCATCTCGCCAATGCCATTGATGCCGCGCTTAAAGGCAAGTTACCGCGTCAACAACCCAGCCTGAAAGCCCGCCTGCTGAACAGTGCACCGGCGCGCCAATTGGCAGCCAAAAAGATGCGCGAGCAATCCGCGCAAAAAGCGGCGCCGGATCATTACCCCGCGCCGGAGGCCCTTATCGAACTCTGGGAAAGACACGGCGGCGACAGTGCAGCCATGCGCCGCGCTGAGGTCAGTTCGTTCGCACGCCTGCTGACCGGCCACACCGCGCAAAACCTGATTCGCCTGTTTTTCCTGCGCGAAACCATGAAAGGCATCGCCAAAGCGCAGCCGGATTTTCACTGCAAGCGGGTGCACGTCGTCGGCGCCGGCGCCATGGGTGGCGACATCGCCGGCTGGTGCGCCTTACAGGGTATGACCGTAACCCTGTCCGACCAAAAACCGGAATCCATCGCCCGCGCGGTCAAAAATACTGCCGCGCTGTGCGATCACAAACACCTGGAGCCCGCAGAAAAGCGGCGCGTGCTGGACCGCCTGATCCCCGACCTCAACAATCTGGGCGTGCGCACCGCCGATGTGGTGATTGAGGCCGTACCGGAAGATATCGATAACAAACTCAAGGTCTACCGCGCCATTGAGCCCAAGCTTAAACCCGGCGCCATACTCGCCACCAACACCTCCAGTATTCCGCTGGACCGGCTCAAGGAAGGGTTACAGAGCCCGGAGCGCCTGGTGGGGCTGCACTTCTTTAACCCGGTGAGCAGGATGCAACTGGTAGAGGTCGTCAGCCACCGCGGCATCAACGAAGACATCTATCAGAAAGCCCTGGCCTTCACCGGTAAGATCAACCGCCTGCCGGCGCCGGTCACCAGCGCGCCGGGCTTCCTGGTCAACCGCGCCCTGACGCCTTATTTGCTCGAAGCCATAGTGATGCTCGACGAAGGTGTTGCACCGGAAAGCATCGACAGGGCTGCCGAGGAGTTCGGCATGCCGGTGGGCCCGCTGGAACTGGCCGATCAGGTTGGCCTGGATATCTGCCTCGGTGTGGCGGATATGTTGCGCGAACAGCTTTCTACCGAGATGGCGCCCATCCCCGCCTGGCTGCGTCAGAAGGTGGAAGACGGCCATGTAGGCAAAAAAGCCGGCCAGGGACTGTACGTGTGGCAAGACGGCAAGGCGCAGAAAAAGAAAGAGGTGCCCAAGGCGCCGGACGGCACCGTCAACCGCCTGATTCTGCCGATGCTCAATGCCTGTATGACCTGCCTGCGGCTCGGCATTGTGCCGGATGAGGATATCCTTGACGGTGCGATGGTGTTCGGTACCGGCTTTGCGCCCTTCCGTGGCGGGCCGATGCACTATGCGCGGCGCAACGGTTTTGCCGAAATTGCCATCCGCATGGACGTGCTGGAACAGCAATACGGCGCGCGCTTCCGACCCGATCCCGGCTGGCGCAGGCCATGAATGAAATAAACCCGCCGCCACGCGCTTTTCTGTCCCCCGGCAACAGGATCGTGGCGATTATTGTTGTGGCTATTTAAAAAATCCTGGCAGCAACCGCCGGATAAAACAGCCAATGGCCGGAACTCGCTTCATTCCTCCCAGTCGCACAATCAGGGCTTTGCGCTCTGTGTCATTCATCGAATCACCCACGCCAGAGGAGACGAATCATGAAAGTCAGAGATGCCATGACCAGTCAATGCGAGTTCATTGAACCGGACGACAACCTGCAACAGGCCGCGCAAAAGATGCGCGATTTAAATTGCGGCTTCTTACCGATCGTGCGCCCCTCCACCGGTGCACTGGAAGGGGTGATTACCGATCGCGACATCGTCGTGCGCGCGGTAGCCGATGGGTGTGATCCGACCAAAACATTACTGAACCAGATCGAAACCCCTAACGTGCTTTATTGCTATGCCGACGATGGTCTGGAGTCCGCCGCGGATAAGATGAGCGAGCAAGGCGTGTATCGCCTGGTGGTGCTCGACGCGCCGGAAACCAAACGTCTGTGCGGTGTCCTCTCCCTCGGTGATGTTGTGCGGCACAATGAAGAAATGCTCGCGGCGGAAACAGCGCGGCATATTTTGATTAACGCGGCGTGATAATGGAATGGACGAAAACGGGTTGTAGGGCGTTTTGATTTGCGATTTTTTTTGCGAGGTATTGTTGAGCGGGGTGTCGGATTACGCTGCGCTAATCCGACCTATGGAAAAGCGCGCACCATGTAGGTCGGATTAGCGCAGCGTAATCCGACAAACCTTTAGGGCACAGACTGCCCCACTAACACAGGCTGATACCGTTTTACGGTATATCCTTCAGCCGCAAATAATTCCAACAAATTGTCCGGTCCGGTGAAGTGCATCGAATCCACCAACACCATCTCCACATCGTCACTTTTTAACATCCCGGCAAATGCCGGCAGCCAGGATTTGTTGCGCTTGACGACCAACTCGCTATACAGGCCCGGTGCCTGGGTACGTAATTTTTTACCTTTGATCTCATCCAGTTTTTCCATATCCCCGTTGCGCCAACTCTGCGTGGCTTGTTGAGTAGTTGCGGACAGGTTTTCCAATTCTTCCAGGGTTGCTTTGATTAATGCATCGGCATCCGCATCATTAGCCACTTGTAAGAAACGGATCTGCTGGTCGATAGATTCCAGGGCAATCACCGGCTTACCCGCCCGGCGGGCGCGATAAAAATAATGTGCATCCACACCGTTGGTAAATTCCAGGCGTTTGGTTTCCATCAGGGTGAGTGTAAAGCTGGCAAAGGCGGGTTTGAACATAAACAAACTGAACACCGGTACACGACGTTCCTGGGCAAATTTTTCCAGCGACTGCCACACCGGCGCGGACAATACTGATTTCAAATTGCGGCCATCGGTGTACATACTCGCCTGCATGGCGCGCACCCCGAAATCCGGCTGGTTCACGGCATGGATGTCGCGCTCCACATACAGTGCATCGGCCTGGCGAAAGGCTTCATCAAATTGGGCCGGCAGGGGGTACGCCGACTTTTTCAAAGCGCCCAGGCTCGCCCCCAACCAGAACTTATGCTTCCCATGGGATACCTCCCAAATAGCGGCATCAGCCAGGCTGGTCTGGGTAATAAACAGAAGTGCCACCGCTGCAAAAATTTTTATCATCATAGGATCAAAAAAAGCGTCGGGCTCAGCGGCGTACCCGCTGTCCCGACTACCCTCCATATTCTGCATGCTATCAATCAATTCAAAGAAAGGATGTTTTTCCACTACCAGCGAAACGCGTGGTGAATGCAATGGTATTGTTTCGATGGAATTTGCCAGCCAAGGTTCAGTAAAAATCAGTCGGCTTGCAGCATAAATGTGACCGGCCCGTCATTTATCAAACTGACCTGCATATCGGCAGCAAAGATGCCCGTGGCAACCTGCGGATGGCGTTCGCGCAGACGCGCGACGAAATACTCATAGAGCTGCTCCGCTTGTGCAGGCGGTGCCGCTGAAGAAAAACTCGGGCGTAGCCCCTTGCGGGTATCGGCGGCGAGGGTGAATTGCGAAACCACCAGCACGCCGCCATGGATCTGTTGCACGTTGCAATTCATCTTGTTGTCCTGATCGGCAAAGATGCGATAGGCCAACACCTTGTCGAGCAGTTTGTCGGCACTGGCCTGGGTGTCCGTCTTTTCTATACCGAGGAGCAACAATATCCCCCGATCTATCGCACCGACATCTTTCCCATCTACCTCAACAGAGGCGCGCCTGACCCGTTGAATCAAACCTAACATAGTGATCCTTGTTGCTCTCTATCTATTACTGATTGGCCTGCTTGCGGAATTCACTCGGTGTCATACCGACTTTTTTCTTGAAGAGCGCATTGAAGGTTGCCTTGCTGTTAAAGCCCATCTCGTACATAAGGTCGATCATGTTCTTGTCGGCTGTCTGCGGGTCTGCCAACAGACGCTTGGCTTCTTCAATTCGATAGTGATTAACGAATTCAAAAAAATTACAGTTGAAATGGCGATTAATAACATTGGACAAGGTGCGTGATGGCACACGTAATTGCCCGGCCAGTTTTTCCAGCGTTAGCGCAGGAATCAGGTAAGGTTTTTCATCCTCCATCCAACGGCTCAGGGTTTCTGCCATCTCCGGCTTGAATTTATCCTTGCCGGTTTCCTCTTTGCTGCTCTCCGCCTCTGGTGTGCGTGTTTCCAATCCCTCGCACACCGTTGAATGACTCAGTCCAAAAAAGATCAGCACGCTCACCAGAATAAACGTGATGTAATTGCCGAATAATCCCGCCGCACCAAAATCCACTGACACGCCATACATAATCGACAGGATCACCATCACCGCCACCAATACGGCCCACACCCGAATACCGAGGAAGCCGATCACCAGCAAGCGCAACCAGGTCAGGTCCAGTTTATCGATGTCGGAATAATTGTGTTTTAAATGCTTGCCGTAGCGGCGGATTTCCAACAGACACATCACCCCCAGGGCCGCGCGAAACACATCCCGAAACAAGGTCACAAAATTCATGTAATGGGGCGCGACCTGCAGATCATAGGTTTCCTGTATCGCTTTCTTGGTGGTGAAGTCAAGGCTGTAATAAAACAGTAACTGATGCAGGAAATACACCGCGAACGGAATCAGGTACAGCAGGTCGCGCGCGGTGAGACGGTAATCCTTATACACCAGCGAGCGGGTGTACCAGAGTAATAGCGGCCCTTCGAGCCAATAACCAAAGCCGAAGACATAAAACAGATTGGGTGACCACTCCAGGGCAATAGCCCGGAATTCGGCGCCGAAGCTGATCAGGATGTCCAGCGGAATGGCCGCTTGCTGTAATAGAAACAACGCCAACAGCGTGTTGGTCAGGCGCCGTTCGCGGCGTGCGGTCAGCAATAAAATCGCAAAGAGAATACATTGGTAGGCTGTCATCAACAGCACAACGTCATGGGTATTAAAGATTGTTACTTCCATGGGGATACCATCGAAAAGGATGCGTGGTTTTGTCGTTATTGTTCACATCCCGGGCCCGGTGAAATACGTCCATGCGCACCGGTCGCATAATCGGGAATCATGCGCGGCAATATTACCTCCGACCTGCCGCGCTGTTTTTTATCTTACGCCAGATTGTCGCTCTCGTGGCGCAATTTTCTGGCCAGGGCATCGGTAGCGCGGATCAACGCATCCACGATACCCACCTCCCGTGAGGCGTGGCCCGCTTCCCGGATAATCTGTAACTCTGCATCCGGCCACGCCTTGTGCAAGGCAAAGGCATTATCCACCGGGCACACCATGTCGTAGCGACCGTGGACAATCACACCGGGAATACCTTCCAGCTTGTCCGCATTGCGCACAATCTGGTCTTCGGTAAGAAAGGCGTTGTTCATAAAATAGTGCGCTTCAATACGCGCGAGGGATAAGGCGCGGTGCGGTTCGGTAAATGACTCGACCACTTCCTGATTGGGGCGCAGTGTAGCGCAACGGCCTTCCCACAAGGACCAGGCTTTCGCAGCGGCCATCTGCATAATTTCGTTGTCACTGGTCAGATGCCGGTAATAAGCCTGCATCAGGTTATGTTGCTCATTCACGGGAATGGGCTGGATGAAATCCTGCCAGTAATCGGGGAACACATGGCTGGCACCGTCCTGGTAGAACCAGTGAAAATCCTGCGGGCGACACAGGAAGATGCCGCGCAGAATTAATCCCAGCACGCGCTCGGGATAGGTTTCTGCATACACCAGGCTGAGCGTTGAACCCCAGGAACCGCCGAACAATACCCAGCGGTCAATCCCCAGGTGTTCGCGGATGACTTCCATATCCTCCACCAGTTTTTGTGTGGTATTGCCTTCAAGTTCGGCATGGGGTCGGGAACGACCGGAGCCGCGCTGATCAAACAGCACGATGCGATAGACTTCCGGATCAAAAAAGCGCCGATCATACTTGCCGCATCCGGCACCGGGCCCGCCATGGACAAACAGCACCGGAATCCCGTCGGGGTTTCCCGACTCGTCAACATACAATTGGTGAGGAGGCTCCACAGCGATATCGTGGCGTTGATAGGGTTTGATCTCGGGGTAAAACGTCTGCATAGTTTTTCCTTTCAGCAATACTGCACGCCAAAACCGTCGCTGGTACCGCCAGACAGTGTCAAAGATTAACAGTAGCACACCATGACATTTTTATCGGCAACCGCGACCGGTTATAACCTGTTTTGTGGCACAGAACGCAGGATGCTGCCACCGAGGTGCGTTACAAAGACTTTACAAGTTTTCACAAAATGACGGATTCTACTGACATAGACTGACAAACCCATCTCTTAGACTGCTGCGCAATCTACCGAGGGAGTCGCCACCATGCAACGCGCCGAACGTCTGTTCCAGTTACTGACCCTGTTACGCAACCGCCGCACCGCCCTGACGGCGCGTCAATTGAGCGAGCATATGCAGGTTTCCGAGCGCACGATTTATCGTGATATCCAGGCGCTCAGCCTGTCCGGCGTCCCGGTGGAAGGCGAAGCCGGGGTCGGTTATCGCCTGCAACGTCATTTCCAGTTACCGCCCCTGATGTTTGACCGTCACGAGGTGGAAGCCTTATTGCTCGGCGCACGGATGGTGAGCGGTTGGGGCGACAGCCAGATGGCCGCCAGCGCCAACAGTGCTATCCAGAAAATTCTCGCAGTCCTGCCCGACCACCTGCGTCACAGCGATGAAAACCTGCCCTTGCTGGTGCCGACCTATGATGAATACCAAAAGATCTACACCGCCCACAGCCAGACCATCCGCGAAGCCATTCGCCAGCAGCGGATGTTGTTGATCGACTACAAGCGCGCGGATGAACAAACCTCGTCGCGCCAGATTGAGCCCTTGGGGCTGATCTTCTGGGGCAAGGTATGGACCCTGGTCGCCTGGTGTCAATTGCGCGGTGACTATCGTGTATTTCGCCTTGATCGCATCCAGCAATTGACGACCACGGATGAAAAATTCACAACCAGCGACGAAAAAAGTTTGAAGCATTATCTGAACCTGATGGCGGACAATTATGAGCAATACAACGAACAAGCCTACGACTGCCAACGACATCAAGTCGCAGAGCTTATCGAGTAAACCGCCAGTGCGCTGCGGCTGGTGCGGCACCGACGAACTCTATTGTCAGTATCACGATGAGGAGTGGGGTGTGCCGGTTTATGACGACCAGAAGATGTTTGAGTTTTTGATACTGGAGGGCGCCCAAGCGGGCTTGTCGTGGATTACGGTATTGCGCAAGCGGGAGGCTTATCGCAAGGCGTTTGATCATTTTGACCCGGTCAAGATTGCCCGTTACAGCGAGGCGAAGAAGGCGAAGCTACTGCTGAATCCGGGCATCATTCGCAACCGCTTGAAGATTGAGAGCGTGGTGCGCAATGCGCGGGCGTATCTGGATTTGCAGGAACAGGGGGAGAGTTTCAGCGATTTTCTGTGGCAGTTTGTGGATGGCAAGCCGAAACAAAACCGCCGCCGGACGCTGGCGGATATCCCGGCATCAACGCCGGAGTCGGATGCGATGAGTAAGGCGTTAAAAAAGCGCGGGTTTAATTTTGTGGGCACGACGATTTGTTATGCGCATATGCAGGCGACCGGGATGGTGAATGATCATTTGGTCAGTTGCCATCGTTATAAAGATTGTGCGCGTTAGAGCCGGGGTTTTCTTGTGGTCATGGATTCCGTTGTACCCTCCGGGACTCGCCGTGAACCCATCCATGGGGGCTCATCACCGGCATCCTTGCCGGCGATGGTCCCGGAGGGTACAACGGAATCCATTCTGGAAGTTCGGTGCGGGCGGCTGGAATTAAAAAGCGTTTCTTAGGTAATAACGCGCGGCGGCAAGGGCAATGTGTAAACACGGTTTGGAAGGAATACCCTGTTTAATCGCAAAAATACAGTGTGGAAATTTCTCCTCGCTGGCTATGCACCAGAGCTTTTTGTGAGTCAGGAAGCAGCACAAATGTCGCAGAATGGGTTCCGGTATTGGGTCCGAGACCATCGCCAGCATGGATGCTGGTGATGAGCCCCCATGGATGGGTTCACGGCGAGTCTCGGACCCAATACCGGAACCCATGACTCACACACACTCCATCCCACTAAAAACAATTCAAGCGACAACTACCCACGCCTATATTTCCAGTCGACGTAAAACCAGTTCAAAAAACCAGCAATAAAAACAAAACAATCTATCAGCACTCTATAAGCCAAACGCCGACTGGTCTATGCTTCAAAACGTAGCGCCAGATCACCCTGCGGAACCCCTCAAGGAGCACAGGGTCATCAACAATAGATCAATAACACATCGACGCAAGCTACCCATTCCACTGCACACCATCGACATGGAGAAAAGTTATGAGCAAACACCGCCACACCGTCGGAGTCGGCGTAAACCTCGGGCGTACCGAAGCCCTGCGTGACCAGCTCGTTGCCGAAATTACCGAGTACGAACGCCAACAGGCCTCCCTGAAATTGAACGGCAATCACGTGAATTTCAGCATGATTCAAACGTATAAAGAATTGATTCATGCGCGACGGGAAATGCTGAGCAGACTCCCTCCCCGGTTTTAATATCGATGAATAGCACGCGTCATCTCACGCTTTGATGACGCGGCTTAAGCTGTTTCTTACCGCTATCCCTTTTATCCAGGCGTCAGCTTTTTATAAGGGGTACACCTGCACCTCATCACCTTCCGCTACGCTGACACCCACATCGATACGCACCAGGCAATTCGCCCAGACCACCGAAGACAATGCCCCGGAGCTTTGTTGCGGGTAAATCTCTACACCGGCGGGTGTGATGCGGCCGCGCAGGTATTCGCAGCGTTTGCGGGGGTTGGGTAGTGCGAACCGTGCAGGCAGGTGCAGGGGTTGGGGTGGTGTGTAGGTGCGGCCCTGGCGTTTGAACAGCAGTGCGCGTACCAGCAGCGTAAAGGTAACGAAGGCAGATACGGGATTGCCCGGCACGCCGACGAAGGGGGTGTCGCCCACGTAGCCGAAGGCGAGGGGTTTGCCGGGTTTGAGGTTGATCTTCCAGAGTTTCAATTCGCCCAGTTCAGTCACGGCGGCCTTCACATGATCCTCTTCGCCCACAGATACGCCGCCACTGCTGAGGATGACATCGGCCTCTGCGGCTGTTTGTAATGCGGCTTTGGTGGCGTCGAGGGTGTCGGCTACGATGCCCAGGTCTATCACCTCACAACCGAGGTCGCGCAGGAGGCCAGTGAGCAGGTAGCGGTTGGAGTTGTAGATTTTGCCCGGCGCCGGCGCCTGACCCGGCTCCAGTAATTCGTCGCCGGTGGATAAGAGCGCGACTCGCAGGGGACGGTAAACCAGAACTTCCGCGATATTGACCGAAGCCAGTAATCCCACATCGGCGGCTTGCAGGTAATGGCCTTTTTCCAGCAGGCGTGTACCGGCATGGATATCCTGACCTTGGGGGCGAATGTTTTCCCAGGGTTTAACCGGGGCCAACAGGGTGACGCGATCACCCTCTTCCCGGCAATCCTCCTGAATAATGACCGCATCGGCGCCGACTGGAATTTCCCCACCGGTAAAAATCCGGGCCGCCGTGCCGGCCAGCAATGGTTGTGCGACCTCCCCGGCCGCGATGCGCTGGCTGATGGGCAAGCTGCTGCCAACCTGTAAGCCCGTGCTATTAACGGCGTAACCATCCATGGCGCTGTTGTCAGCGGGCGGAACATTGATGTGCGCCTGGTAAGGCTGTGCAAGCACTCGCCCGAAAGCCTGCAGCAACGGCAGGGTTTCGGTAGCTTTGATGGTGCTCACGCCCTCAATCAATTGCTGGCGGGCGGATTCAATGCTGATGAGCTTTTTGGTCATGGTGTTATCCGAAGATCCTGTTGTTATCCGTCAGGTTTTTACGGGTTAGCGATCAGAGTGGATGATGGTGGGGGTTGGTGGGTCGTTCTTCAAACTGGCATGTCGGATTACGCGGCGGTGCCGCTAATCCGACCTAAGCGCTTAAAGTTTGATTTGTTCGACGAAGTTGCAGGGGCGGTGGCGGCTGTCGAGCTGGTCTTTGATGATGCGCTGCCAGGCGGTTGTGCAGGCGCCGGTGGAACCGGGCAGGCAAAAAATCAGCGTGCGATTGGCGAGTCCGGCAGTGGCGCGGGACTGGATAGTGGAGGTGCCGATCTCTTCGTAAGATACCTGGCGAAACAGCTCACCGAAACCTACCACGGCTTTGTCGAACAAGGGCACAACCGCTTCAACAGTACTGTCACGGCCCGCAAAGCCGGTGCCGCCGGTAATTAAAATCACCTGTGCCTGTTTATCCACAATCCACTGAGAGATGACGGCGCGAATCTGGTAGATGTCATCTTTTACCAGTTCGCGCTGATGCAGCTGATGTCCGGCTTCTTGCAATAAATCCTGCAAGCGCTGCCCCGAGGTATCCGTCTCGCGGTTGCGCGTATCGGAAACGGTCAGCACACAAATATTGAGGGCTACGAAATCGGTTTGACTGCTCACAAATGAATGTCCTTGAACAAAGGTGGAGAGATGGCAACCGGGAGATCAGCCGCCGGTGGTATTCATAAAGCGCAAGATTTGGGGCTCTTCGGCCAGATTAAAGTCGTGTTGCAGCGGTTTATTGGCCATAGCCGCGATGATCGCTTCACGCAAGGGCGCCGGATCATCGGGCGATGCGCGCAACGGCGCACGCAGGTCCACACTGTTTTCCTGACCCAGACACAAGAGCAAGCGCCCTACTGCCGTCACCCGCACGCGGTTACAACTGCTGCAAAAATTCTGGCTGTGGGGGGAAATAAAACCAATGCGTGACGCGTGGCTACCGCTACGCCAATAGCGTGCAGGCCCGCCGGAATTATCGTCCACCGGCACCAAGGGAAATTGTTGTTCGATCAAACTGCGCAACTCGGCGCTGCTGACAAACTCCGCCGCACGGCCATGGTCATCAATACGCCCCAGGGGCATCTCTTCGATAAAGCTGATATCCAGTCCTTCATCCAACGCAAAGCGCACCAGGTCCGGTACTTCATCGGCGTTGAAGTGTTTGAGGGCAACGCAATTCAATTTAATACGCGAGAAACCCACCCGTTGGGCGGCACGGATGCCTTCCAGTACCTGCTGCACATCGCCAAAGCGGGTCAGGCGGCGGAAGCGTTCGGGGTCGAGGCTGTCGAGGCTGATATTGATGCGATCCACGCCCGCGTCGTGCAGGGCTTGCGCATAACGCGCGAGATGGGTGGCGTTGGTGGTCAGGCATAAGCTGCGCAGGCCGGTCAACTGACCTAGCTGTTCCATCAATTCAATCACGCCCCGGCGGATCAGCGGTTCGCCGCCGGTGATGCGTAACTTGTGCACACCCAATTCGGTAAAGGTTTTGCCAACCTGAGCCAGCTCTTCAATGGTGAGCAGCTCATTGCGCGGCAAAAACGTCATGTCTTCCGCCATGCAATAGACGCAGCGCAGGTCGCAACGGTCGGTGATCGACAGGCGCACATAAGTAATCTCGCGCCCGAATCCATCTACCAGGGCAGCGCGGCGGGGCGCAGCGGGTCGATCCGTTTCCGGCCGGTCAGCCTCCGTAAAAGGCACTGTATACATAGATGTTCTCATCTCACCTGGGTGTTCACATGATAGCGCAGAGTCTGGTGGCTTCCTGTTAACTTTACAGCGCCTAACGTTTATTAAGGCGTTGGAAAAGCCAAATGCACACAATTGGTTCCCGTGCACCACGTCTTGATTCATTTTGGAACATTTTTATTAAAAAATTCCAGTGCAATTTTGCAATAAAAAAGCGCACACCTGCACACCATTGGTGCCGCAACAGGAATTCATCCGGCCCGCTCAAATGTTGGAACCACGCATTTCATCACGCATAACCTATTGAAAATAAAGTACTAAAAAAATTTATTCACGCCGAATCGGCAAATGGCATTGTCTTTGCTCAACCCCCTTTGCGCAGATTTATTCACTGCGAGATGTTTTAAGACCGATGCAATGTGTAGTTTTCAGCTTGCGCGGTCACTACCAAAGGGCTGTTATTGTGAGTACTTCATCCTTATCGCGTTACACACCTGCTGACGAAACCGTCACCGCCCTTCATGCGCGCGCTGTTGAGCCGTTAATCGCCCGCGCAGCGCAATTCACGGTAACAGTAGCCCCGGCTACCCGTCAGGGTGCGGCCCAACGTCATTCAACAACATCGTCCAGCGGAAAAGTCTGGTTGGTGGGTGCCGGTCCGGGCGACGCAGAATTGTTAACCCTTAAAGCCCTGCGCGCGATTGAAAACGCCGATATTATTTTTTTCGATCAGTTGGTCAGCGCCGACATCCGTGCATTATTTCCCGCTGGCACACCGGCGCTGTATGTCGGCAAAGCGAAAAATCATCACAGCATTGCACAGGAAGATTTGAACCAACTGTTGGTAAACCAGGCGCAACTGGGTTTGACCGTGTGCCGCATTAAAGGTGGCGATCCGTTTGTGTTCGGTCGCGGCGGCGAAGAATTACTAGAGTTGCGTAAAGCCGGCATCGACGCAGAAGTGATTCCCGGTATTACCTCAGCATCCGGTTGCAGCACCTACGCCAATATTCCCCTGACCCATCGCGGCCTTGCGCAAGGTTGCACCTTTGTCACAGCCCATGCCGAAAAAACCCTCGACGTTAACTGGTCGGCACTGGCGCAACTGAATCACACCCTGGTGTTTTACATGGGCCTGACCCGCGCGGAAATTATTGCCACCGAGTTACAAAAAGGTGGCATGACTGCTGACACACCGGCCGCGATTATTGAAAACGGCTGCCGCAGTAATCAGCGCGTGATCATCGGCGCTTTGCATGAATTAACTGAATTGGTTGCGCGCGAGCACGTGCAATCACCCGCCTTAATTATCGTCGGCCAGGTGGTGAGCCTGGCGGAGCAATTGCAACCGGACTTTTGGCAATCTGTTGCAGCAGAAGCCAACAACCAACGTTTGTTAGCCTGAGAGTAGGAGTGAGGTTATGAAACAACGCATTATTGTTGTCGGCAACGGTATGGTCGGCCACAAATTTATTGATGGCCTGCTCAACAGCGAGAAAGCCGCAGACTATGAAATCCTGACGTTCTCCGAAGAGCCACGGCTCGCCTATGATCGGGTAAAGCTCAGCTACTATTTTGCTGGTTCAACCGTGCAGGATTTAATGTTGACCTCGGAAATAGAATACAAAGCGCGCGGCGTGCACTACACACTGAGCGACAAAGTGGTGGGCATCGACACCGCCAACAATACCGTCACCACCGCCAGTGGCCGCAGTGAGCGCTATGACAAATTAGTGCTGGCCACCGGCTCTTATCCTTTCGTTCCGCCCGTACCAGGCAAAGATCAACCGCATTGCCTGGTGTACCGTACCATTGAAGATCTGGAAGCCATCACTGCATCCGCCGCTGAAAGCAAAGTGGGTGTCGTGGTGGGCGGCGGTCTACTCGGGCTGGAAGCGGCCAACGCGTTAAAAAACCTCGGGCTGAAAACCCATGTCGTGGAATTCGCTCCGCGCTTGATGGCGGTGCAACTGGATGAAGGCGGCGGCCAGTTATTGCGGCGCAAGATTGAAGCGCTCGATGTGTGTGTGCACACCGAAAAAAATACCAAGGACATTGTGGCCGGTGAAGAATGCCGTTATCGCATGAATTTTGCGGACGGCTCCTTTCTGGAAACCGACATGATTTTATTCTCTGCCGGGATTCGTCCGCAGGATGAACTCGCGCGTCAGTTTGGTCTGGCCATCGGCGAACGCGGCGGCATTGTGATCAACAACCATTGCCAGACCTCCGTCGACAATATTTATGCCATTGGTGAATGCGCCCTGTGGGACAACCGCATCTTCGGTCTGGTTGCGCCGGGTTATCAAATGGCCAAGGTGGCAGTCGCCCATATCACCGGCGGCGCCGATCAGTTTGTTGGTGCCGACATGAGCACCAAATTGAAATTACTGGGTGTGGATGTCGCGAGCATCGGCGATGCACACGGCCGCACGCCGGGTTCACAATCCTACATCTTCAGCGATGGCGTAGCGGAAGTTTATAAACGTCTGATTGTTTCCGCCGACGGCAAAAAATTACTCGGCGCCGTATTGGTGGGCGATGTCGAAGCCTACGGTACGCTGCAACAGATTTGCGTCAACGCTATGGATTTGCCCGACGCACCGGAGCAATTGATCCTGCCAGCGGTAGAGGGCGGCAGTATGGCCATCGGCGTTGATGCACTGCCGGAAACTGCGCAGATCTGTTCCTGCTACGACGTCACCAAAGGCGCTATCTGTTGTTCCGTTCAGAACGGTATCACCACCCTGGCCGGCATCAAGGATGCCACCAAAGCCTCTACCGGCTGCGGTGGTTGCGCGGCGCTGGTCAAGCAAGTCATGGACAGTGAACTGGTTAAGCTCGGGGTCGAAGTCAATAACAATCTCTGCGAACACTTTGCCCATACGCGGCAAGAGCTGGCGGATATCGTGCGCGTGAAAAAAATCCGTACCTTTGATGAATTACTCGACCAACACGGTCACGGTTTGGGTTGCGATATTTGTAAACCGGCAGTGGGTTCCATCCTGGCGTCCTACTGGAATGAATATGTGCTCAAGCCGGAACACATTGGCTTGCAGGACACCAACGACATCTTCCTCGGCAATATGCAAAAAGACGGCACCTACTCTATTGTGCCGCGTATTGCCGGCGGTGAAATCACACCGGACAAATTGATTGTGCTGGGCGAAGTTGCCAAAGAATTTAATCTGTATACCAAGATCACCGGCGGACAGCGGATCGATTTATTTGGTGCGCAGTTGCATCACCTGCCGACCATCTGGAAGAAATTAATCGACGCCGGTTTTGAAACGGGCCACGCCTACGGCAAAGCCGTGCGCACCGTAAAATCCTGCGTAGGCAGCACCTGGTGCCGCTACGGCGTGCAGGACAGCGTCGGCATGGCCATCGCTATCGAAAATCGTTACAAGGGATTACGTGCACCGCATAAATTAAAATTTGCGGTGTCCGGTTGCACACGCGAATGTGCGGAAGCGCAATCGAAAGACATCGGCGTGATTGCAACAGAGAACGGTTGGAATTTATATGTATGCGGAAATGGCGGCATGCGCCCACGCCACGCCGATTTATTTGCTACCGACCTCGATGACGACACGCTGATTAAATACATCGACCGCGTATTGATGTTCTACATTCGCACCGCTGATCGTTTACAGCGCACCTCCGTGTGGCTGGAAAATCTGGAAGGCGGCCTGGCCTACCTGAAGAAAGTGGTGATCGAAGACAAACTCGGTATCGCGCAAGACCTGGAAGATGAAATGACCAGCAACATTGCTAACTACCAGTGCGAATGGAAAACCACCATTGAAGATCCAAGCAAGCTGAAGCGTTTCAGTCACTTCATCAACTCAAAAGCAATTGATGAAAACCTGGCTTACGTGATTGAACGGGATCAACCGCGCCCGGCCACCGCTGAAGAGCGCGCGCAGAAAATTCCGTTGATTGAACTGGTAGAAAATTAATCGGTACATATCGCTCGCCTCACCGGGCGAGCCAGACACATCAACAACATTCCACAACGAGAAGCCATTATGAATACCATGACAGCGACTTCCGAAATCACCCGTCACGCGCCAGTCTCAGAGTGGACCAGCGTGTGCGAAGTCAGCGATCTGTTACCGGATACCGGCGTCTGCGCATTGATCAATCAAAAGCAAATCGCCATCTTTCACTCGCGCCGCCTGAACGAATACTTCGCCATCGGCAACTACGACCCCATCGGCGAAGCCAATGTGTTATCGCGCGGCATCATCGGCTCCATCGGCGATGCCGTGGTCGTCGCCTCACCCTTGTACAAACAACATTTCAATCTGCGCACGGGTGAGTGCCTGGAAAAGCCCGAGCACACCATACCGACTTACGCCATACGTGTTCAGGACGGCCTGGTGCAGGTACACGCGTAACCTTTTATGATTCACGGTTTTCAATTATCACTCGACCCCTGCCGCCGGTAAAACGGCGGCCTTTTTCCCCGCTTCTTCGACGACTGCTTCATGAAGTCGGCCTCTGGGGCAGCCTCGGCTGCCCCACTTTTTAT
>CAMLOU010000095.1 GCA_946481735.1 uncultured Cellvibrio sp.
CAAAATTTATTGGTTGGCCGTGGGTGTGATGAGTACCGGTTTGATGCAGCCGTCGAGTTTGTCGGAAAAAATGCGGTAGGCGTCGGCGGCGTCTTCCAGGGGAATGCGGTGGGTGATCAGGGCTTTAGGATCGATGATGCCGTTTTGCACGTGTTCAATCAGCCGTGGCAGCAAGCGTTTTACCGAGGCCTGGTTTGCGCGCAGGGTGATGCCTTTATTTAATATATTGCCCATCGGCACTAAATTTCCGGTGGGGCCGTACACACCAACCACCGAAACAATGCCACCTTTTTTTACCGAGTTAATCGCCCACTGCAAGGCTGTGGCTGAGCCGGCTTGCAGTAACATTTTGCGGCCGGTGATGGTTTGCATCGCACTGCCGGCGGCTTCGGCGCCGACGGCATCAATGCAGACGTCGGCGCCGAGTGAGTCGGTAATTTTTTTGATAAAAGCCACCGGGTCTTCGAGCGATAAAAAATTATAGACTTCGCATTGCGCGTAATTTTTTGCAAATTCCAAACGGTAATCGAGTTGATCGATCACAATCACCCGACCCGCGCCGAACAGCCACGAACAGCGCGCAGCCATAATGCCAATCGGTCCAGCGCCAAAAATTACTACAGTATCGCCGCGTTGAATGCCACCCATCTCCGCCGCCTGGTAACCGGTGGGAACAACATCGGTCAATAACACTGCGTCGTCGAGATCCATCTCCGGTGGAATCGGAGTGGGGCCGACATTGGCGTAAGGCACGCGTACGTATTCGGCTTGGCCACCGTCATAGCCGCCGGCAATGTGAGAGTAACCAAAGATGCCGCCCACGGCGGTGGCTTGCGAATTGGACTCGTGGCAGTTGCCGTATAAACCCTGTTTACAAAAAACGCAGCGGCCGCAGGCAATATTAAACGGCACGATGACTCTGTCGCCGACGCGAATGTTGTGCACATCCGCACCGATTTCTTCGACGACGCCGACAAATTCGTGACCAAATGTGCTGCCGACGCGCGTATCCGGCACGTTGCCGTTATAGAGATGCAAATCGGAGCCGCAAATGCAGGAGCGCGTTACGCGCACGATGGCATCTTCCGGGTGAAGAATGTCCGGCATGGGTTTTTGCGAAACCCGCACGCGTTGTGGACCTCGATAGTTCATGGCGAGCATGCGTTGTGTCCTCTTAAAAAGCGAAACGAAAAGATGAAAACCAGAAATCGCTTTAAAAGCTGACCGTGCAAAAAACTAAAGGTTGACGGAATTTTGGCAATTGTTCGATTTTTTTCAGGCGAGGGTTGATAAAGGCGTAACTGTTGGCGGATTTAGCTTTATTTATGGAGTTATGAGAATTCTTCTCAATTTATTCGTGGCGCAATTTTCTTTGTTTGTCAGTGGCAATCTGGATTTTTTCTACAATACTTAGGGCATGCCGTTGGTTGCGATTCCCCCTCCTATGAAAAAACTCAACACCCTGAACCTGGTGCTGCTGTTAGCGATTATTGCGTCTGTGTGTGCGATAGGGCTGCAAAAGTATCTGCCCAAGAAAACCATTGTGGTGGTGCCAAGTGCACAGCATTACGACACCTTCTATTACCTTGCGGCACCCGAAGGCAGCAAGACGCGCTTTGAATTTATCGACCAAAGCAAGCACCAGTGGCGTTGTATCAGTGAGGAATTGGAAGGCTGGCTGGTGTGCAGTTTTTCGATGGTGCTTGTTAAAGATGTCACCAAGGGCTGGGATTTATCCAGCTATTCCACCATTAATATCAAGTTGAACTACACCGGCCCGGCCAGAAAGATGCGGGTGGTATTGCGCCATTATGATGAGCGTTTCAGCACCCTCGTGGACAGCAACAGCTCCAAATTTCAATTCGTTATGCTGCGTCAGGAGGACTTCAACAAAAAGATCAGCATCAATTTGAGCGAGTTCACCGTGGCTGAATGGTGGGTCGAGCAATTCGATCTGCCCCGTCATTTAGCGCGCCCTGACGTCAGTAATGTGGTGTTTATCGGCATTGAATTTGTCGAGGGTTTGCCGCCGGGCAATCATGATGTGACCGTGGAATCGCTGAGTTTCACCGGGGATTTGATCTCGCCGGAGCATTGGTACCTGGGTATTCTGGTGGTCTGGATATTGTCTGGCCTGCTGGTGATAGGCGTGCGGATGGTCCGGCTGAAGCAGGAAGGCCAGCAAGCGAAACAGCGGATTAATGAGCTGGCAGTCAGTAATTCGCGCTTGCAAACAGAAAAGTCGCGCTTCCAGACACTATCGAATCTGGACGCCCTGACCGGTATCTACAACCGCTACGCTATTGATAAAAGCATCACCCAATTGCTCGCCGACCCGCGCAAAAGTTCCATCGCCTTGATTATTATCGACATCGACCACTTCAAACGGATCAACGACCGGCGCGGCCACGATGTGGGCGACAACATCCTTAAACAATTTACCTTGATTGTGAGCAGCAATATTCGCAGCGAGGATATCTTTGGTCGCTGGGGCGGTGAGGAATTTATCCTGATCTGCCCCAAGACCAGCATCGATAACGCGTTTTATCTGGCGGAAAAAATTCGCAAGATCATCAGCGATACTGTGTTTGAAGAAGAGAAGCCAGTAGCGATTACCGCCAGCTTCGGCGTCGGCACCATCCAGCAAGACGAGGATTTTGCCTCCGCGTTCAAGCGGGTCGATGCTGCGCTCTATAAAGCCAAATCCGTCGGCCGAAATTGCACCATCATTGCAGAGACGGAGCAGCCATAAACCGCGGTTAACGGTCCGGCAACGGGATAAATTCCGTCTCGCCGGGCACTCGGGCAAACCGCCCCGCCTGCCAATCCGCCTTGGCCTGTTCAATGCGCTCGCGGCTGCTGGACACAAAATTCCACCAGGCGATACGCGGGCCATCAAGCGGCTCACCCCCAACCACCACCAGTTGGGTTTCTTCATCGGCGCGGAAGGTCACCTCGCTGTTTTCCCGCAATACCAACATGCGCCCGGCAGCGTAAGTTTCACCGGCCAGGGTGATCTCACCTTTGACGACATAAATCGCCCGCTCGGCGTAGTCGACATCCAGCTTAAGCACCTTGCCCTGATGCAAGGCAATATCCACATACACCAAGGGCGACAAGGTTTTAACCGGTGAATCCACGCCAAACGCATGCCCCGCCAACACCCGAATCCGCGCCCCATCCCGATCCAGCTCTGGCAAATCCTCCGGCGGATAATGCACAAACGACGGCTCAACCTCCTCATGCGCCTTCGGCAAGGCCACCCACAACTGCAACCCCTCCAACACCTGATGCTGCTGCCGCGCCTGATCACTGCTGCGCTCCGAATGCGTAATCCCCCGGCCCGCCGTCATCCAGTTAATCGCACCGGGTGTAATCAGCTGCGTGCAACCGAGGCTATCGCGATGCAGGATCGAACCGCTGTACAAATAGGTCACCGTCGCCAACCCGATATGCGGATGCGGCCGCACATCCATCCCCTGACCCACACCAAAATGCGCCGGCCCCATATGATCAAAAAAGATAAACGGCCCCACCATCTGCCGTTTACCCGACGGCAACACCCGCCGCACTTCAAAATCACCCAGATCGCGCGCCTTGGGCTCAATAATCAATTCCACCGGCGACACATCGCCAGCATGGTCCACACATTGGGGTTCTGCATCGGGGAGCCAGCTCATGGTTTCTCCTTCTGGAAAAAAGCCCCTACTGGAGGGGCTTTATCAAACATTAAATCGAATCAAACGCATCCGTCAGCAAACAATCAAACCGACGCGCGTCATACTCCAGCAAACGCGCCACATCACCCTGCTGGATAATATTCTTACTCGCCGCATCCTGCAGCCGCGCCTCCAGCGTCGCACCCGCCAGCTTCCCGCTACTCTGGGCACGCGCAAAGGTATTCCACAATGGGCCAAGCGACAGCAACATCTGATAGGTGCTTTCCACCCGACCCGTCGCATCATCCGGGTCCATATTGCGATACACAAAGGTACCCAGATGCTGACGCACCGGATTATCTTCCATGATCAAGTCACCCATCTGACGGGTCAACTCATCGCTGGGCTTGGCGACAATACGCCCGGTGGGGAAAGTCGCCAGCTTCAAGGCACCCGCCACAAGGCGTACCGGGAAGTTCTCATAGAAATCGATCAAGGCTTCCTGGGCTTTATAGAGCGCCAGGGTGATCGCGTATTCCGCGTGGATATCCTCTTCTTTGGTGCGCACATGGGCAGAGTGATACTTGAGGATCGAACAGGCGATAAACAGCTGGCTGTGCACGTCACCCAGACGCGCCGACAACAACTCACGACGTTTCAGGTTGCCACCCAGGATTGCCAACGCAAAATCCGAGGTGACCGCCAACGACGCGCTGAGGATATTGATGCGCTGGTACCAGCGGGTGCTGAAGTTATCCGCATTGGCCGGGGCTTCACTGAAATGGCCGCGAGTAACGCCCAGCACTTTGGTGCGCACCAGGTTGCTGAACACATGGCCTAAATGATGGATGAACAGGCGATCAAAGGCTTCCAGATCATCCGCCTGCATGGCCTGCATTTCTTCGAACAGATAAGGATGACAGCGCATTGCGCCCTGACCGAAGATCATCAAGGAGCGGGTCAGGATGTTAGCCCCTTCCACGGTAATCGCTACAGGAATGCTCTGGTACGGGAACGCGAGGAAGTTACGTGGGCCAAGCTGGATCGCGCGGCCAGCAACGACGTCCATGCTGTGATTGATCAAGCGACGCATGATTTCTGTGGCATGGTATTTCGCCATGGCGGTCATCACCGCTGGCGCGCCGGATTCCAGGCCCTTGGTAACTAGATGACGCATGGCTTCCAGCGTATAGGCGCCGCCCGCGATATCAGCGGTAGCTTCCTGAACGCCTTCAAACTTGCCGACTTCCATATTGAACTGGCGGCGAATACGCGCAAACGCGCCCACCATGCGATAGCTCATCTCACCGCTGGCAGTAGCCAAGGCGGGCAAGGAAACACCGCGACCGGCACCCAGACATTCGATCAACATACGCCAGCCTTTACCGGCCATGGGCGCACCGCCGATGATCCAATCTACCGGAATAAATACATCGGTGCCCATTACCGGGCCGTTCATAAAGGGCGAGCCGGGATTATGGCGCTGACCGATTTCCACACCGGGGTGGTTAGCGGGCAAGAGCGCGCAGGTGATGCCGTATTCTTTCTTGGACGGGTCACCCAGCAGGCCGTCCGGGTCGACCAGTTTGAAGGCCAGGCCAACCACGGTGGCGACAGGGGCCAGGGTGATCCAGCGCTTGTTGAAGGTCAGGCGCAAGCCGATCACTTCCTTACCTTCGAATTCGCCTTTGCAGACGATACCCACATCGGGAATGGAGCCCGCATCAGAACCCGCTTCCGGGCCGGTCAAACCAAAACAGGGAATTTCTTCACCGCGCGCCAAACCGGGCAACCAGCGGTGCTTTTGCTCGTCGGTACCGTACTTCATCAACAGCTCGCCCGGGCCGAGGGAGTTAGGCACCATGGCGGTCACGGCAGCGGTGATGGAGCGGCTGGCGATCTTGCTCATCACGCGGCTCTGCGCGTAGGGGCTGAAGTCGCGGCCACCGAACTCCTTGGGAATAATCAGGCCGAGGAAGCCTTTGTCTTTCAGGTATTGCCAGGCTTCGGGAGAGAGGTCTTTGCGGTTGTTGTGGATGTCCCACTCGTCCAGCAGGGCACAGAGTTCGGTCACTTCGTTATCGAGGAAGGATTGTTCTTCCGCCGTTAACTGCGGCAGGCCGATCTGGGCAAACTGGTTCCAGTCCGGCTTGCCACTGAAGATATCTTTTTCCCACCAGGTGGTACCCGCTTCCAGCGCTTCGCGTTCGGTGACGCTCATGCTGGGCATGGATTTTTTGAGGACCTCAAATACCGGCTTGGTCAGGATCGGCCGACGCAAGGCGGGCACGTTCAGAATCAGCAGCACCGCCGCCAGGGGAACGACCAGCCACAATGACCACATCGCCGGGGATAACACCCCCAACACCAGCCAGGCCACCACCACAATAGCCGAGGCCGCCGGCAAGGGGACCTTACGGTACAGGAGGACACTGATCAAAATCAGGATAAGTAGCAACGACAGCAACAACATAGGTTTCTCCTAACTGCTCACAAAGATGAGACATGCCCGACTCGGGAGGCAAAGGCCAAAACAATCACTGTTAAGACCACAACACTGTACGACCGCAAACTGGCTGCCCAATTCAGGTGCCGGCGCGTTTCATAACAATAGCCCATTGCACCTGTTTACGGCACGCAATAATTCACGGATTTTGTCACCTTGGCGCGTCATGAACCTTTGGTCAAACGGGTGCAGGGTTATACGGAGGGAAAAGACAGGCCGGTCACCCTGATGGACAACCGGGGCGGAAAGGCGGGGCTAGAGCGAAAAACTCAAGCTGCCCCTTTCGGTAGTTTGCTGGGGGTAAGGCTGCTGTGCTGGCATCAGCTCGGCGTCATTCACTTCACTCGCCCACACCACCAGGCGCAGGGGTCCGTTGGGATCGAGGGCATCGAAGGGGTAGCAGGTCACCAGCACCAGGCCGGAGGCCGGGTAATCGGGCAATTGCAGTGGCGTGTGGCGGGAATCCACTATCTGGCGTTGCTCAATGCGATAGGTCAGCTCGCGGCCATCGCGGGTTTGCACATACAGGGCGTCCCCCGGCTGGATGTCCTTGAGAAACCGGAAGTGGGTATCGCGATGCCCGCCGATAACGCTGATGCCCTCCCCCGGCAATGCCGTGCCTTGGAGGTGACCGGGACCAAAGGCGAGAGAATTGCCCTGGGCACCTTCGAGCACAAAGAGATCCACCCCCTCCTCCGGCAGGCGCAAGCGGGCTACCGGATGCGTGTCCGCCCAAGGCCAGGGTTTGATCGCCTGGTTGGGACGCGCGCTATTCTCCCAGGCCTGCGCGATCAGCCATTGGGCCAGTTGCGCCTTCACCAGAATCCAGCCCGCGTTGCCCCACTGCCAGACCACCAATATCACCAGCACGAGACTGAACACTGACAACCGGGAACGGCGGCGTTTGGCCGGCGCTTTTGTTGCCGGCGCATGGCGCAACACGCGGCGGCGTGAACCCAGAAGATCGCCGCTCAAATCGAGGGGCTGGTGATCCGTTATGCCCGGTTGTACATCAGGGCTACCGGAGTTTTGCTCAGCTGGTACACCCACCATACGGTGGCAGAGGTAGCGTCTAGCCATGCTTCACCTCCACTGCGCGCCAGCGGCGCAGGACCATCAAGACCAACAGCGCGCAACTGCCCAGCAACCAGTTCAACAGCAGGGAGGTTGAGGTGCGGGGGTACATCAAGGGCGCGGCCTGCTGGCCCTGGGGCAGCAGATTGGGGACCGGCGCCTGCGCCACAGCCTGATCCTGCGGGCGGCTCGGTGTTTCCTCTACGGCCACAAAGCTGGTGTAGGGCGACATCAATTGATGCTGCAAGGCCACCTCCAGCACCGCCTCGCGGACCTCGGCTTCCGGGCGGCCACGGACTTTCTCATCCAGAAGCGCGGCGATCTTTTCCTCGGCCCAGCGCACACCGATGCCACTGTGGGATGCGCTATCGCTCGGGGGCGTGTTTGTCACGGCCAGCTTGCGCGACCAGCTGTTACCGGCTTGCCGACCACGCACGTCAATGACGGCCTGTTTCGGCCAGGTGCCGCTCACCTTGGCACTGACCAACAGCGGCTCGCCCTGGTACAGGTCGGGAATACGAGCCGGCCAAGCCTCCACCGGCACCGGCCAGTCGATCTCGATATCGCTCATCACCGGGCTTTCCAGCTTGGTGAACAGCGCTTGCATCTTCTCCGCCACCTCGGTCTGGGCACCGATAAAGGTAAAGGTGCCGCGCCCGAACTCGGCGGCCTTGGTCATAAAGTAGCTGTTGGGTGCAGAGCCGATACCGACGGTAAACAGCCGCGCGTCGCCCAATTGTTGATGGATCAGCTCAAACAATGCGGCCTCGTTGCCCACACTGCCGTCGGTGATAAAGATCACCTGCTTCAGATAGCCTTCCGCCGCCGGGTAGTGCAAGGCTTCTTCCAGCGCCGGGGCCATCTCGGTGCCGCCATCCGCATTCAGCCGCTCCACAAAACTGCGCGCCTGTTGCAGTGCCTTGGCCTCTGCCTGCACCGGTTGATGGAACAGCGCCTGATGAAAGGAATTGAATTCAATGACGTTGAAGCGATCCTGATCGGTCAGGCGCGACAGCGCCAGTTGCAGGCTGGCCTTGGCTTGCTCAATAGATACACCGCCCATGGAGCCGGAGGTGTCGATGATAAAGATCACTTCGCGCGGCAGGGTAGTGCCGGATGGTTCCTGTTGCGGCGGTAACACCATCAGCAGTGCGTAATCCTCGCCATCCACCCGCTCGGTAAAGAAAGCCGCATCCGGCGCCTTGCCCGCAACCGTGTGCCACTGCATCTCAAAGTCGCGGTCCATGGGGATGTGCTTTTGCGTCGGCGTAATCTGGTGGCCGTTGCCCAGCTTGTAGATGCTCAGTTCGTGGTAAGCACCGCGAATTTGCGCCAGGGGCACGCCGGCATCCAGGCTGATATTGATGGCGATGTTGTTGGTGTCAGGCTGCGGCGCGGGATGCACAAAGGGCGTAATCCGGTGCGCGTCCGGTACCTGATCGGTGGGCTGAGCCCAGCCCCAGCCACTGTTGGTTTCCAGCGACACCTGGGTATCGGCATCCTGTTTCATCACGCCGGGGATGTAGCGCGGCGTGAGTGTGGTGGGCAAACGCCAGCTAAAGGTCTGATTGCGGTAGGTCACCAGCTCGTGATACTGCAATTCGATGACGACTTTTTCCTGCGGGCCAATGTTGGCAATCGCCTGGGTAAACAGGTTGGGCCGTTCCTGCCGGGTCAGTGCCGCACGTTTGCCCTCACGCTTGGCCTGATCATAAATCCGTTGTGCTTCCTGCTTTTCCTTAATGTCCGCCACAATGCGACGCTCGCCAATCTCCAGCACCATGCGATTGATGGCTGCGTCCTCCGGCAGCGGAAATACATACACGCCTTCCACCCAGTCGTCGGTGACATTTTCAAAGGTCTGACGCAACACCACCCGCGCCAGCATGCCCTTGATGGTGACCTGCGCCTCGCTGTGGTGGTGCAGCGCCGCGCGGTAACCGCTGGCGGTTTTGAATAACAAAGAGCCCGCGCTGGCCTCTTCCGGGTTTACGTCGGCGCGGGCGATTTCTGCGGCGGCTATCGTCAACAACACCACCAGCGAGCCTAAAAGCCATGTCCATATCCGACGCGCGGGCCGGTGCGGCGGTGACGGTTGCAATAGCAGATGTTTGGGGATGCGGCGGCGGTTAAAACACATGATAGTATTCCCTGCAAAAGTTAAAGCCGTAAACGGCGTTTCGACAGGGTCAGTAAACCAGCGCAATCCGGCGTTGCCGGGGCACAAAAACGCAAAAGCGGTGATCAATTATGGCGAATTATGGCAAAACCTTTCGCAGCCATTTTTCTCCATTAAAATCTCCGTACTCGTAGGTCGTATTAGCCGCACCGCGGCGTAATCCGACACTAATATCCAAATCCAAAGGATGCTTATGGCCCGCCACATCGCCATCGTTGAAGACGAAATCGCCCTCGCCCATAACTACCGCGATGCGCTCACCCGCCAGGGTTACAGCGTGAGTCTCTACCACAATCGTCCCGATGCCTTGGCTGCATTTACTAAAAGCCTGCCGGATCTGGCGATCATCGACGTGGGTTTGGGAGATGACATTGAAGGCGGGTTTGAACTGTGCCGCGACTTGCGCAGCAAAGCGCCGGCCTTGCCGATTATTTTTTTAACCGCGCGCGACAGTGAATTTGATGTGGTATCGGGTTTGCGTCTGGGTGCCGATGATTACCTCACCAAAGATATCAGCCAGCCCCACATGCTCGCGCGCATCGTGGCCTTGTTTCGGCGCGTGGATGCCCTGCGTAAACCCGACGCGCAGCCCAGTGAAGAAATTCTGCAACGCGGCAAATTGTTGTTGAACATGGATCGTATGAGCGCGCACTGGGATGAACAACCGGTAGACCTGACCGTGACGGAATTGTGGATCGTCCATGCACTCAGCAAACATCCCGGCCACGTAAAAAACCGTCAGCAATTAATGGACGCAGCCAACGTCGTGCTCGATGACAACACCATTACCTCACACATCAAACGCATCCGTAAAAAATTCCTGCGCCTCGATGAACAATTTGATGCGGTAAAAACCGCTTACGGCATGGGCTACCGCTGGGACGAACAATAACCATGCGTTTGCGTCGACAATTATTGCTGGTGAGTTTGCTCGGCCTGAGTTTGCCCTGGGCCGGTTGCCAATATATCCGCGAGATGGAAGATGCATTGCGCCAGGGCCAAAGCATTGCCTTGCTGGCCAGCGCGCAAGCGGTGGCCAATCGCATCAGCAATGAACCGGCGCTGCTGGAAGAATTGCAGCAACCCGCCGCACAGGTGTATGCCACCGATCAAATTTACGCGCATCCGTTTCCCGCACCGGCCATCCTGGACGGTTACGACGATGAATGGCGCCATCGCGAATTCGACGGATTAGCCTGGGAAAATCCTGCCGTTTCATTCCATCTGCAAGCCGCCAGCCACGACAAGGATTTGTACCTGTTTGCCCGTGTCGATGATGCAGATATCCTGTATTACAACCCCGGCTTTGAAGCGCCGACCCAAAGCGATCACCTGGTGTTGCGCATGCACGACCTTGAGGGAAATACACAGGATTTTTTAATCAACACCAGCGCACCGGGCATGGTCAACGCGCACGCGGCAACGCTCGATTACAACGAATACGGTGAACGCATCACGCGTTATGTGCGCGAACATCGCATCAAGGGCGTATGGCAGGAACGCGCGCAGGGTTATCAACTGGAACTGCAATTACCGCTCACCATGACCCACGGCTATTTAAGTGTGGCGGTGGTTAATCACAGCGCAGCCAGTGATGCGGCAACCACCGGCGACTGGCTGGGCGCAATAAAACCCACGAACAATCCCAAACCCCTGGTAAAACAAAATGCCGTACTCGCGGATGCGTTGAATGTGTTCGCCGGGCAGGATTTGCGGTTACGTATTACCGGACGCAATCAATGGCTGATTGCCGAGGCGGGTCGTTTGCAATCACCGAGTAAATTGCCCGTCGAGGAAAATGGCTTGCTGGCCTGGCTGATGCGCAATTTATTTACCCGCACCGATTTGCCACCGCTGGATACACCACAATTTACCGGCCGCCTGGACGCACCGGAAATTCAGCAGGCACTTAACGGCGACAACGCACGTAGCTGGTATCAATATGGCGTACACAATCTGGGCCGCGCTGTTGTGCCGATCGTGCGTCAGACACGCATCATCGGTACCGTGGTGGTTGAACAAACCAGTGCCAGCATTCTGTCGCTCACCAACAACGCTTTCCAGCGATTGATGTTTTATACGCTTCTGGCCACGCTGTTTGCCGGTGCAGGTTTGTTAACCTACGCCACCTGGTTGTCGCTGCGCATTCGGCGCCTGAGCGAAGCGGCCGACACCGCCATGCGTGAAGATGGAAAACTGGAAAACCAGTTTCCGGTATCCAAGGCGCAGGACGAGATCGGTGATCTGAATCGCAGCTACGCCCAGTTGCTGACACGCTTGCAGGAATACACGGATTATTTGCGCACGCTGTCGAATAAGCTGTCCCACGAATTACGCACGCCGCTCGCGGTAGTGCGCAGCTCCCTCGACAATCTCGACAATGAAAAACTGGATGCGCAAGCCAAAGTGTTTGCGACGCGTGCGCAGGAAGGTTCACAACGCCTGTCCGCCATTCTCAACGCGATCAGCTCTGCCAGCCGCGTGGAAGAAAGCATTCGTACTACCGAGATGGAACCGGTTCCCCTGGATAAAGTGATTCACGAACTGACCCTCGCTTATCAGGATATCGCGCAGCAACAGGTCGTGTCGGATATTCCTGCCAATGAATCCTTTGTTATTCATGGCTCCGCCGATTTGATTGTGCAGATGATCGACAAGCTATTCGACAATGCCTGTGATTTTTGTCCGCCGGAAGGGAAGATTATTTTTTCACTGCGCAAACATAAGGAACAGGTTGTTTTGATCGTGAGTAATGACGGCCCTTTGTTACCGCAAAAGATGCAGAGCCAGTTATTCGACTCGCTGGTGTCGATCCGCGAATCAAAAGATAAACACAATGACAACAAAATCCATTTGGGCCTGGGCTTGCATATCGTGCGCCTGATTGTCGAAGTGCATCATGCGCGCGTCAGTGCACGCAATCGCGCGGACAACAGCGGCGTGGAGTTTGAAATTATTTTCCCGCCGGCTATCAGTTAAAGTTTTTGAGCGTTACAAGCGCTGCGCCAGGCCATCACTTAATGCGCGACGATAAGCACTGAACGCTGGAATCAACCCCATCAACGCCGCCAGCCCGACGATACCGCCCAGCAGGTAAAATGTCTGCGGTTGCAAAGGGTTAATATCAATAAACAAACCAAATTGTTCCGCCAACACGGGTTGCGCAATCCATAAGCTGCCGGTCAATAAT
Source organism: uncultured Cellvibrio sp. (assembly GCA_946481735.1). Next base: position 12,609 of record CAMLOU010000095.1, read on the forward strand.
AAAACACCACCGACCAAGGCAAGCACAATCAACAGCAGCACTTCCAGTTCAATCAATAAAAATAAATAACCCGCCCCGGCACCGACCGCGCGCAGAATAGCAATCTCCCGTTGTCGTTCATTCATCGACGCTAACAAACTGGTCATCATGCCGATCAATACCGCCAGCAATACCATAACGGAAATCAGGTACAACACATTTTCCACCACACTTAGCATTTGCCAGAGTTCAGTAAGCGCAACGCCGGGCAGAATCGCTAATAAGGGCTCTTGCGGATATTGGTTGACCTGACGCTGTACCGTGAAAGTCGCCGCGCGGGATTTTAATCCCACCAGAATCGCCGTGATATTTTTTGGCGTGAGGTCCTGTTGCAAGGCAGCATCGGCGGAAACAGTTTGTCCGGGGATCGGCATGCCCTGTTGCCAGTCGAGATGAATCGCTTCAATACCGGCCAGGCTGATATGTACGGTGCGATCCACCGGCGTTCCGGTCGGCTGCAAAATGCCAGTCACACGGAAGGGTTTATCATCGTGGTGATGCAAATTCACCGCGCCACTGCCGTGAGCCAACACCAGCTCATCGCCCAACTGATAATGCAGTTTGCGTGCAACCTCAGCACCGAGCACCGAGTCGTAGACACCGGCAAAAGGTTTTCCTTCGGCAAATACCAAGGGCCGCTGTTGGCCGTAACGATAATGTTCGAAGTAAGCGGCTGTCGTTCCCAGCACGCGATAGCCGCGATGGGAATCACCCAGCGATAAGGGCACCGTCCACTCAACCGCACTGTGGCGGCTCAACTCCTGAAAACTTTGCCAGGTAATGTTGTTGGTAGCGTTACCGATACGAAACACCGAGTACAACAATAAATTAAGTTGCCCCGAACGCGCGCCCACAATCAGATCGGTACCGGATAAGGTTTGGCTGAAACTTTTTTTCGCTTGCACGCGCAGGTGATCGATGCCCAACACCAGGGCCACACTAATGATTAATGAAGCCAGGGTCAGGGACGCGGTTGCGCGACGATTCCACAGGCTGAGGCGTGCCAGTTTAATCAGCATGATGCCTCCACGTGCGATGTTTTACCCAGTTCACGAATATCCAGCACACGCGAAAAAAAAGGTTGAAGACTGCGGTCGTGACTGACAAATACAATGGTGCAATTGATCTCGGCGGCGGTATCCAGCAATACCTGCATAAACGCAGCGCGGCTGTCGCTGTCCAGCGCCGAGGTCGGCTCATCGGCAATCAGAATCTCCGGGCGGGTCACCAGGGCGCGCGCCACGGCGACGCGTTGTTGCTGGCCCACACTGAGCTGTCGCGCAGGTTGATCAAGCAGGGTAATCGATAAGCCCAAGGCATCCAGTAAATGTTCTGCGCGCTGACGGGATTCCGCTAAAGGTAATCTTGCAAATTGCGCGCTGAGCAGCACATTGTCCAGCACGTTGAGATAAGGAATCAGATTAAACTGCTGAAAGATGACACCGATATGGCGCGCACGAAAAGCGTCGCGCTGGCGCTGCGAAAACCTGTTCAATGCCTGCCCCAATAGACGCAACTCCCCGCCCTGTGGCTTGATAACGCCGGCCAGCAAATTCAGCAAGGTCGTCTTGCCCGATCCGGACGGGCCGTAAAGGAACAAGCGCTCGCCGCGTACGATATCGAGCAGCGGAATCTGCAACACGGGTGGTTCGGCCGGCGACCAGCGGAAGCTGAGGTCGCGCAGGGAGATGGCGGTTTCGTTATTTATCATCATCACAAAAATCTGATTCGCCGGAATTTTTTATAGACAGAAGGTCGAAGACTTGCCGTATCATAACCCACATTCCTAAACCTGTTGCTTCACCGTTGGTTAATCACCCTATGCCCAGACATCCCATTTGTTTAGTCGTTCTGTTAATTACCTTGTGTAGCGGCTTTAGCCTCGCACAAACAAGCCCCGCCGACACCAGGACGCCGCGCACCATTGAATGGACCGACCTGATGCCGGAAGAGGACCTGAAGCTGTTGATGAACATGCCGCAGGTGGATCACGCGTCGCTGAGCGATGAGGAGTTGGCGATGGATCAGCCCACGACCAACAATTCGCCACCAACGGCCACCAGTAGTTTTGAGAATCAGGTAACCAGTGCAATAGCGCAGGCCATGGCCAAGCCATCCGGCGGCCGCACCTGGCAGGATGCGCTGACCTCTACCAGGGTGCGGCCGGAATTTAACAATACCAACATTCGCTTGGCGGGTTATATCGTGCCGCTGGAGTATGACGACAATCAGGTGATTACGTCGTTCTTTTTGGTTCCTTATTTCGGTGCCTGCATTCACGTTCCACCACCGCCACCGAATCAGTTGATTTATGTTGAGTATCCGCAGGGGTTTACGCTGGAGGATTTGTATACGCCGTATTGGTTAAGTGGCACGGTGAAGGTTGAAACTCATGAGCATGAGTTGGGGTTGGCGGCTTACAGTATGAAAGTGGATTCGATGGTGGAATATACGGAGGAGTAACAAGACGGGGAGCATTTGACTTCGTAGTACGTTCGTCGTTGGGTACATAGGTTCGGAAGCGCATGACAAATTGGCAGGAAGCCAATTTGCACAGCGAAGCTGCCCGCAGGGTGAGCCACAAGGATGTGGCGAATGAATCGTCCCTGTAGCTCCCTCAATTCATCCCTGAATTGAGGGTTTCGAAACCCCACGCTTAACGTCAAACTCACATTGTGAGTTCGTCACGATTGTTTTTATTCTTTTCTAATTTATACCACCACACTTGCCGATGGACTCCGGTGTTTCCTCTGAGACCATCACCAGCAAGGATGCTGGTGATGAGCCCCCAGGGACGGGTTCACGGCGTGTCTCAGAGGAAACACCGGAGTCCATAACCCGCAAATGCCTTCTCAAAGAGTCACTAACTTATAGTTTTACCGCCAACAACTGCGCCTCAAATTCTTCCGCATTAATCACGTGATCATCAATCAATTCAATACGACTATCGAGAATATCCCCCGCCAACGATTGATCCAACTGATTAACACTTAACACACCATTCTCAGAATTAAACACATACACACCCTGCTCCGTGTTCATCACCGCTTTGGCGCGGACCACCGACAAACCGGTCATCAACAAAAATAATAAATTGAAATTAAATTGCCAATCCGGGCGGAACAGCCAGCCACAGCTATAGTAGCCCTGCCCCTGGTTATCACGGCGAATAAAATCTTTATCCTGCGGTAGTTGAATAGCAGAATTGTAGAATTCACGTTGCGGGCTAAGGGCGTTTTTGCGGTGTGCCTGTGGATTTTTTAACGGGCGCGGAATGCGTGGCAGGTCCAGCCATTCGGGCTCGATAGCGCCTTGTTCTACCCAGGCGCTGAGTTGTTTGGGCGGTTCAAAGGAGTGTAGTAATTGATTGAAATTTTCGCGGTCTTGCGCATCGCAGCAATCGGTTTTGTTGGCGACGATGACGTCGGCGACAGCCAGTTGATCCTGGAAATTAGCATTGGTGGTGTAGCGTTCGTCGGTGAGCTTGCGTGGGTCGACGAGGGTCAGGGTTGCGCGCAAGTCGAGCACGGTGTCGTAGTATTCGCCTGTCAGGGTGTTGATGATTTCTTCGGGGTGACCGAGGCCGGTGGGTTCTATCAGGATGCGATCGGGTTTGGTGGTGGCGATCATCATGTTGAGCGCGATCTTCATCGGTAAGCCGGCTACACAGCAAATACAACCGCCGGGCACTTCGCGCACGTGGGCGTTGACACTCTTAAGCATGGCGCCGTCGATACCGATTTCGCCGAATTCATTTACCAGTACAGACCAAGTCTGGTCCACCGGTTTGTGGCGCAACAGGTGGGTGATGGCGGTGGTTTTCCCCACGCCGAGGAATCCGGTAATGATGTTGGTTGGAATCGCGTTACGCATAGATCACCCGCAAACTGAAAAGGCGATGCATGGTAACGCATGGGATTTTAAAAATGAAATGCAGGCTTGTCCGGCGACAGGATTTCCAGCCCTTGTTGCGCATTGATAATCCAGGTTAATTGCAGCATGGAAAGACTGGGGTAGTGCGTGAATACCGACGCGCCAACGGAAGACAGTTGCTCCGGTGCCTGGCAAGTAAATTCATAGAACACCAGAAAATCCGCGTGATTTTTCACTGCCTGTCCAGCGTTAAGCAAACCGGATTGCACTTCTGCGTCACCTAACTCACAGTGCGCTGCCGGCGTTAACGCCAGCATGTTTCGCGCATCCCGCAAATCAGCCACAGCCTGGCCGAGCTGCTGTTGTTCCTGTTCTGTTTTCGCCGCGCGCTCAAAACCCAGCACGTCCATGGCTGGCAAGCTCAGGCTGATGCTCAGCAGGTTTTCTTCCAACACCAGGGTCATCTCCGCCGCGCCGTGTTGATGCGCACCCGCGTCGCGATAGCCATGGTCATGGTCATGGTCATGGTCATGGTCATGGTCATGGTCATGGTCATGGTCATGGTC
>CAMLOU010000096.1 GCA_946481735.1 uncultured Cellvibrio sp.
CTGTTCGATAACACACAGATTTGCCGCCTCCAACAGACCGGCGCTGAAGCTGTCATCAAAGGCCGAGATGCTGGTGGAGGGCGCGCGGCTGCCGGTGGCGATGCTCCAGTAACCGGCGGCGGAGTTGTGTACCGAGTTATGGAACTGGGTGGGCGATACCAGGCGCTCCGGCTCGCACAGGGCCTTGCAGATCTGGTCGATGATCGGGTAGTCGCCTCCGGAGGAGGCAAACACGGCGGCGCACTGGCGAACATCTGCAGGGGAATCTCGAAGTAAGTCCTCGCACACGCGAAATGCCATGCGCACCAAGTCAGTGGCGCGCCGCCTTTCGTTGGCGGGCAGTTGTTCCGGCTTGTAACGCTCCAGCGCAAACGCTTGGTAGGTCTGCTCACCGCGCAAGATGGGCAAGCTCTCTTGCCAGCCGTTCAAACCCGGTGCTGCCAATCCGACAGCCTCGATATAGACGTTCATCCGCGTTCCCCCACCACCAGGCTGCAATTGCTGCCACCGAAACCGAAGGAATTGGTCAGGACGCGCCGTACCGGCTGCTGCACGGCCGTGCGCGGCAAGGCGATATGCATGTCAGTGTCCGGTTGCTGCAAATGTAAATTGGCCGGGATGCGGTTGTGCATGATGCTCAGCAGGGAAAAACCGGCTTCCACGATCCCGGCGGCGCCCAGGGTATGGCCGGTCCAGCCTTTGGTGGAGCTGGCCCAGGTGCGTTCACCAAATGCTTGCACGACGGCTTTGGATTCGGCGGCATCGTTGGCCTGGGTGCCGGTGCCGTGGAGGTTGATATAGTCAATATCCCCGCTGGCGAGCCCTGCTTTGTTCAGGGCCATCTGCATGGCCAGCAAGGCACCCTCGCCGTCCGGATGGGGCGAGGACATATGGTAAGCATCGCCACTTTCGCCGTAGCCCAATAATGCCAGTTGGCTATCTGCTCCCTTCTCCAACAGGGCGAATCCGCCCGCTTCCCCGATAGAGATACCGCTGCGGTCTTTATCAAACGGTTTGCATTTATCCGGCGAGACCAGTTGCAGCGAGTGAAAACCGTACAGCGTCGTCAGGCACAGGGAGTCCACGCCGCCCACGATGGCCGCATCGCACTGGCCGGTGGCTATGGCGCGGTAAGCGGAGGCAAAGACCTTGGCACTGGAGGAGCAGGCGGTAGAGATAGCGATACAGACACCGCGCGCGCCCAAGGCCTGCTGCACAAAGTCCGCTACGGAAAATACATTGTGGGTAGAGCGGTAGTGATACCAGTCGGGCAAGTGGTCGCGGGATTCAAAATACGCCAGTTCAGTCTGGTGGATGCCCGAGGTGCTGGTACCGATAAATACCCCGACCCGTTCAGCGCCGTAGGTGTTGATGGCGCGGGCCGCTGCGGCGAGAAAGTCGTCCTGCTGCAAGGCAAGCCAGGCGAGCCGGTTGTTGCGGCAATCGTAAGAGGACAAGTGAGACGGTAATGACTGGTGATCCACGCCGTCCACTTCGCCGATCCAGGTGGTCAGGTCGGCGATGTCGAAAAAGTCACAGGGTTTGAGCCCGCTCTCAGCGCGTTCGATCTTGTTCCAGTTGGCGGCGCGTCCGGCACCCAGGCAGGTGGTCAGGGTGTAATCAGTGATGGCCAGTGGAGTCATGCTGCCAGAAATCATAAAAATTAAACCAGTTCATCGGGTATTGCCGCGCGTGATATTCCAGGCGTTGGCAGTAAGTGTCCATGCCTAGTGCGATGGCCTCGGCGCGATCCCGGCGGCCTGTGCCCAGGCGTTCGGTGATCAGCTCGAAGTGCAGGGCGTAACGATTGCCGCCGTGATACACCCCGAAGCAGGCGATCACCGGCGCTTGTAACACGCTCGCCAGTTGCCAGCAGCCTACCGGAAACGGTGCGGGTTCGCCGAAGAAATTCTGTAGCACGGTGCGTTCGCCACTGCCTCCGCGATCCGCCATGATGCCCACCAGTTCGCCCTTGGCAATGCACTCACTTAGCAACAGCGCGAGGGCCGGGCCGGGTGTGCGGGCATCAATCACGCCGCGCGCCAGTGCCGGGTCAAGCCGTTGGATCAGGTTGAGCGCGTTGGGGTTGTGTTGGATATCCAACAGAATGCGTACCGGTAACGCCTGTTCGCGCACCCCCATCACGCGCATCGCATCAAAGCTGCCGAAGTGTGCGGCGAGCAGTACGCAGCCCCGGTCCCGGTAATACGTAAACAATTCGCCGCCGTGTATCTCCAGCTGGAATTTTTTTTCGCGCCCGGCCAGGAACAGGATGCGATCCATGGAGACCACGGCGAAGGTCAGCAGGTGGCGATAGATTTCCCACCAGCGGGGTGTGCGTTGCAGTGCGCGCGTCAGGAACTGGCGCGAGGCGCGGCGCGCCCGACCGACAAATAAAAAATAATAAAACACGATGGGACACAGCATGACGAAGATCGCCCCGCGCCCCAGGTTGAGCGCCACCCAGGTCAGCAATCCCAGCAGAAACGGATTGCCTTTTTCCCGCTGTTGCCGCCAGTCATCACGCATGGTTCGCGTCCGTCCGGTGATACAGGCATTGGGCTTTGGCTACCGGTTTGTCTGCGCAGAAGATCTCCACCGCGAGGCTGCCGTTGTTGGTTGTGACCTGCAGTTGCAGAGCGTCGCCGGGTTTGACGATATTCAGGAACTTGCACTGCTTGATCAGGTAAACCGCCAGGTTTTCCTGCTGCAAGCGTTCGATCATCCAGCGCAACAAGAGCGCGCCGGGCACCAGCGGGTTACCGGGAAAATGGCCGGCAAATGACGGATGATCCCGCGGCACTGAAAGGTCCAGGGTAAATTGGGCGGCAGCCTCAGTCATGGGTCTGGCTCCATAAAGTGTGCAAGGCGGCGCGGGTTAATTTACCCGTGTCGTTGCGCGGCAATCGCTCGACCTTGCGCAGCGGACGCGGTAAAAACGCGGCATCCATCTGTAACGCCAGCTGTTGCAGGATCTGCTTTACCGGCAGGTCGCTGACCACCAGGGCCACCGGGCGTTGGTTGGCGGTCTCCTGCTCGGGCAGGAAAAAGACGCCGTCGTGCACGCCCTCAATGGCCAGGAGTTTCAAGCTCAAATCTGCCAGGGATGCGCGTTTGCCGGCCACATTGATCATGTCAGCGTTGCGCCCCAGCAGTAAAAAATGATCATCATCCTGCAGCGCCAGTTGATCCTGCAACACCGCTTCTTCCGCCAGGTGCGGCGCGCGCGCCACCACACCGCTATCGGTAGCTGTGAGTGAAAAACCGTCCAGCAACTGCCAGTGCCGGGTGTGCGTGGACGCGCGCGTCGCCATGCTGCCGGCTTCGGTGCAGCCGTAGATTTCGCGCAGTTGCGTGTGGAAACACTGCTCCGTGGCGGCAGCGAGCTCGGCGTCCAGCGGCGCGGTGGCGGAGACCACGCCGGCAATACCGGGCATGGGTAATTCCGCATTCACCAGGGCGCGCAGATGTACCGGTGTACTGACCAGCATTACCGGCGCCGCTGCGGCGAGCAACACCCGCTGGATATCGGCCGGATAAAAGGGCTTGTCGCGGTGGAGGCGACATTGACCCTGTAGCGCCATCATCACCGTCATCTCCAGGCCGTACATATGCTGTGAGGGAACCGTGGCGACGATGGTGGGATCGGTCAGTTGTCCAGTGAAACGCGCGGCGAGCAGGCGTGCGGTGCCCGCCAGCGTGCCCCAGGTTTTTTTGTTGGCCGAAGGCGTTCCGGTACTGCCGGAGGTAAAGGCAATCGCGGCCAGTTGTTGCGCAGGAATCAGCGGCACTGGCAGCGCCTCTGCAACGGCATTGCTTTGTGAAGATTCAAGCAGGGTGCGGAGATTGATGCAGGGAATATCCCCGTCAATGTCGCTGTCACTCAGGCAATAGCAGCCGGGGTAATCCCGCGCAATCTGTGCCAGGGTGGCCCGTTGTCGTCCGGGCGGCAAGAGGTTCACGCTGTTGTTCAATAGGGCCGCACAGAAGGCGAGCAAGAAATAATAGCGGTCTTCACACACATTAAAGACGAACGCGGCGCTGGGTAAACCGGCGCGCACCATCGCCAGGTCGCGCAGGAAATCCGCCTGGGTCAATACCGGTTGATCGCTCACTAAAAATGCCGCGCGCGCGCGGTACGGATGCAGCAGCGGCAGCAGCGCGTTATCGGATAGTGAAATCAATTCAGTGGGCGAGGACATGATGGAGATCAATGGCGAATATTGGCTTGGGCAACAATCCGCAGGTATTCAACAAACCCCGGGTGGTTGTGCTCGGGAAACAGATACTTGCGCAGGATAAATTCGCCCACAAACAGCGCGCCCACCAAACCGTAGTTGATGATATTGGTAAACCAGGACCAGACTTCCGGTTGCTCCAGCCAGGGCAGGATCATCGACCAGAGCATCATCACCAGGAATACACCGCACCAGAACTGCGTGATGCGCCGCGTGTACTGGCGCATGGCCGGTGACAGCGGGCCGCGCGAGGCTTCGCCGATGGCGGTGACCAGCGCTTCCTGTCCGGGCAGCAGCGTGCGGCCAAAGACAAACAGCAATAATAAAGGTAATAAAATCGGCGGCAGGTAAAGCACGTAAAGTGTGATATTCAAAAAACCAAAACCCAGCGCGATCAGGCAGACACACACCAGCACCAGCCACGCGGTTTTATTGCCGCGTTGCAAGCCTTTGAACAACAAACCGCAGGCAAAACAGATAATCGCGGCCACTTGCAGTTGCGGTACATCTGTCACCACGGAGAGGTGTACCAGCAGGGGGTAGAGGATGATCAGCGCGATTGGCATGGCCCGGTAGAAAGGATCAGCGCTGGCTGTTGATGTAAGCGCACAGCGAGCGCAGGCTGAAAAAGATCGCCTTGTTGTTTTCGTCGTCGGCTTTTAATTGCACCTTGTAATGTTTGGCCACCGCGAGGGAAATCTCCAGTGCGTCGATGGAGTCCAGCCCCAGGCTGTCGGGCTTGCTCGGGTCAAACAAGGGGGCTTCCGGGTTGATCTCTTCTGCGCTGATGTCTTCCAGGTCCAGCGCGTCCACCAGCACCTTGGCCAGTTCATATTCCTGTTCGGTTTGCGTACTCATTTACTCGTCCTGTTAATTGGGCTTGATGCCGCTGTATTCACTGAAGATGCCTAACACGACATCGCGCTTGACGCCTTCCAGGCCGGTTTTCTTCAAGGCAGCCACGATGGTTTCCGGCGGCACACATTGTTCGATGGTGTCCCAGTAATAGCGCATCAATACTTTGGTGTCGGCGCTGCGGCGGAAGATGCGCGCCAGGTTGGGGATGATGCCTTTGAGATACACCTTGAGGAAGAAGGTCCCCAGTTTGCCCCGTGGGCGGGTGATCTCCAGCAACAGGATCTTGCCGCCCGGTTTAAGGACGCGCTGGTACTCGGCAAAGGCCGCGCCCAGGTCGGCCACATGGCGCAGGGCGTAACCCATGGTGACGTAATCAAAGGTATTGTCGGCAAACGGCAGGGCTTCGCCCAGGCCTTGGGACGCTTGTTTTACACCCAGTTTGACTGCCTGGGTCAACATGCCTTTACTCGGATCAAGGGCGACCACCAGCCCTTCATCGCCAACGATCTGCTGGGCCAGCCAGGACACCACACCGGTGCCGGCGCCCACATCCAGGACGTTATCGCCGCTGGTGAGCCCTGCCCGTTGCAACGCCTGGCGGCGGTACCAGCGGCCCGAGCCAAAGCTCATCACATCCGTCACCCAGTCGTAGTGTTCGGCGGAGGAGTCGAACATGTTGTCCACGCGTTTGCGACGCTCTTCTTCTTTATTGTAATAATCCTGCAGCACCGGGTGCGGTGCGATACGGTTCTGGTCGCCGCTCGACATGGCAGTTCTACCCCTGAAGTTGAAACCCGCGTACTTTACGGGAGCACCGCAGGCTAGGCAAGGCGATATTTCACGCGGATGTGGCGCAATTTTCATTGTGGTGAGCGTGGCTTCCGCCGGGGTTTCTGCCTATAATCCGCGCACATTTGCGGGTCATTCAGACAAGTTGGCGGGGTTTTGCAGTGCAGGCAAGCGGGTTTTTTTGTGGCTATCAATCAAGTGATGCGCTGGCAGGTGGTGGGCCGGTTATCGCTGCCGAGCCCGGCTGCCTGGCGAAGGTCATCTTCGATGGACACTGCCGGGCGCCCGCCCAAGCCGGCATCATCAGTACCGGCCTGCGCCTGCTGGAACCTGTGGGTGTCCATGAAACCCTGGGCACAACGGATGCCTGCATCTCCGGCTATAGCGATAACCTATACTGGGCCCAAAGCGACGAACTCCTGCTGCTGGCAATCTGGGTGGATGAAAAAGGCGATGAAGGGAAGGAGGCATTGGAACGCCTGACGGAACAGGCCTACAGCCGTCTGTTGAACACGATTCAGGCGCGCGGTTATCCCTATATGGTGCGGGTATGGAATTACCTGGCCGATATCAATGCCTTGCAACAGCAGGAAGAGCGCTACCGCCAATTCTGTGTCGGGCGCTTCGAGGCCTTTGCCCGCCACGGCGTGCAGGACAAGGATTTCCCCTCGGCCTGCGCCCTGGGCCACAGCGGCGGCGACCTGGTGATCTACCTGCTCGCCAGCAAGCAACCACCGATTCACTTCGAGAATCCCCAGCAGGTCAGCGCCTACCATTATCCCCAGGACTACGGTCCGCGCAGCCCCTCCTTTGCCCGCGCCAGCCTGCTGACCCTGGATGACGGCACCGGCAAGTTGTTTGTCTCCGGCACCGCCAGTGTGGTGGGTCATATGACCCGTCATGCGGGGGATGTGCAGGGCCAGTTGGCGGTGACCTTGCACAACATCGACTCCCTGCTTGCCCATGTATTGGCGAGCCAGTCGCGCGGCAGTGATGATCGGCTGGAAGTTGAGGTGTTGAAGGTTTACCTGCGCCAGCCGGAGGATTTGCCCTTGGTAAAAGCTGGAGTGTTAGAGCATTTCGGCGAAGTGCCCATGGTGTTTGTGGCAGCGGATGTGTGCCGCAGCGACCTGCTGCTGGAGATCGACGGCCTGTGGCGATGGGTGCCTTGATCAAATCTTCATCGTCCTGGCAGCGGCTGCGTCGTTCGCGCACCTGGCGCCTGCCGGTTACGGCCCTGGGTTTTGGTGTGTTTGGCGGCGGTGCGGTCATCTTGTCCCTGACGCTCTTCCCCTTGCTATACCTGCTGCCGTTCAAGCAAAAGCACCGCTGGACGCGGCGGCTGATCGCCAGCGTGTTTCGCTTTTACCTGCGCTTGCTGCGCTGGTTGGGATTGATCAGCTATGAGTTACATCATGTTGAGGCGCTGCGCCTGCCCGGCCAGCTCATCATCGCCAATCACCCGTCACTGCTGGATGTGGTTTTTATCATTGCCTACACCGGTGATACCAGCTGCGTGGTCAAGGGGAGCCTGTGGCGCAATCCTTTTACCGCCATCGCGGTTCGCGCCGCCAACTACATCAGCAATGCGCGGGATGATTTATTTACAGCGTGCGTAGAGACAATACGCAGCGGCCAGTCGCTGATTATTTTTCCGGAAGGCACCCGGTCGCAGCCCGGTGAGCCGCTGCGTTTCCATCGGGGGCCATCCAACGTGGCGCTGAGTGCCGGTGTGCCGATCAGGCCGGTGGTGATTCGGTGTGAACCGGCGGCGTTGCTCAAGCACGAGAAGTGGTACGCCATCCCCGCCGAGCCGCCGCACTTTACCCTTTGCGTGGAAGCGCCAATCGCCACGGCGCCTTATCGTGAAGGCTGCTTGCAAAGCGCAGCGGCCCGGCATCTGACGCGCGACCTGGTGGCTTTTTTCAACGCGCGTCGGTAGCCCGACGCCGGCCGCGTGTTGTAGGCAAAGTTCAGATCCCTCTGTTAAACTGCCAGCATCCTGCCGTGTGCGCTTCAAGCCCCTTTTCTCGGGGGACGCAACGTGGTTCTGCCGGCTTAATCAACCCCGTTACGAAAGGCCCGTTGCGCTTTTTGATGGAATGTTCAGATATGTATTCAAAAGAAAAAATCTACGGTTTCCTCCAGGAAACCCTGGTCTCGCTGTTCGAGATCGAACCCGCTGCGGTAACTCCCGATGCCAATCTTTATGAAGACCTGGATATCGACAGCATTGATGCCGTCGACCTGACCGTAAAACTCAAGGAATTTACTGGCCGCCGCATCCAGCCTTCCGACTTCAAGCAGGTCCGCACCGTTCAGGACGTGGTGGATGCTGTCTATGAGTTACTCAATAAACCTGAGGTGCCTGACGCCGAGGCTGAGCAAGGCTGATCGATGGCGGTACTTGCTGAAAAAACCGCTGGCCCAGCGCACCTGCCCTACGTGGTCAGTGCCCGAGTGGCTGGTCTGCGCGCCGACCTGCAACTACAGGTAGATGCTAATCTGGGCTGCTTCGACGGCCACTTTCCCGGCTTCCCTATCCTGCCCGGCGTTATCCAGATCGATTGGGCAGTGGCCTGCGCGCGTGACTTCCTTGCCTTGTTACAACCGGTCAAAACCCTGGATCGCCTCAAGTTCACCAACCCGATCCAGCCGGGCATGCGGCTCGAATTGACCCTGGAGATGGATGAGTCCGGCGATTTTGCCCTCTTCCGCTACCACGCCGGCGACACGGTCTTCTCCGTGGGGCGCCTGAATTATGTCTGAGTCCGCCTTCCGTCCCTGCGCGATTATTCCTGTCTACAACCATCAACAACGTATCGGTGCCGTGGTGGCCCGCCTGCTGGACCATCAGCTGGATTGCATCCTGGTGGATGATGGCAGCGAGCCGGTGTGCGCTGCGGTGCTGGCTGATATTGCGCAGCAGAACGCGCGGGTCACCTTGCTGCGCCTGGCGCACAACAGCGGCAAGGGTGCCGCCGTCTGCCATGGCTTGCGCCACGCTTATACCGCCGGTTATACCCATGCCCTGCAGGTCGACGCCGACGGCCAGCACGACCTCAACGATGTCCCGGCTTTTTTGACGATGGGCCGCGAACACCCCACCGCCGTCATCAGCGGCTGGCGCAGTTACGATCAGATGCCACCGGCACGGCGGCGCGGTCGCAAACTCACCGACTTCTGGGTCTGTGTTAACAGTCTGTCGCGCCAGTTGAAAGATTCCATGTGCGGTTACCGTTTGTATCCCTTGGCTGCCACCATGCAACTGTTGCAACACCATCGCATCGGCGCGCGCATGGATTTCGATACCGATATCCTGGTGCGTTTATATTGGCAGGGTGTGCCGGTGAGAAATATTCCGACGCACATTGTTTATCAGGACGATATCGCCTCCCATTTCGATATCCTGCGCGATAACCTGCGCATCACCTGGATGCACACCCGTTTGTTTCTGGGCATGCTGCGCCGATTCCCGCAATTGGTGATGCGCAACGTCGACGAATAAATTTTTCGCGCAGGAAAGCTGTTATGTACGCAACCGAAACCGACATCCTGGTGCCCTTTCACGATGTGGATTCCATGCGCGTGGTGTGGCACGGTCATTACGTGAAGTACCTGGAGGTAGCGCGCTGCGAGTTTCTTGATTCACTGGGTTACAGTTATGCGGCCATGGAAGAGACGGGTTATGCCTGGCCGGTGATTGATATGCGTTTGAAGTATGTGAAGCCGTTGCATTTTGGTCAGCGGGTTCGTGTGCGTTGCACGTTGCGCGAGTGGGAGTATCGGTTGAAGCTGGATTATTTGATCAGTGATGCGAAGACGGGTGAGCGGTTGACGAAGGCGTATACGATTCAGGTGGCGGTGGATCAGCAGACGGGTGAGATGTGTTTTGAGTCGCCGGCGGTATTGCGGGAGCGATTGGAAGCGGTGATGGGGAAATTGCCGGACTTTTGATGGTGCCAATAGCGGGGCGGCCAGTGTAGCGGGGGCACTTCTGAAAACGCATGAATACTTCCCTGTAGCTCCTTCACGTCGTCCCCGACGTGAAGGTTTCAGAAGTGCCCCCGCTACACTGACCTTAGTGCTATCAGAAAGATTAGTAAGTGGCGTGAGCACTTGATGTAATTACTCCTGATTTTCAGCGCTTTCACGAAATGTTAACGTCTTGCCAGTCTGTATTAACATTTTTAAATTTTTAGCATTAAGTTTCTGCCACGGCTTCCCCGGAATTTTTTTTGCGAAATTTTATAAGGATAAATTTCCGGGCTTGATTCCTGGCACAGAGGTCGGTTTAGCGGGGCTACTTCTGAAACCTTCACGTCACGACTGCATGGATGCAGGAGGTAGAGCAACGCAGGAGCAGTTGCCGAGGGACGACGTGAAGGAGCTACAGGGATGTATTCATGCGTTTTCAGAAGTAGCCCCGCTAAACCGACCGGTCCTGGCTAGAACCTCTATCAATTCGCCATAGGTTGTGCGATGACCAAAATTAATAACATTATTTTTTTCTTGCTAGCTTTTTTCTCTATTTTTACCGAGGCTACATTCGCCAACAGCGAAGAAAGTGCAATTCAAAGCGTTATCCAACAACTCAACTCGGTCACCGTCATTCACGGAAATTTCGAACAACAAAAACGACTGCAAGGTCTCGACTACCCACTCACCTCATCCGGCCAATTTATCTTCTGGAAAGGAAAAGGCCTCTACCTCGCCAGTAGCAAACCCTTCTTCAACGCCAGTACCATCACGCCGGAGAACATTATCCACTGGCAGGAAAACGGCACCGGCAGTATCTCGGAAGAACAAAGTGGTTTGGTCCAGCGCGAGATCAGCCGTACGCTGCTCGCGTTCTTCAGTGCCGATGTAAAATTAATTGAAGAACGTTTTACCACGCAATGGCAGTTTGACGACAATGATTGGCAGTTGTTGTTGACGCCGCGCCATGACATGGTGCGCAAGCAAATGCGCAGCGCCGAGTTGCACGGGGAAAATTATATTGAGTCCTTGCGTATCGTCGGCGGAAACGGTGATGTGACGCAATTGAATTTTACCGATATCAACAGCAGTGATTCGCCCACGCCGGAACAATGCCGTTGGTTTTACCTCGACGATCGAGCAAAGCACTGCGCAACCGCGCCGTGAGCGCAGGGTAAATAACCATATGATTATCGCGCGCAGCGTTCGACATTCTTTCTTCGCTCTCCTGTTTGCACTGATCAGTTTGTTTGCCGGCGCGTTGTTGGTACAACAGCTACAGCGCGGTCTGGTGCTGGAGACGGATCTGCAAGCATTATTTCCCCGTGATGAAGACAGCCACCTGATCAATCGTGCCAGTGATCGGTTAACTGAAGAGTTCGGCAATCAACTTTTATTGGCAGTGAGCGCGGATGCGCGTGAGCAAGCCTTGCATGCAGCGGGTATCTTGCAGCAGGCTGTTGTCGATAGCGGTTTTATACACGTGCAACAGGATGAACAGTTTGAATCGCTTGCGGCACAACAAGCGTTGTTGCAGGCGCATCGCTTTCATGTATTAACCGACACGCAGTACGACTGGCTGCAACAAAATAATCAACAGGCATTGCTGGGCCGTGCACAACAAGCATTATTTGGGTTCTCTGCTGGCGCAGTCCTGTCGCCCGCGCAGGACCCTTTGGCGTTGTTCGGGGATTATGTTCAGCGCCTGCAACCTTATGTGCCGGGTGAGATTGTCGACAACCAGTTGTTGATAACCGCCGGCAAAAATAACATCGTCATTCTTTCTGCCAGCTTAAAGGGCGATGCGTTTAATCTATCTATTCACGAACAATTAAACGATTGGCTTGCCGGGCTGCGCACAACCCTGGCGGCCGAGGTGCCGGGTGTCCGTTTGTTGATGTCCGGTGCGGTATTCCATGCGGCTGAAGCCTCGGCCAGTGCGCAGCGCGAAGTCACTGTTATTAGCCTGGGCTCGACACTGGGCATTTTGTTGTTGTTTCTGTTGAGCTTTCGCCGCATCAAACCCTTGCTGCTGAGTTTTGCGTCGGTGATTTACGGCAGCGCCGTGGCGCTGGCTATCAACCATTGGCTGTTCGGCGAAGTGCATTTAATGACGCTGGTCTTCGGCGCCAGCCTGATCGGCGTCGCTATCGATTATGCCTTGCATTATTTGTGTAAACATCAGCAACTATCCTTGCAGCCGCAGGGCTTGCAGGATGAATCGGTATTGCAGCATTTATTGCCGGCCCTGAGTCTTGGTTTGCTGACCTCGTTGTTGGGTTACAGCTGCTTGTTGCAGGCGGAACTGCCGGGCTTGCGTCAGATTGCCAGCTTCTCGCTCATCGGTTTGGCCTCTGCCTGGTTATTTGTGGTGGGTATTTTTCCGCTGGTGTTTCGCACCGCTCTGCCGCAGCCCGTGTCGCTTGTTCAACGCATGGCCGCCTGGCCCTGGCGCGGGTTACCCAGATTGGGTAAAAAACAATTGCTGTGGTTTGCCGGTATGTTGTTGGCGGTGTTGATGCTGTTGCTGAGTCAGTTGCGCGTCGGCAGCGATTTGCGCCTGCTCTATCAACCCTCACCGGATCTGTTGCAGTCGGAAAAAACCTTGCAACACAGTTTGCAGGGATTCGCCCCCAATCAGTATTTTCTGGTGCGGGGGGCGACGCCGGAAGACCTGCTGCAAAAAGAAGAACAGTTCCGGCGCGACCATCTGGACGCGTTGCTCGCTGAATCCGCTGTGCGCGATTACGCGGCGGTGAGCCGCATCGTGCCATCACATCAACAACAGCGGCAGAATTACAACCTGCAAGAAGCGCTCTACCGCGAGCGGGGAATTGCCGAAACCTTTATGCGCCGTGCGGGCTTTGGTGTTGAGGCAGTTGCTACGCTACAACAAGCGTTTCATTCGGCCCGCCACCAGCTGCTGGATGTGCCCGCCTGGCTGGCGGTGGCGCGGCCCGATCAGCGTTTGTTGTGGCTGGGTGAGGTGGATGGCCGTTACGCCAGTGTCATCGCATTGCGCGGGGTAGCCGATGTGTCGGCTCTGGCCGCTGCGGCGCGACAGGTCGATGGCGTGATCTGGGTGGATCGGGTAACCCAGATGTCGCAGCGTCTCCAGCATCTGCAAACGTCGGCGATGATCCTGTTGGCACTGGCCTATCTGGCGGTGGCGGGCCTGATGTGGTTGAGCTTCCGCCGTAGGCAGGCGATGCTGCTGGTGTTGGTGCCGCTGACGGCCAGTGCCATCACCCTGGCATTACTGACCGCGTCCGGTGTGGCGATCAATCTGTTTCACGTCTTCGGTTGTTACCTGATTCTGGGTCTGGGGATGGACTACAGCATCTTTGCCTATCAATCCGGCGCTGATGATGCGAGCTGCCGTCGTGCCATCCTGTTGTCGGCGTTGACCAGCGGTTTGTCGTTCGGGTTGCTGGCGCTCAGTTCAACACCGATGGTGAGCGCATTCGGCATAACCCTGTTGCTCGGGAGTATCGGCAATCTCTTGCTGGCCCCGCTGCTGAGCCGATTGAGGAACCCGGTATGAAAATAGTGTGGCTGATGGCGCTGCTGTTGCTGGGTGGTTGCGCACTCTTCAGTGGTGGACATTTTCCGCTGGCAACCAGCAACAGTGAATACTCACTACTGGTGGCACAGCAGCAATGGCGGGTACACCGGGATGGCAAGGATTACCGGTTGCAAACGGTGGTGCAGATCAATGAGCGCCGCTGGACGCTGGTGTTTATGGACAGCCTTGGCCAGCGCCTGGCAACCCTGGTGCAGGATCAGGACGAGCTTGCCCTGGACATCCACAAATCCCACCCGCTTGATCGGCGGTGGACAGAGCTGGCGCAGAGCCTGCAATTTATCTATTGGCCGCTGCCGGATCTGCGCCGACAGGCTGGGGAAGGCTGGACGTTCAGCGTCGCCGCAGGGGTTCGACAGGTATACTTTTCTGGTATATTGGCCGGCCGAGTTGATTATTTAGACGACAATCCATGGCAAGGGACCGCGCGCTACGCGAATAATAAAAGCGATCTTCACCTGGTGATCGAGAGTCGCCAACTGCGCTCACACCCCAGGTCGCCTGAAAGCCTGAAAGATAGCTCAGAGAAAGATAGCCCGATAAATAGCCCCATAAGATAGATGGTCCCAAGAAGAAACCACTATGAAGACATCACCACTCTTTGAATCCGTAGAGGACCTGGTGCTCCATCGCCCGCCTTTGCTGTTGTTGCAGTCCGTCTCCCATTGGGATGTCGGCCACGTGGAGGCCATTGCTGATCCGGTGGATTCCTACCTGTTCGCCGACGGTGAAGGCAAGGTACCGGCCTGGGTAGGACTGGAATATATGGCCCAGGCGATCAGCGCATACGCCGGTATTATCGCCCGTCAGAACGGTGAAGAGCCGAGTATCGGTTTTCTATTGGGCACCCGCCGCTACGATACCCATGTGGACAGCTTCACCCCCGGCCAACAATTGCGGGTGAATGTGCGCGAAGTCTTTCGCGATGAGAATAATCTGGTGTTGTTTGACTGTGATATCCACGCCGGTGAGGACTTGCTTGCCAGCGCCCAGGTCAAGGCCATCCAGCCCAAAGGCACCATCCAGGTCAAACCGGACGAGTCAGTCAAGGAGTCGTAATGACGCAGAAGCGTGTATTAGTGACCGGTTCCAGCCGTGGAATCGGCCGAGCTATAGCCATTCGCCTGGGGGCGGATGGTTACCATGTTGTGATCCACTGCCGCAGTCAGCGTGACCAGGCTGAGGCGGTCAAAACCCTTATCGAGCAGGCCGGCGGCAGCGCCAGTATCCTGCAATTTGATGTGGCCGATCGTTGCCTGGCCAGCGCCGCTCTCGAAGCGGATATGGAGCAGAACGGCGCCTACTATGGCGTGGTCTGCAACGCCGGCATCGCCCGCGATAATGCCTTCCCCGCCATGAGCGGCGAGGATTGGGATGCGGTAATCCACACTAATCTGGATGCCTTCTACAATGTCTTAAACCCGGTGATTATGCCCATGGTCCGCCGCCGCGCGCCCGGGCGGATTGTCACGCTTTCGTCAGTGTCCGGCCTGATGGGCAATCGCGGGCAAGTTAATTACAGCGCCGCCAAGGCCGGGATTATCGGAGCGACCAAGGCGCTGGCCATCGAGCTGGCCAAACGCAATATCACGGTTAACTGTGTTGCGCCCGGCCTGATTAACACCGAGATGCTCGACGAAGCGCCGGTGGAAGAAGCCCTGAAACTGATCCCCATGCGCCGCGCGGGGGAGCCGGAGGAAGTGGCCTCGCTGGTGAGCTATTTGTTATCTGATCAGGCCGGTTATATCACCCGCCAGGTTATCTCTGTGAATGGCGGGATGTTGTAAATGAAACGAGTGGTGGTAACGGGGATGGGGGTTTTAACTTCCCTGGGTGATAACTGGCAGGATTTTTCTACCGCCCTCAAGGCGGGTGTCAGCGGCATCAAGCATATGCCGGATTGGGAAACCTACAAGGATCTCAACACGCACCTCGCCGGCCCTATCGAAGATTTCACGGTGCCGGCACATTACCCGCGCAAGAAAATCCGCTCCATGGGCCGGGTGTCCCTGTTGGCTACCCGCGCCACCGAAGTGGCCTTGCAGGATGCCGGGCTGTTGGATGACCCGATTCTCCAGAGCGGTGCGGTAGGCGTCTCCTACGGCTCCTCCACCGGCAGTACTGACGCCACGCGCGATTTTGCGGTGATGCTGGACCGCCGCGACATCGGCGGCGCCACGGCCACCACCTATATCCGCATGATGGGCCACACCTCGCCGGTGAATGTAGGCGTCTTCTTTGGCTTGAAAGGCCGGGTTATCACCACGTCCTCCGCCTGCACCTCCGGCAGCCAGGGTATTGGTTATGCCTATGAAGCGATCAAGTACGGCAAGCAGACCCTGATGGTGGCGGGCGGCGGTGAAGAGCTGTGCCCGTCGGAAGCGGCGGTGTTCGATACCCTCTACGCCACCAGCACCAAGAACACGACCCCCACGCTTACGCCCAGCCCGTTTGATAAAGACCGGGATGGCCTGGTCATCGGCGAAGGTGCGGGCACATTGATTCTGGAAGAGCTGGAGCACGCCAGGGCGCGCGGTGCGCGGATTTACGCGGAACTGGTCGGTTTCGGCACCAATTCTGACGGCGGCCATATCACCCAGCCGGACGCGAATACCATGAATATCGCCATGGCGCTGGCCTTGCAGGATGCGGATCTGGACGCATCCGCGATTGGCTACATCAACGCCCACGGCACGGCGACAGATCGTGGTGATATCGCCGAAAGCCGCGCCACCGAAAAACTGTTTGGCTCGCAGGTGCCCATCAGTACCCTCAAGGGTAATATCGGCCACACCCTCGGTGCCTGCGGCGCCCTGGAGGCTTGGGCCAGTATCCAGATGATGAACGAAGGCTGGTTCGCCCCCACGCTTAACCTGCGCAACCCCGACCCGGAATGTGGCGAGTTGGATTACATCATGAACGCACCGCGTGCCCTGCAATGCGAATACATCATGAGCAACAACTTTGCCTTCGGCGGGATCAACACTTCATTGATTTTTAAACGCTGGCACTAATTAAAACGGCCACCATTGGGTAGGGATTTCCTGCTTGCGCACCAGCGCGGCGATATCCATGCTCACCGCCACACCGGCATGGACCAGCACACCACCCCAGATCGAGCGGGATTGCAGCGCAAGGATGCCCAGGAACAAGCCAAACAGGATGGCCCCTGTCGCCTCCAGCCAGAGCTTGGGAAAATGAATCATCAGGTAAGGTACACACATCACCCACACCGCGTTAGCGCCCATCGCCGGACGCAGGGCCTGCAAGATAAACCCGCGAAAGAAAAACTCCAGGAACACAAACTGACTGAGATACAACAGCTCCCAGGCCAGCAAATCAAACCAACTGCGCCCGGCCAACTTATAAAACGGGTAATGATTGACGAAGTCCTCGCCGAAACTCACCAGCACCACAAACACCAGGATCGGACTTAACAGCAAAACATAGCCTCGCCAATGGTCAGCCGTCTCATTGAA
>CAMLOU010000097.1 GCA_946481735.1 uncultured Cellvibrio sp.
GGTGACCGAAGCCGCGGAGCGCACGGAGGAGGACATCAGTTTTATCACCGCCGAGCACGCCAACAGCTCTATCGCCATTGACGAAACCATGCTGTTGAAACTTTTCCGCCGCGTCCTGCCGGGTACGCATCCGGAGGTGGAGATGGGCCGCTTCCTGACCGAGCGCGGCTTCACCCACATGGCACCGTTCCTGGGGGAAGTGCGGCGCGTTGATCCGCGCGGTGAAACCTGTACCTTGATGGTGCTGCACGGTTACCTGAGCAACCAGGGCGACGCCTGGCAATGGACGCAGAACACCCTTGAACGGGCGGTGCGCGACCAACTGGCGGGTGGCGATTCCGGCATTGAAAACGAACAAACGGCGCTGGCCGAACTGGATGCCTTCGCGCGTATCCTCGGTCGCCGTCTGGGGGAGTTACACCAGGCGCTGGCACAGCCATCGGATAATCCGGATTTTGACCTGGTGATCGCCAGTGCGGCCGATGTCGCGGTATGGCAGGACGAAGCCCGCGTGCAGATGGAAGAGGCGTTGCAAAAGCTGGACGACATCCGTCATGAGCTGCCCAGTACCGAGGCGCTGTTGGCCGAAAACCTGCTGGCGCGCCGCGAACAGATTCTGGCGCGGCTGGATCAGCTGGCCCAGGGTTCTCTGGGCGGGGTCATGCAGCGGATTCACGGCGACTTGCATCTGGGGCAAGTGTTGGTAGTGCAGGACGATGCCTACTTCATCGACTTTGAAGGCAACACCTGCCTCAGCCTCCCGGAGCGCCGCCGGCGCCAGAGTCCCCTGAAAGATGTGGCCGGCATGCTGTGTTCCTTTGACTATGCCGCCGCGATGATCCTGCGCAACCCCGGTGGTGTGGACGATTCCCCGGAAGCTGAGACCGCGCGCCGCTCCATGGTCAGTGCCTATCTACAGCACGCGCGGCGCGGTTTCCTGGATGCCTATCGCATCGCGGCGGCCGACCTGCCCCATGAATGGGTCGAGCGGGATGGCGAAGGCGAGGCGCTGTTATTCCACCGCCTCGATACAGCGGCTCACCAGATCATCGCGGAATGCCACGACCGGCCGGACTGGTTGCCGGTGCCCTTGCAGGGGTTGGCGAGCCTGGTGCAACAGCTGGGCTTGCACGAGCAGTAACTCACGCCGCTTCGCCGTGCTCCACCAGTGCGGCGAAGCGGGTCATGACTTCCGCCGCACAAGGTGTGGCGGAAACGTCTTCCAGCAGTCGGGCAACATCCTGGCCCATCCGCGTCAGCACCTCCGCCTGTTGCTCGATATAGGCGCGCATGATCGGCGGCGTGTACTCCGGGTGAAATTGCACGCCCCAGGCGCGGGCACCGAGCCGGAAAGCGTGGTTGGGTTCGTGCAGATTAGCCGCCAGTCGCACGGCGCCGGGTGGCAAGCGCAGCACGGTCTGGGCGTGGGTGGTGTGGGCCAGGAACGACGGCGGAAGGCTGCGGAACAGGGGGTCTGCCGCACAGGCGGGCAAGAGCTCTATCTCCCTTGTGCCCACCTCTTTCCCCTGGGGGTGGTAACCCACTTCTCCCCCCATGGCCTGGGCCAGCAGTTGGTGGCCATAGCACACCCCGAGGATCGGTACCCCGGCTTCTACCAGCGCGGGCAGCCAATCCTCAATCGCCACACTCCAGGCTAAACGATCGGTCACCATGGCATGGGAACCGGTGATAATCACCCCGGCACACGCCTGGACCTCTGGTAAGGGTGCATTGTCCTGAACATTCCAGGTAACAACCGGCGTGGTCAGATCGCCGAGAGCTGCGCGGGTCCAGTCATCAAAATCGCCCAGCGCCGCCGCCGTGGCTGGAAAGGTCGTGCCGACCTTGAGGATAAATAATGCAGGGGTAGTGCGAGAGGAAGACATAACAGCGAACTCCTGAAAAAAGCCTCCCTATCCTGCGGGCGTCGTACTGGCGATGCAAGTGGTGGCAGGCAGATTCGAAATGCCTGGTTGCTTATTCAGCGCGATTTGAACTTTAATGGCTCGGTTCGCGTTATTCTCAAACCTTCTGATCCGTGCCCTGAGCTCAATCCATGCCGCGCTGATTGTAGTGAGACCATCAAGGACCTGATTCACCGATGACTAGCCAACCGCTTTTCCTTGCTGCCAGCGGAATGATCACGCCGCTTGGTGCTGACACCGCGATGACCGCTGCTGCTGTTAATGCCGGCATCAGCGCCTATACCCTGGCAGATTTCTACAACCGCCATTTCCAGCCTATTAAAGTCACCGAAGTGCCGCCCGCAGTCTTTGCGGCGCAAGGATTGGATGTCGCCAACTGGAGCGGGACACACGCAGCGCGGGTGACGGCCATGGCGAGCCTGGCGATCCAGCAGGTCATTGCGGGTGAGCCGCCGGAAAAGGCCATACCCTTGGTACTGGCCCTGCCGGAGGCCAGCTCGCCGGAGGTATCGGCTTTGGGCGCCGGCTTGGTCAAACATCTCGCCGACACCTTTCCGGGCTGGATTTCCACGGTCATGAGCCGCTGCGTTTACGCCGGGCGGGCAGCCGGTCTGGAAGCGCTGGCGTTCGTCTTTGATTACTTATATGACTTGCCCGGCGACTATGTGCTGGTGGGTGGCAGCGATTCCCAATTGGAAGACAAGCGTTTGACGGAACTGGATCAGGCGGACCGTCTGCTGGCGCCGGACAGCGGCGATGGCTTTGCGCCCGGCGAAGCCGCCGGCTTTTTACTGCTGACGCGCAATCCGGCCCTGGCCGCAGTAGTGAATGGCCACCGCATCCTGCTCCATCCACCGGGCATGGCCGACGAGCCGGGGCATTTGGGCAGCGATGAACCCTATCGCGGTGACGGACTGGACCAGGCGTTTAAAAAAGCGCTGGCGGGCGTCACGCTGCCGCCGATCCACAGCATCTACAGCAGCATGAATGGCGAACATTTCTGGGCCAAGGAATACGGCGTGGCCTATATTCGCAGCCGTCACGCGTTTGCCGACCCGGTCACTTTGCAGCATCCCGCCGATTGCTACGGCGATATCGGCTCGGCAACTGCGCCAGTGTTGATCGCCCTGGCGGCTCAGGATTTGTGGAAAACATCTATCGCTCGCGCGCATCTGCTATACAGTTCCTCCGACGGTGCGCGGCGCGGTGCGATAATCCTTGAAAAAGTGCCTGCTTAAGAACGTAAAGACAAGGAAATGCAATGACGCAAATTGGTGAAAGTGTCAACGTATCAACTATTCCGGAAGACCCGGAAAAATCCATCACCGCGGAGGTATTGGAACTGGAATTTGTGGATTCCTTTAAAGCCTGCCTCGCGCAAGCCGTGATCAATCCGCCGCACTGGCCGGCTACGCGCAGTCCATCGAATCAATCATCCAAGGCGGTGGTGTTCCGCTTTAACAATCCCGGCACCCAGAAAGCCAAGCTCAAACTGAAAATCACCAGCAAGGGATACAGCGGCAACGGTAAATTAACCGGCGTATTACAGCGCTTTGAATTCGAAGGCAGCGTTCCCCTGTCGTCTGGTGAGCATGTGGTGGAGGTAACCCTCAAGGAACCGCCGGACGGTTTGCTCTGGACCAAGGGCGAAATCTCTTGGGGTATTGACGCCACCGACCGTAGCATCATGGCTGGTCGCACCCATGTCGAAATCTTTTTTGTCTTCGCCGACCCCGCCCGCCAACCTTGTTTTGCCAGCGATGGCGTGTGGATCGAGGCGTTGCGCTTTTTGTTTGATAACAGCAGCGTCAGTGGCGTACAGACGATGCCTTCAGCGGTGGAGAAGGTGACGCAGTGTTGTTTTGGATTGCCGAATCACAAGTATGAAGTCACCCAGGGTGCACCTTCCTATGGCGGGGCGAGTGGCACATTTCATTTAAAAAAATACATTGATCACTCGCTGGGTTTTGTTAACTGCTACGACCAGACCTATGCGGTTATCGTGTTGTCGGCTGCACTGGGAATTAGCGTTGATGGTCTCTATCTGGCTCCGTTCGGTTATATCCGCACCGTTAATCTGGTGGGTTGGGGGCCATGTAATAATCCGTTCCCATCCGGACGCCCGATTGCCGATCATCTCGTGGTGGCCCCGCTCGATCCTGCACGCAGTGGGTTTGGTAATCACATGTTTTGCGAATACAGCGCGAAAATTTATGACGCCTGTGCCGGGCCGGTGAAGGGAACGGTTGACAGGGCCGGGTATGTCGCCAACACCATTGATACGAGTGTGCCTGGCGCTGTTAGCGGCACGGCGGGGGACATCATCGGTATTGCGGGTACGACGGCAGCCGTAAGGGGTGTGCGATGAGGAGAGTAAACTTATGCATTATCTGCGAGCAATTTTTTTACTGTTTGGCGTGTTATGGGGAGCAACGGCTATGAGTTTTGAAACTGACTTCAATCGCGATACGCGCGAAGCCTTTAAAAAATCCATTGATTACCCGTCATTAGTTGCCCGTCGGCCGCCAGAAAAAGTTGTTTTACTGGATTGGCAAAAAACGCTGGAAACACTGCGCGATGCGCAGGGCAATGAATGGTCCGGCAAGGTCGATGAGCCTTCTCTAGGTTTGTTGGGCGAGGGTTCATTGCGTGTGCAAATGCAGTCGCAGAAGGGCGCCGCCATTGTCGACATCACCTCGCTCGCTGGTGGCTGGCAAGAGCGTCTTGATTATGTGATGTGGCAAGAATCATTAACCCATCGCACAGAAGTCAATGCGAAAGTATTGCCGGGTATGGATGACCTGTACCTGATTCCAAAGTTAACGCCCGGCACAAGATTTACGAATTTTTTGTACGGCAACTTTTTTATCGAAGTTAAAGCCTGGGATATCGACGATATCGACAGCCTGGCTAAAGCGCTTCATCAGGTTATGAAAGACAACAGCCGTGTTCTCAATGAAGAGCACAAAAAATGTTTTAAAGTCACAGCGGATAAAACCACGCTAATGGTCGGCGAGGTGGTGTCCATAAGCCTGGAGGGGTTGGTAAAAAACTGGGATTCCGAATGGATAGCCAATCAATCACGCCAACTGCTGAATGACGATATGGAATACCTTGAGCGCAGAGGAAATGTGTTTTCACTGAAAGCACTAAAAAAAGGAAAAATAAAAATCCCCTTTGCCGCGATGAACAAGCAAACCTTGTATGTGGAACACCAAGCGGTGGAGGTTGAGGTTAGGTAAATCCCAATGTCATTTACGCAAACGATTAAGGAATATTCTAATGGGAAACCCTTACCGCAAAGCAACCACCCTTTGCCGCGATGAACAAGCCGACCTTGTATTGACTAAAATACGGCTTTATACAAGTTAAACACCGATATGCCACTGATTAACAACCCGACTAAAATCAGCAACGTTCTGGTTGAAAACATCTTGCACGCGTACGCCGCCAAGGGTGCGGCGAACAATCCTCCCAGAATTAAGCCAGATACCACATGCCAGATGGTTTCATCGACGAGAATAAAAAGCGATGTGGCGCTGGCAAGTGTCAGGAAAAACTCGGCGAAATTCACCGAACCTATCGTTGTGCGCGGATCTTGACCGGTACCCACCAGCGTCGTTGTAACCACCGGACCCCAGCCGCCGCCACCTGACGTATCCACAAAGCCACCCAACAGCGCCAGCTTGCCCACGTGTCTGGGTTCACCCTTACGGGTTGCGACATGTTTGCGGAAGGCTTTACTCAGTACATATATGCCCATCAATAATAAGTAGGCAGTAATAAAGGGTTTAAGCGTACTGCCATCAATCTGGGTAACCAGCACGGCGCCGAGGACACCGCCGATGACGCCTGGGATCAACAAACGCAAAAACAATTTTCTATCGACGTTGCCGAACTTTGCGTGTGAAACACCGGATATACCGGTGGTAAAAACTTCTGCCATATGGACAGATGCGCTGGCCAATGCGGGTGACGCGCCAGTCGCGAGCAGGAAGCTTGTTGACGTCAATCCGTAGGCCATTCCCAATGCGCCATCCACTATCTGCGCCAGTAATCCCACCAGCACGGCGCTCCAGAACATGGGGTTATCAAGCGTTGTTTTAACCGTGACTACGCCTTCCTGCCAGCTGCTGCCGAAAACCTGTGTTACGCCCAGGCCGACGAGGCCTATCAACGTCAGTACGGCAAACCAGACGGCGGTACGAATAACAGGATGGAGTGCGATATTTTCTACAGGGGGGATGCCGAGCGCTTCATGTTCCTTGTTGATAGCGTTATCGGACAAATCAAGATTTCGGATGCGCATCAAGAGTATTTCCAATCCAGTGTTAGTTGAACGCATGCTAGTGAAGCGCCACTGGATTGAGAAATATCGACTTATTATCAGCTTATAACCAACCTATGGACTGCCGAGGGTTTGTGTTAATTAAACCCTCGGCGGTTCTGATGTATTAGCTATTTCGCTGCGACTTTTTTATCGCCTGCATACGCACTAACCGTGACTTTGAATTCGAGGTTGTTGTCACGAACATGCGTCTCCTTTCCCAGCTCGGATAAAAATGAAGGGCTGATGTTGTTGGTGCGGGTCATGATAACGGGCTGCACTAACACGTGACCCTCGGCGGTGGGCGACAGCGTTAAACTGAGGTTATAACCTTGATCACCCGACACCTGAACAGCCGTCTTCTCATCAGGCGTTACCATCAATGTCGGCGTACCCAACACCACACCATCTTCAATGATAGTTGCGGCCACAACATATTGATTGAGTTCTTCGGCAGTGACCGAAAGGCAGGTGAGCAAACCGCCAGCCAGGATGCTCAGGATGAAATTGCGAACCATGGTAAATCTCCTTGTTATGTCAGTTTATTGTGAAGTTGAAGCCTAGCGGTATACGCAGGCTATGTAAACGTGGCATTGGCCTTAACAATCGGCCATCGGGCTTGTGAGCAATACGGTTTCCGGGTGCTTCATCAGCATCAAGGGCGTGTGCGACTATTTATATCCATGAATACCTTGGCACAGCTTTTTCAATAAGACTCTGCATCGCGTTCATCCGCACCCTGCTTCTCATTACTCCCCCGCATCGCCTTGGCCCGCTTCTCCATCACCAGATACGCCACGCACGCGATACTCAACGGCAACAAAAAATACAAGGCGCGATAACCCAATAGCGCGGCGAGGATTTCGCTTTTATTGAATTCGTGTTGCAGCATGGTGAGAAAAATGGTTTCCAGTACGCCGAGGCCGGCGGGGATGTGGGTGACGATGCCGGCGATACTGCAAATCAGCAGTATGCCGAGGACAGTGGGATAAAACGCTTCGTCAGGCAGGAGGATAGACACCAGCAAGGCCATTAGCATCCAGTTAGCCGCACCCATCGCGGCTTGCAGTAGCGCGAATTTCCATCCTGGCAGGGTGATTTCGTGGTCGCGGATTTTCCAGGTGCGGCGTTTGGCAAAGCGGCAGGCGAGCAGATACAGGGCGGCGACCAGCAGTAAGCCGAAGCCGATTAATTGTAAAGCGGTGGCGCCGACTTTCCATTCATCGGGCAGGTTGAGCAAGCGTGCAGAAAAAATAATGCCCGCAAGAATAATGTAGCCGAGCCAGTTGGTGACAACGTTGATGGTAAAAATCTTAGTGATGGTGCCGACTTCCAGTCCCAGGCGGGAATAGAGTCGATAACGAACGGCCAGGCTCCCGACCCAGGCGCTGAGGTTTAAATTAAAGGCATAACAGACAAACGCGAGCGGCAATATTTGTCGTGCCGGTAGCTTGTGCTGCGTGTAATGACGGGCGAGTAAATCGAAGCTGCTGAATAATCCATAACTGATTAGCGCGATGGCGGCGCCGAGTAACAATGTTGATATTTTATAGCCGGTGATTGCGTCTTTGACTTCCTGCCATTCCAGGTTTTTGATCAGGTTAAACAACAGGCCGAACACAACGACGAACAACAACAACGTTAGTCCGCGTTTGGTCCAGGTCCACCAGGGCTTTTCCTGTTTTTGTGAATCGCCGTCCGTTTGCGTGCCGTCTTTTGCGGTGGCCGAACCTGATGTGCTCATACGGTTTTTTCCTGTTCGCAAATCGTGGGCTTATTGTCGCTATCATCTTGCAGTTCTTCCGGCTTTACCGGCTTTAGTACCGGGATATGCGCTGGCAGCCAACCGGCAATGGCGGGAAAATAACGCGCAAAGTGGAAGCAGATAAACACAAACGGTAAGCGCCACCAGTAGCCGCGCATGATGCGCTCGAGGCTGATGGGTTTGCAGGTTTTGGCAGCCAGGTCTTTCAGGTGGGTATACAGTTGCTGGTTAAAGGCTTTGTCTTTGATAAACACATTAGCTTCCAGGTTCATCGCCAGGCTCAACGGGTCAAGGTTGCTGGAACCGATGGTGACCCATTCGTCATCCACCAGCGCAACCTTGCCGTGGAAAGGCCGCTCGCCGTATTCGAGAATGGTGACGCCTTCTTTCAATAAATAATTGTAGAGCGCGCGACTGCAGGCGCTGACCCAGGGCATATCCGGTTGCCCCTGCATGATCAACAAAACTTCCAGCCCCTGACGCGATGCGTTGCGCAAGGCACGCAATAAACGGTAGCCGGGAAAGAAATACGCATTGGCAATCACGATACGTTTTTTGGCGGAGCGGATTGCTTGCAGGTACAAGCGTTCAATATCCGCTTTGTGTTTGTTGTTGTCGCGTACGGCAATCAGCATCTGGCTGTTGCCTGCGGGAGGACTGTCGGCCGGCTTGGTACGCGGAATATCAATGGGGCCATTCTGTTCCGGCGTTGCCTCGCGCAATAAGCTCAGGCTGGCGGCATGAATGTCCGCCACAATCGGACCCTTCACTTCTACAGCGTAATCCTGTTTGGCCATATCGCCGAAGTCGGCGATATGTTCTTCAGAAAAATTAATGCCACCGACGTAAGCAATCTTTCCATCAACCACGACAATTTTACGGTGCAGGCGACGAAATAAATTAGTGCGCATACCGAACATGCGAGGGCTCGGATCGAAGACTCGCAGCGTAACGCCGGCATCGACCATCTCGGTTAAAAAGGGTGTGCTTAAATCAAAGGTGCCGTAACCATCCACCATCACTTCCACGCGCGCGCCGGCCCTGGCAGCGGCAATCAAGGCTTGTTGTAACTGTCGGCCGATTTTATCTTCAGCAATGATAAAGGTTTCCAGCAGAACTTCTTCCCGCGCGTTGCGGATGCAGTCAAATACGCGCGGATAAAAGCCTTCGCCATTCATCAGCAACTCAACGCTGTTACCGTCGCGCCAGGTGTAATTTTGCCTCATAGAAACCTCTCGATAACTCCGCTTCAATGTTTCTCATGCAGTGGATTCAGATGGTGATCGGTTGCTTTTCGAATCACGATAACACCGGGTATATCCTGTGCCGGGTCGCTACGTCCGGCGCGCCGTTGCCAGTGCCACACCCTGCCTTCCAGCACCACGTAAACAACACAGGCAATCATCAGCGGCAACAGAAAATAAATAACGCGATAAGCGATCAGCGCCGCAACAATACTTGCAGTGGGTAACTGGTGATGCAGGATGCCGATAAAAACTGCTTCCAGCACACCGAGCCCCGCCGGAATTTGCGCAATCATGCCGGCAATGCCGCTGATCAATAAAATGCCTAACACCGCTGAATAAGACACGGCATCGGGCAATAAAATAAAAATCAGCCAGGCCATCAACAACCAGTTGAGCGTGGACAAACCTGCCTGCGCCAATGCCAACCGAATGCCGGGTAAGGTGATTTCGTGGGTCGACCAATACCACGAGCGGCGTGAGGAAAATTGGCACAGCAATAAATAACCGGCAGCGAGCATCAACATTAACGCACCGACAATCTGCAACACGCCGGTGGTCACGCCCCAGCTCGCGGGCAACTTCACCCAGCCGGCGGAGAAGATAAATCCTGCCACGATGATGTAGCCGAGACTGTTGGTAAACACACTCAAGCTCAACACGCGCGTGATGGTGGCCACGCGCAACCCCAGGCGGGAATACAATCGGTAACGCATGGCAACGCCACCGATCCAGGAACTCAGATTCAAATTAAACGCGTAACACACAAACGCTACCGGCAATATCTGCCGCACGGGTAAGGGATGACCGGTATAGGCACGACCCAATATATCGTAACTGCTGAAGGCGATATAACTGACCAGCGCGACGGCCAATGCCATGGCCAGCGTTTCGCGTTCGTAGGCGTGTAAGGCTTGCTTGACTTCGAGCCAGTTCAGGTTGTCCACCAGCATGAACAGCAATGCCGCCATGGCCACAAAAAAGCAGAAGGTCAATAGGTGTTTTGCCAGCTTCCAATGCCGGTGCTGTTCGTCGCGCTGCGCCAGCGCAAAAAAATCGTCAGGCTCTTTCCTGGTCATAATGGTTTTTCTTCCATAGGTGTTTCTGTGAACTTACCAATTCAAGTTTCGGCGCATGAGCAGGGAGCCAGCCAACAATGGCGGGGAAATGACGCAGAAAATGGAACGATAAAAAAATCAGCGGCATACGCCACCAATAGCGACGTTTTACCACCTGCATACTGACGGGTTCGCCATGCTCATGGATTAATGTGTGCAGATGATTAAACAAGCGTTGATTAAAGGCTTCATCATCAACCACCACATTAGCTTCCAGATTCAGTGACAGGCTTAACGGATCAAGGTTACTGGAGCCCAGGGTGGCCCAATGGCGATCAGCCAGGGCCAGCTTTCCGTGAAACGGGCGTTCTTTGTATTCATAAATTTTTACGCCTTCACGCATCAAATATCCATAGAGTAATTGCGCGCATAAACGCACCCAGGGCATGTCCGGCTCGCCTTGCAAGATCAGTGTGACATCCACGCCGCGCCGCGCCGCATTGCGCAAAGCGCGCAACAAGCCATAGCTGGGGAAAAAATAGGCGTGAGCCAGCACCAGGCGTTCTTTGGCGGAATGGATTGCATTCAAATAATATTTTTCGATATCCCGTTTGTGCACGCCATTGTCGCGCACTGTCAACAGCACGCGCGCGCCATCGGTCGAGTTGCCCGGGGCTTTGGCGATCTTTGTGCGACGCCAGAACGGCCGGGCTTTTGTTTCGCCATGGCGCAAGAGATCCAGGCACGCCTGATGGATATCCTGTACCACCGGTCCGCGCAAACACACGGAATAATCCTGCTTGGCTTCTTCACCAAAGCTGCTGAGCTGGTCGGCGCAATAATTGATGCCGCCGATAAACGCCACCTCGTTATCCACCACCACCAGCTTGCGGTGCAACCGACGAAATACATTCAGGCGAAGGGTAAAAAAATGGCGGGTGGGTTCGAACAAATGGACATGCACACCGGCATCGGCCATCGCCTGGAAAAAGGCAGCACTGACTTCGTTGCCACCGTAGGCATCAACGGTGATTTCTACATGCACACCGCGCCGCGCAACATACATCAGTGTTTGCTGTAACGCTTTGCCCACTTCATCCTCGCGGATGATGAAGGTTTCAATCAACACTTCGCGCTTCGCCTTGCGGATGCTGTCAAATACGCGCGGAAAAAACGCTTCACCGTTGATCAGTAATTCGATCTCGTTGCCCGCGCGCCAGACGTCTTTCATAAGTGAACCTCAACCGCCAGCGGGGCGTGGTCAGACAGGTGCGACCAGGGGCGGATGCGCAACACTTCCGGGTTGCGCGCGGTGGCGTTGCGCAGGTAAATGCGGTCCAGTCGAAACCAGGGCCAGCGCGCCGGAAAGCTGCGGGCCGGTTTACCGAATTGTTGGACAAAGACTTCCTGCATGCCGCAGTGCTCCAGTATGGCATCGGCGCGTTGGCGCCAGTCGTTAAAGTCTCCCGCGACGATAACCGGCTCTCCCGGAGGCAGGCTATCGACCAATTTGCACAGCAACCGCAACTGCTGCTGGCGATGATTTTCACGTAAGCCAAGATGCACGCAAATGGCGTGAACTTCCGTCTGGCCGGGCACATAAATCACCGAATGCAGCAGCCCCCGCTGTTCGATCGTACCGATCGACACATCCAGATTGTGATAACGAACAATCGGAAACTTGGACAAGAGCGCGTTGCCATGATCACCGTGGGGATACACCGCATTGCGCCCGTAAGAGAATTCCGGCCACATGCTGTCCGCCAGGAATTCGTACTGGGGCACCTCTGGCCAATTATCGAACCGGGAGGCGTGGCGCTTATGTTCACCCAGAACTTCCTGCAAAAACACGATATCGCTCGCTTGGGTGCGCACGGCATCGCGCAATTCCGGCAACATAAAACGGCGGTTCAGTGCTGTAAATCCCTTGTGTAAGTTCAAGGTCAGAATCCGCAGGCAGTTGGTCGGCGTCTCTGAAGTTGAGGTCATGCAGCAGCTCCTATCATCTTGCCCGGTTCGGCCTCCAGGGTATCAGCCAGCCCCAGGCGTTCCAGCATGTAACGCGCATCGTACGGCGCAAAGAGTTTATCGGTGTTATCGAAATAACAATACACATCCCGGCCGTCGTGCGCCTTATCTTTTTCCTGAGTCACCAGCCGGGCATCGCCGGGTTGGCGGCCCTGGCTCCATAACCGGATACGTTTATACCAGCGCTCCAATGCCTCTTTGCTATAACCGCTGTTGTACAACTCCACATCACCGTGGAGGCGCATGTAGACAAAGTCACTGGTCAGGTCTTCCAGTTGTGGCCAGCGTCCTGCCGTATCGGCCACGACCAGTGCGACGCGATGCTTGCGCAACAGCTGAATAAACGCCTCGTCGACAAAACTGTCATTGCGAATCTCTACCGCGTGGCGCAGCCGTAAATTGTGCGGGATATCCAGATACCCTTCGCGCTGCACCTCCGGGTCACTGTGGCGCGCATGGGTTTTTGCGGCATCGCTGGTCATCGGTAACTGGGCAAGAAATTCGGCAAACAAACTCTCATCAAAACGAAAACTGGGCGGGAACTGCCACAGGAACGGCCCCAGCTTTTCTTTCAAATGAAACATGCCGGACGCAAAGAAATTTGCCAGCGGTTGTTCAATATCGCGCAGGCGTTTGGTGTGGGTAATATAACGCGACGCCTTCACGCTGAAGATAAAATTATCCGGCGTGTCGGCATACCATTTTGCGTAACTGGTGGGGCGTTGCAGTCCGTAAAACGAACCGTTAATTTCAATAGAATTGACGGCGCGGGACGCGAAGTACAACTCGTCTTTCTGGCGCAGCCCCTTGGGGTAAAAATTATTCCGCCAGGGGACGTAGCGCCAACCGGAAATACCTATACGTATGTCACTCATAAGCTCCCTCTGTTTTACTAAGAAATTAGATCCTTAATGATGACGCGCCGGTGCCGTCATGGAAGGTGGATCGCTGGCCGGAAAAGAATCCTCCAGCGCATCATCGAGCATACCTTCGTCATCGTCCGTGTGAGTCTGTTGCGGTTGCAGTTCCACCTTTACCCACCCGCTGCGCCGTTGATCAAACGCCTTGAAGGCGTCGATAGCATTACCTATGGGTTTGGTTTGCGTCAGAATCCTGGCTGGATCAACACGACCGCTCACCGTCAGCTCGATCAGTTTAGGGATGTATTTTCGGTGAGGGCAATTGCCCATGTTGATGGTGAGATTTTTATTCATCGCCATCCCGATAGGAAACTGATTGGATTGCGGGGAATACACACCAATAATCGCTAGCGTACCCGCTTTGGCCAATCCTTTGATAGCCCACTCCAGCACCTGGCTGGGACCATCACCCGGCTGCCAGTTTTCACCATCCGGATGCGCATCCGGCGCGATTTGTTCAACCTGTTGGGCGAAGCGTTGTTCATCTTCTTTATTGATGTGGTAGTGACGATGCTCAGCGTCGACACCAACCGCATCGATAGCGCGATCCACACCAATACCTTTGGTCAAACGGTGCAGCGCTTCAACCGGATCTTCCTCTTCAAAGTTGATCACTTCCGCACCTTGCTGGCGCGCCATGCGCAAACGATCAGCGTGTTTATCAATAGCAAACACCCGCGCTGCGCCTAATAAAAACGCGCTGGCAATCGCGAACTGGCCCACCGGCCCGCAACCGAATACCGCGACCGTATCGCCGTTGGTTATTTCCGCCAGATCAGCACCGAAGTAACCGGTCGGAAAAATATCCGACAATAAAATCGCCTGGTCATCGCTGACCTGGGGTGGGAGTTTAATCAACCCGACATTGGCAAAAGGAATACGGGCTTTTTCCGCCTGCAATCCATGGAAGCTGCCAGTGTTCGCTGGCCCGCCGTAAAATGCCGTACCGGCTTGTTTACCGTTGGGATTGGCATCGTCGCACTGCGAATAATAACCGGCGCGGCAGTAGGAACAATTGCCACAAGCGATGGTGGACGGAATCACCACCCGATCACCGATCTGTAAATTGCGCACGTCGTCACCGAGTGCCTCCACAATACCCACGCCTTCGTGGCCGAGGATTGTGCCGGCCTCCATGCCGCCCACCGTACCGCGAATAAAATGCAGATCCGTGCCGCAAATAGCAGAGGCAGTTAATCGCACAATGGCATCTGTAGGTTCTTGCAGTTGCGGCTCGGGAACATCATCCAGGCGAATATCGCCCACCGCGTGAAATACAACAGCTTTCATAGTGGCCTCCATCATTCATGACCGCATAAGTTAGGAGCACCATTAATGCGCGCGCGCAACACCCTGCAACACCGTATCGCTGGTTTGCTGATTGTGACAGCTCGCGATATTACCCAGCGAAACCACACCTACCAGACGTTTCTCGCGGTTGAGCACCGGCATCCGGCGCATTTCATTTTCAGCCATGTTTTGCGCCACATCCTGAACACTTTCATCGTCGAAACAATAACGGATGGTATTGCTCATCACCTCGCGTATCGGCGTGTCACAATCCAACCCCTTGGCAACGGCACGGATAGCAATATCGCGATCCGTCACCATCCCGACCAAACGATCCCCTTCATTAATTAATAGCGCACCGCTATCGATATCGGCCATCAGCGAAGCCGCTTCGCGAATGCTTTGATCAGGTGACAGGGTTTTTACGTCGGTGGTCATAACGTCTTTAATTTGCATGATGGTTCTCCTTGATGATTAATGTGAAAAACAATGGAGTATCAGCGCCAGAAGATTTGATTTCTGGTCGGGGTAAGAGTTGCGACTGACACGCGGGGGCCAAGTTCAGTGGATTGTGGGGGCTTTGTTATTGAGTTACTTAGGTTGTGTGAGTGCCCTGGGTGAAGATCGGTTATTGGGTAGTTCTTTATGACGGGGGCTGAGAATGGTGGTGATGGTTCAAGCGTGGCTAAATCTGCCTTACTGACATATGATTATTTTCATGGTTTATCCGCCAGCGGCGAGCATTGATCGGGATATTTCACGATAATAACAGGTGGTAGGTGTGGCGGCTGGTTTTATTTCATTGTATTTCAATGAGTTAGTGGCAGGTCTGAGTTTGGTTTCATAGTTAAATTCCATTCACGCTAATATTTATTATGAGGCCGAATGGCTTCATTAATAGGCTGTTAGCTGCCCGGAAGGAGTCTCGATGAGGTGGTTAATACTAATAACAGGAATATTTACAAGTATGGCTGAAGCCGAATGGGCTCCGCCCAAGAATACAGATCCCGGTGACGTATATAGAGAAGCTGTATCTGATCGCCAAAATGGGCGTTTTGATAAAGCACTGACGAAACATAAATGGTTTCATGAAAACGCCATTGATATCGAACCGGCTTACGCAGGTGTTCGGCTGTCATACAATTTAATTGAATGGAGTACATTAGGCGAAGAATACCCGCAGGCAAAGGCTGCCTTATTAAAGAAAGCAGCTGAAGCCAGAGAGAGTGTTGTTAATAGCTCTGAGTGTGATAGAGATATGTTTCATGACTACATTGCCATCAATACGTACTTAAATGCATCGCAAGATTCCGTTGATCTATTTATATGGCTCGAGGAAAACAGACCAGAGAAAGCCAAAAAATTCTTTAATCCAGCTTTTTCAGATTTGCTAGAAGCAAGGGAGTATCAGCTTCTCAGTAAGTATATTGAACCTTTTAATAGGCTTGAAAAAATCAACAAAATGTACGAGATGAATCTAAAAGATTCGTCTGATTCGGAAATGGGAAAAGAGTTAAAAGCATATGCCGAGCAGTATTTTACGTACAATGTTGGCGCTTTGGTTGCAATACTAATTAACTCGAACCAACAGCAGACGGCTCATAAGGTCGCAAAACTTTCTGCAGGAAAGGTAGATACTGAACTGTATAAAACTGTAATGCACAGTGCCTTGAACGGCACACCACCAGACAAATGGCCATGACAGTTAACAAGTGGCGGCAATTTGCATCCTTCGGGTGCCGGACTCAGCACTGCGTGCTTCGCCATTACGCCAAGTTTTATGGAAAATCATGATTACTAACTTGAGAAGTATTTTATGTCTAGCTCTTATAGTGGTTAGCTCTACGGCTGTTGCTGAGGACGGGTTGGTGGTTCAGCTAACTATTAGTAAGGAGTCTTTAGATGGAGCTGAGAAAAGTAGGTATATAGATGCTGTCTTATTGAGCTATCCAGGTACGTCTACCATAGAGCTATCTGGTTTGTATGAAGTGAAGTTTCAAATTGATGATTCCGAAGCCGAAGAACTTGATCTAGTGTTCACGTTAAAAGACGTATCGTCTGGGAAACCTTATTACGTAGGTGCTGAATCACTATCTTTCAAAGTTGGAGAATCAAGCAGCGTGAAATTCGGTCGTAACGGAAAAACTTACGATATAGTTTTGGACACTTCGTATGGAGAGCTACCATAACAATCGGCTATTATCGTCCCTTCGGGGGTGGGGCGGCCTTTTCGCCGCTGCGCGCTACAAGTCCTCTCTAAAGCCGGACGTTAGTTAACAATATGGAATTCCGATTTCTAATCACTGGTTTGGTTTTTCTTTCCTTGAAAGGTATACCTAG
>CAMLOU010000098.1 GCA_946481735.1 uncultured Cellvibrio sp.
TGCAGTTATCAGGTTTCAAATGCCTGGGGTGCGGGTTTTACGGCGACCATTCGTATCACCAACGACACACCCTCAACGATTAATGGCTGGCAGGTTAACTGGCGTTATCAGAATAACGCCGTTACCAATGCGTGGAATGCGCAGCTAAGTGGAAATTATTCTGCCAGCAATCTCAGTTGGAATCGTGCTATTGCGCCAGGCCAATCGGTGGAGTTTGGTATTCAGGGCGTCACCAATGGCGGCCCGGTGGAGACGCCGCAAGTTACCGGAACCGCCTGCGGAACAAGCAATGCGTCCAGTTCCGTTTCTTCGGCAAGCAGTAGCCTTGCGTCATCTATCAGTAGCAGCTCTGTGGCATCGTCCAGCAGCAGCTCGATCATGGCGGAAACCAATATAGCGCTGGCGGCTGTTGCGACCACGTCTTATGTATCGCCGTGGGAGACCTTAAGCGCGGCGAATGACAACAATAATCCGGCAAACTCCAACGATAAATCCAGCGGCGCGTACGGCAACTGGAACAATCCGAATTCTGTTCAATGGGTGCAGTATGAATGGCCGCAAACGCAACGCCTGGAGCGGACGCAAATTTATTGGTTCGATGACAACGGCGGTGTGCTGGTACCCACCACGGCGTATGTTGAGTATTGGGATGGCAGCAGCTGGATTTACGCAGGTGAAGTGCCCTTAGCAGAAAATGCGTTTAATGATCTTGAGTTTGATGACATCGAGACCAATCGCTTGCGCGTTTCCATGCTCAATACGCAACAGTCCACCGGGATTCTGGAATGGCGGGTGTACGGAACCACAACGGGCAGTTCAAGTTCCAGCAGCAGCTCAAGCAGTACCGGCAATCCTGGCGGCCCAGTGCCCTACCGGGCCATTACCAATGAATTTACGCGCTTTGATGTAAATACCACAAACGCCTTATATATGGATTCTGATCGCTTTCGCGCTTACTACGGCGGCAATGGATTAAATGGCGGCCAGGGTAATCTGGCGAACGTCGCATCGAGTCAGATTGCGTTTGGTCTGTCGCACCTGGAAGCGGCTTACGAATGTTTTGTGAATGAGTGGGGCTTCCGTTCTACCAGTTTATCGGCGAACAGCGACAGCGGTCCTTATTACAAGATGAATCTCTATTCGACCACGACCCTGAATGCCGGCGGCGCCATGGGGGCCGATGCGCAGTATCGGTTGAGCTTTATCGAGTTTCGGGACAATGCGATCAATCGCCCGGAAACGGCGGTGCATGAATTCGGCCACAGCCTGACCTACACCGACTACACCTGGGTGGACCAGGGCCGCACCGGTGCTTGGTGGGAAACTGTGGCCAATTGGGTGGCGGATACCTACAACACCGATGCCTTGTGCGAAGCCGTGCGCGCGCGTGAAGGCTTGCAACGGGAGCGGGATACCATCATCGACTTGGAAGCCAACATCGCGTTATCGCATCTGCAAATTGTCAGCACCCGCAACTATTACCAGGCCTGGCCATTCCTGACTTACCTGACCAACAACCCGGATCAGTACCCTGGCCTTGGGCGTATGGCGGTGCCGAATTTGTTGAGCAATCACCTGCGCAATAATGAAACGCCTTTGCATGTGCTGGCTCGTTTAACCGCGCCGGTTTCTGCGCAGCGCGTGCTCGGTCGTTATTGGGCGCGGATGGCGTATCTGGATATCAACCACCCCAAAGCGCAGGCGCGGTTTTTTAACACACGCAATAACAGCGGCTTCCGTTCGCGCGCTTATGCGAACCTGACAGCATTGGGTAGTGGCCGTTATCGCGTGAAAGCGGATCGTGCACCTTTATATGGCGGCGCCAACATCACGCCTTTACATGTGAACGGCGACACGGTGAACGTGCGCGTAATTAATCTGGGCAACGGTTTGAGCGACAGCAATTTCACCGCAACCCTGAGCATTCGCAACACACAATCCGGCAGCGTGCGTTATGTGGAGTTGGTGAATGGCATGGGCAGCACGTCGGTAGCCACGAATGAAGAGGTGAGCCTGGTCGTCGTCAACACACCGGATGCGTTATACCTCTACAACGCTTTTGAAAGTACGACAAGCAGCCCCGATGCAATCGGTTTGCAGTATGAAGTTGAACTGGAGGGTGCAACACCGCAACTCTAAGGGTTTATTTTTTTGCAACACCACGAGGTATTCTGCGCGTCGTGGTGTTGCAAAACTGTTAGCCAAAAACTTAATAAGTAATACATAAAGAGATAACCAAATTATTTTTTAATCAGTAAAAAATCGCAGCAACTGAGAAATAATTTTGGTTTTTAATTCAGTTTTTAAATGAGTGGGCATACTTTCAATTTCCAATCGAAATTTAAGTTTTTATTTTTTTGCGGCACATTTTTTTGCGCGAATTTTTAAAACTTAACGCGCGCTTAACAAAATATAAATTCAGACGACAAAATGTGTGTTTTCTGGCTGATTTACATTAAAAACGTCGAAATACTTGTGGACGGAACGACAATATTTTGTAAAATCCCGACCATGGTATCGCTACCACTACTCAACACCACCTGCGCCCTGTGGGTAATAGTACTGGTAAAAATATAATTACTAGCGACAAAACATAATTAAAAATGTTGTACCGAGCCGTGATAGTCAAAGCGTTCATCGCATGTGGTATCCGTTAAAACGATAGTTTTCCTGTCGTTTTGCAACTTCACCGGCCCATCATAATCATTTTTGTGCTGTTAAAAGCGCAACTGATTTTTATTGCCCGAAAAACCGCGTTATCTCTTTAACCACCACTGTTTTTCTTCTTTAAACAGTGACGCATTAGATAAAAATGTTAGCGCAATCATTTCACACACGTGATAGTGATTGGTTCACAAATAACAAATAAAACAACGGACTAACCAATGAAAACCTTAATTGTTTACGTTCATTTGATCGCAGCCTGCGTTGCCGTAGGCATTTTGTTAATGCAGGACCTGGTACTCGCCAAAACCGGCGGTAAGCCGATGTCGGTTTACAGCATCAAGGAGCTAAAACGCGCGGCGGGAATTATTTCCATCGCGCTCGGCGTGCTTTGGGTGTCGGGATTGACGCTGGTATTGACGGGATATCTCGATAATCCGGAGTATCTGACGAATCAGAAAATATGGGCCAAGTTCACCGTGGTGGTTGTGCTGACCATCAACGGTGTCGTGTTGCACCATTTCAGTTTTCCGCGTGTTGCCTCCAGCGGCGGTGTGTTAGGGCTGGGCCGCATCGAAAAAACCCTCGTAGTGTTAACCGGTTGTATTTCTACCGTCTCCTGGCTGTTTGCCTGCTACCTGGGTATCGCACGGGGCTGGAACTACACCCTCGAATACAGCTTCATCATGTTTATTTATCTCGGCCTGATAGGCACGGCCTGCATCTTTGGCTCGACTGTTTTTTCAGGCCGCGGAATATTCGATTTAAACAACATTGAAAAACTGCTGGTCGTATTTTGCGGTTCCATCTCCGCGTTCGCCTGGCTATTTGCCTGTTATCTCGGTATCGCCCATCCCTGGAATCCGGCGGAAGCATCCCGCACCGTGATGTACATGAACATCGGTCTACTCGCCACCGCCTGTGTGGTGGGTTGCTTCATTATGCGTTCGCTCTTCGCTACAAAAAAAATTGACGCGCACGCGGACGACGAACAGCCGATGCTTTCGGAATCCATTTCCCTTGCCAACAACGTTTCAAAAACATGAGTTAACGATTTTTTTAAACCGCTCGAATCCATGCAGTTTCGAGCCTTTTTTACCCTTCGACTAACCTGCGGCAAGTAGTGGGAATAACGACCGCAGGCTGTTGACGGAACCTTGCCGAGCTTGCTCGGCATTCACTTAAGAGGAAGACACCATGAGTAGAATTACAGCCTCTGCGATCGCCCCGCGCCGAAGGGGAAGGCTGGCCCGGTCTTTGTACCTGCTGGGACTTTCCCTGGCGAGCGCGGCCCTTTCAAGTCAGGTTTACG
Organism: uncultured Cellvibrio sp.; assembly: GCA_946481735.1. Next base: position 3,977 of record CAMLOU010000098.1, read on the forward strand.
CCAGTTGTCAGTATGTTGTGACCAATCAGTGGGGTAACGGCTTTACTGCCGCCATCAGAATTACCAATACCGGTACCAGTGCAATCAATGGTTGGAATGTCAGCTGGCAATACAGCGGTGACAACCGTTTGACCAGTAACTGGAATGCCAACTACAGCGGCACCAATCCTTATTCTGCATCGAATCTGAATTGGAACGCGAACATCCAACCGAATCAAACGGTTGAGATTGGCTTCCAGGGCAGCAAAGGCAGCGCAGCGGCAGAAATTCCTACAGTGACTGGTAGCGCCTGTGGAGGCAGCACATCTTCCGCAGCCAGCTCATCTGCACCGGCAAGCTCGTCCGCGCCGGCAAGTTCTGTAGCGTCCAGCTCTGCCCCCTCTTCAACGGCAAGCAGTTCATCTGTTCCTACCGGTAACGGCGTTTTCTTCAGTGAAGGTTTTGAAAACGGTACTGTCGGTGCTGGCCCGAGCGGTTGGAGCACCTTTATTGGTTGGATATTTAACGGCAATAACAACAACCAAAGTTCCGGTAACTATGCGCTGGTAGATAACAGCAAGTCTTACAACGGAAGCAACTCTATTCACTTCCGCGGGGGCCAAAATCCGGCGCAAATTGTTCGTGCACTGCCCGCAGGTACACAACGTTTGCACATGCGTGCTTATGTCAATCTCAGCAAAGTGTTGGGTAATGATCCCGGCGATAACCATGAACACATCATGGGAATCAAAAGAACCCAAAATGCCGATGACGAAATTCGCGTGGGTCAAATTAAAGGTGTGCTAGGCACCAACCACGTTCCCAGCGATAACATCGCGCCAAAAATGTCGCAATGGAATAGCGGCCCGCAATTATCTCCCAACGTATGGTATTGCGTTGAAACAGCTTACTACGCTGACACCGCTTACGACGAATTGCGTATGTGGGTGAATGGCAGCCTCGTACACTCTGTTACCTCTGCCAACGATTGGAACAATGGAACTCTGCCAGCCAATTGGCTGAGTGACAAATTTAACTACGCCATGTTCGGTTTCCACAGCTTCAGTGGCAACACTGCTGATGTATGGATGGACGATATCGTGTTGTCTACCGAACCCATTGGTTGCGGTACGCCAATCCCCACCAGTTCCAGTAGCGCAAGCTCTGTCACATCCAGTGTTGCACCGTCGTCCAGTTCAGTGGCGTCTTCTGTTGTTTCTTCCGTTGCATCAAGTGTCGCTTCCAGCATTGCCGTGAGCTCATCGAGCGTGGCAACCAGCAGCGTAGCAAGCTCCGCAAATTCCTCGGTCAACACCAACGCCGCTTGGGATCTGGATTCCGAAGCCTCTTACCTGAACTTCGTGACCACCAAAAATACGCATAACGTCGAAGTACACAACTTCGGCTCACTGAGTGGCTTTATCAGCACCGGTGGCGTAGCTACGGTGACCATCGAACTGGACAGCGTCAACACCGGTATCGATATACGTAACCAGCGCATGCGTAACCTGTTGTTTGAAACAGCCAGCTACCCCACAGCGACAATTACAGTTGACGTACCAGCCACTTTGCTGAGTTCCCTGTCTGCCGGACAAACCACGCAAACAGATATCAGTGCCACGGTTAATCTGCACGGCGTAAGCACAATCATCACGACTCGCGTGTCGGTACAGCGCCTGTCTAACTCACGTGTTCTGGTGCAAAGCATGGCGCCAGTGCTACCACGCGCGGCGGATTTCGATCTGACCGAGGGTGTGGAAGCCTTGCGTTCCGTCGCTAACCTGACATCTATCAGCGCGGCGGTACCTGTGGACTTCGCGCTTGTGTTTGATGCGCGCTAATTGGAGGCTAAAGAGAACTATCATGAAAAAATTACTTAAACTCTCGATGCTCTCCCCACTTGGCCTGGCCCTTGGCCTGGCTGCTTCCGGCAGTGCTGTTGCACAAAGTGTTTGTACGCCTACCTACACAACAGTGAACAACTGGGGAAGCGGTGCACAAATTGCTTTGTCAGTGACCAACAATGGTCCGGCTGTGGATGGTTGGGAAGTGTGCTGGACCTTTAACGGCGGTGAAACCATTGCCAATTTGTGGAATGGTAATGTCACTACAACTGGAAGCAATGTGTGTGTAACGGATGCAGGCTATAACGCAAATGTGGCTACCAACGGCTCTGCAAGTTTCGGATTTAATATCAACAATCCGAGCACCCAGGCTCCGACAAACTTCACCTTCAACGGTGCAAGTTGCGGTGGTAACAATACATCCAGCAGCGTAGCTTCAAGCAGTGTCAGCAGCGTGGCTTCCAGCAACGCAAGCAGCAGCGCTCCGGCAACAGCTGCACGCTGGTTACTGGATACAACCAAGTCCAGTTTCCACTTTGTGACGGTAAAAAATGTCAGCAATGCAGAAGCGCATACCTTTACGCAAATGCAGGGAACCGTAGCGAACACCGGTAGTGCAACGCTGACCATTCCTCTCGCCAGCGTTTCAACCGGTTTTGATATTCGCAATACGCGGATGCAAAACCTGCTGTTTGAATCAAGCTACCTGCCCAACCTGCACTTCACCACGCAATTGAATCTCAGCATGCTGGATTCGATGGCGGTAGGTGATATTGCCGTGCAATCGCTAACAGGTAACTTGACCTTGCATGCGGTAAGCAAAGCCATCACCTTCGACGCGACAATCGTCAAGCACAGCAACACCAGCATCAGCGTCTCGCCGCGCAAACCGATTGTGGTTAACAGCGTTGACTTTGAAATGAACGCTGGCGTGGAAGCTTTGCGGGTGATTGCCAACTTGAGTGAGATCGGTGAAAAAACGCCGGTGTACTTCAAGATGTTCCTCACCCGCGACAACCCGACCAATATCGCCGCAATTACGCTACCCAGCGCGCCTGCGACACCGGTTGGTTTGACTGGCAATATCAGCCAGGGCAGCGGTGATACATCACTGGTGTGGTCGGACGTCAGCAACAACGAATCGGGCTTCCTGATTCGCCGTAAAGGTGCGGATGGCCGCTGGACGACGCAAAGTAATTTGCCAGCAAACTCCTCGATGTTTGAAGAAAATCTGTTGTCTTCTTTCGGCAGCTATGACTACAAGGTCATCAGCTATCGCGACAGTATTCCTTCAACAGCCAGTGCGCCGGTGACGCTGGTTTACAGCGATACCAACGGTTCATCCAGCTCGATCGCGTCCAGTGTCAGTAGTTCTACCAGCTCTGTTGCCAGCTCCGTTACCAGTTCTGTCGGCAGCAGCTCCGGTAACTCCAGCAGTACCGGTGGACAAGGTGATGTCACACGCGGTCAAGCCTTGTGGACCTCACAAAGCTGTATCGCCTGTCACGGTGTTGATGGCGAGAAGAACGCCGATGGTTCACCCGCCTACTCGCCTTTGAACCCGAACCGTTCTGTCTATCGTCACAGTCAGGATAACCAGGACCGCACCCTCGGCGAGTTTATCGAACTGTGGATGCCGCAAGGTAATCCGGGCGCGTGTACCGGCCAATGTGCCGCGGATCTGGAAGCTTATATCCTCACCTGGCGCAGACCGTCTGATGGTATCCCGGATAATCCGGTATCCAACTTCACCTGTCCGAACACAGGACCGGCTTACGGCCAACGTACCCTGCGCTTGCTGACCAAGAAAGAATACCAACGCTCTGTGCGTGACCTGGTCGGTTACACCCAGGATGTGATTTCCCGTCTGCCCGACGACTTTATCGCCGGTTCTTTCGAGAACAACAACACCCTGATCGTGGATAAAACGCGCTACACCAGTTACATCTCTACCGCTGAGCGTATTGCAGAAGATGTAGCAACCCGCTGGAACAACCTGCTGTCCTGTTCACCGAGCAACAGCTGTGCAACCACACTGGTTGATACATTGGGTCCGCGCATCTTCCGTCGTCCGTTGACCAACGATGAGCGCACTGCGTACCTGGCTGTGGCCCAAGGCACGGCTGATGGACGTACGCCTGCAGAAGGTATGCAAATCGCCCTGGCGGCCATGCTGTCTTCACCGCAGTTCCTGTATCGCTCGGAAGTGGGTGATTCTAACGGTGGGGTGTACAAGCTGAACGGTTACGAGATGGCCACCTACATCAGCTATACCTTTACCGGCACCACGCCCAGTCAATCGCTGATGGCCGCTGCAGGTCGGGGCGAGCTGGATACAGCGGCTGGTGTACGTCAACACACGGCGAGCTTGCTGAACTCTACTGATACCAATGCGCTGCTCGGTGACTTCGTCAACCGCTGGTTGGGCACCAATCAACTGGAGATCAAAGAGAAAGTCGGCGTTACTGACTTTGCCACCGTGGCCAACGACATGAAGAAAGAGCTGGGCAAAAACTTTGCGTATGCGATGTTGAATAGCAGCTCAACCTTCGAATCGGTTTACAACCCGAGCTACACCCACGTTAACCAGCGTCTGGCTAACCTTTACGGCATGTCTTACTCCGGTAGCGGTGCGGATGCTGACGGCTTCGTCAGAGCCAGCACAGGCGAGCGCGGCGGTATCCTGATCTCGGGTGCCTTCCTCTCACGTTACGCCACCGATCAGGACGCCAACCTGGTAACCCGTGCCGTGGCCTTGCGTCGCCGTATGATGTGTCAGGACATTCCTGAGCCACCCTCAGGTGTGAGCCTTGACCGCGAAGCCCTGGCCCAGCGTGACAAAGAGTTCTTTGAAGACCCGCACACCACGCAACGCATGATCTTCGACCGTATTACCTCCGGTACCAGTTGTTCCAACTGTCACGGCGAAATCATCAACCCGCTGGGCGGCTCCATGGAGAACTACGATGCGCTCGGTCGCGTTCGCGCTACCGACCTGAAAGGCAACGAGATCAATGCGGTGGGCACGTTCTTCTCGCCCTTCCCGCAGTTGCAGTTCCTCAACGATCCGGATCGTGTGCTTCATGAACCTGCCATTACCTTTGATGGCGGTAAAGATCTCGCACGCACCATTGTTGAAGACCCGATGGTTGCCGGCCTGGCGAAAAGCTGTCTGGCAACGCAATTCGTAAGCTACAGCTCAGGTATCCATTCGATCTTCCTGATTGATTCAACAAGGGATGTCGGTTATCCACGCATCAGCAAAGCGGAAGAAAACGCTTACCGTTGCGATATCAATAACCTGACCAACGTACTGACCACCAATGGTCCACGCGCCATGCTCGAACAACTTCCGGCGCTGGATTCTGTGATGTACCGGCAGGAGTGGGCGCGCTAATGCGCGCCCCTTCCCCACATCACCTTGTTAACGACTTGGAGTGAATACCATGAGATATAAAGATTGCTTCGACAAAGAACGCAGAGATTTCCTCAGGGTTGTCTCGCATGCCGGTATCTCGGCAGGACTGATCAGGGCCTCCAGCGTGTTGGCTGGTGTGATGCTGGCGCGCACCGCTGAAGCGCAATCCGGCACACCCACCAAGCACTGCCTGGTGTTCAACGGCGGTGGCTGCCATCCCAACCGGTGGTTTCCCTCCGGCGGCACCCTGCCAGTCCAATCTGCCCCTTTGCAAACGCACTACAGCCGTATTGCCATGCTGCGCAACGCGTCCTTGAGCGGTGCCGGTCACGGCGTGATGTTCCACCGTTTCAACAACGGCAGCTGGGGCGAGGACAGTTTTGATGTAAACCTGGGTCGTACCATCGGTGCAAACTATCCCGTGAAATACCTGAACGTGGGTACCACAGCGGAATCAGCACTGAGTCGGGAAGGTTCCACTGGCAAGCCGATCATCACCAGCCCGCAAGCGGCGTTGGATGTGCTCTTCGCAGGGGGCAGCGGCGGTGGCGGTGGCGGTTCAACCGCACCACGCCAGTCTGTAGTGGATCTGCACTATGCGGCCGTTAACAGCTTGCGCACCAAACTCGGACAACATGAAAAGGAAAAACTGGATAGCCACTTCACCGCAATTCGTGAAATTGAGGAAGCTATCGACACCGGTGGCGAGAATCCCGGCGGCTCATGCCCACAACCAGGCAACACCTCGGTTACCGGTTTTGATGCGACGGCCAAGTTACACGCGGACATCGTGACCCTGGCACTGAGCTGTAACTTGTCAGCGTCTGTGTCCATCGCCTTCGGTACCGACGCACACACCCATTTCCTGGATGTACTGGGTCGCGAGTCGCACCAATCGCACCACAACCAGGGCAACATGCCTAATGCCTACACGGAAGACATTGTTTACATGCAGGGCTTGACCAAATACCTGTTGGATAAAATGGCGGAAAGAGGCTTGTTCAGCTCAACCATCGTTACCCAGGTATCCGACATGGGCGACGCCGACTCCCACGGCAACAGCAATGTGCCGATGTTAGTCGCAGGCGCTGGCATCAGTGGCGGTCGTGTGATCGATATCGGCGGCAAAACCCAGTCCGAGTTGTATCAAACCCTCGGCTTGAAGCTGCGTGCAGACCAAAGCCCGAACGGCGGTTCTTTCCGCAACTGGGCCAGCTCAACCATCGCCGGCCTGTAAGAAAAGTGCGGTTGAGTCGGCAAGGGAAGCTGAACAACCGTTGCAACAGACACAAAAAAAGCCCCCTCAGAAATGAAGGGGCTTTTTTTGTTTTATTGATATACCCGGATGTAATCCACGTACATGCGCTGGGTGGTGAAGTTGGCGTGATTCGGGTCGCCGGGCCAGTTGCCGCCGACAGCGACGTTGAGCAGGAACCAGAAGGGTTGGTCGTAAACCCATTGGCCGTATTGCTGCACCTGGGCGCGGGTCACACTGTAAAAGTTAACGCCATCGGCGTACCAGCGAATGCCGTTTGCATCCCATTCAACCGCATAGATTTTATAAACGGAATCAATACTGGTGCCGTGGTTTAAATGCCCGGTGATGGGGGTATTACCCGAATAGCCAGGGCCATGCAAAGCACCGGAGGTGGTGTTGTTGGTGCCGACGTGTTCCATGATGTCCAGTTCGCCGTTATCCGGCCAACGAACACCATTGTTGAAGCTATCACCCATCATCCAGAACGCCGGCCAGATGCCCTGGGCGCGCGGTAATTTCATACGGGCTTCCATCCGTCCATATTGGAAAGATTTCTTGTAGCGGGTAATCATACGTGTGGAGGTGTAGCCACAATTACCGCCCCACCAGCAGGGGCCACCGGTTTCCTGACGGGCTTCAATGACCAGCACATTGCTGTTGGCTTGCGGATCAAACTGGATATAGGCATTGCCGCCATCGGTGTAGTACTGCAGCTCATTGTTGCCCCAACCGCCACCGCCGGTTTCAAAGCTCCAGATACCCTCGTTGATGGTATTAAACTCATCACTCCAGGTTACGGTGGGATTAGGGTCAACCGGACCGCTGCCACCGGGGGTAACTTTTACCCAATTAAGATTCCAGCCGCCCGTCGTGGCGTACACACCAAAGCTGTGGTTGCCTGCTGGAATGTTCACATCGAGCGAGATGGTTTGCCAGGTTTGCCAGCCACCCGTCGCCGGAACAACCAGTTGACCCAAGGCAACGCTGCCGCCATTCAGGTCGAAAGAGACAACGCCGCCAGTGCCACCGCTTGCTACACGCGCCTCAATTTTATAGTTACCGGCTGTGGCGATATTCATGTTGTTGAATGACAGCCACTCGCCGGAATCAATCCAGCCTACGTTAAAGCCACCGCCGGTATCGGTCGTGGCTTCAATGTCTACATCGCCGGTGCGGTGTTGGCCACCGGTATTGCCCGGGGTGTTATCACTCGCGTTCGCGTAGTCTTCAGCCTCAAAGTGATGCCCGGTGACGGGCGGCTGCGCAGGGGTAACTTCGATCCAGTTGAAGTTCCAGCCGCCGGTAGTCGCATACACACCGAGGCTATGAGTTCCCGCCGGAAGTTGAACCTGTTTTTGCACGGTTTGCCAGGTTTGCCAGCCACCGGTTGCCGGGATATTGATCGTGCCCAGGGGCACCGCGCCGCCATTCAGGTCCACCGAGAGCGTGCCGCCCGAAGCACTGGCTACACGGACGCGGATGTTGTAGGTGCCGGCCGACGGTACCGACAAATTCGCGTAACTGAGCCATTCAGTGGCTTCGATCCAGCCAACATTATGGCCGCCGTTCGCATCCGTCACAGGCTCGATATCAACGTTGCCCGTGCGATAGGCGCCGCCGGTATTACCGGCAGTGGTATCAAAGGCATTGGTATAATCTTCGGCCTGGAATACAACCGCCGAAGCGCCGCTGGTTATACACAGCAAGCTGCCGCATGCCGCTGCGCATAACGCTTTTCTGACTTGGGATAATGTTATTTTCATTAGTTTCTCCAAAAGTTAACAGTAAACACAGAAGTGCATCGGGAGATTAATGAAATGGGTAACTGTGCGTCTGCTCATTTTCCGCGAAAACGTGACATGGCACGTTCGATTAACAGACACCGCACATTCCCACTTTAGGTCGTGAGTTGGACACGTGCGCAGGTTCACCTTATTTTGCTAAAAAAGGTATAAAACCTCGCACAAACCGCTTTTTTCTTCCCGCCTGTCACATTTCATGGCGCTGATTCGTCATGGCTGGTGAAACGACAAAAAAACTTGGGGGCTCTATACAAGATGGCAAAACAGGACGGATTAACACAGCGTTTTGAAGACGCTCGACACCACTTGCACAGCGTGGCCTATCGCATGCTGGGCTCAAACAGTGAAGCCGAAGATGCCGTGCAGGAAGCCTGGATTCGGCTGAACCGCACCGAGTCGGACAGCATCGACAACCTCGGCGGCTGGCTCACCACTGTTGTTGCCCGCGTGTGCCTGGACATGCTCCGTGCGCGTAAAGCGAGCACTGCGGAATCCCTGGACGATATGCTGTATAACGCGGCGGATGACGGCAGCGGCGACCCCGAAAGTCATTTTCTGATCGCCGATACACTCGGCCCCGCCCTGTTGCTGGTGCTCGATACCTTAACGCCCACCGAACGCATCGCGTTTGTATTGCATGATTTATTCGACCTGCCCTTTGATGAGATCGCGCCCATTATTGATCGCACCGAAGCCGCTGCGCGTCAACTCGCCAGCCGCGCGCGGCGGCGTGTGCGGGGTGGCACCACACCGCAAGCAAACAGCCCGCGGCAACACGCGGTAGTGGCCGCTTTTTTAGCAGCTTCCCGCGAAGGGAATTTTGATGCGCTGATCAACCTGCTGCATCCGGACATTATTCTGCGTGCCGATGACACGGCGATTAAAATCAGCAGCGCGAATAAAGCCAAAGGCGCACCGGCATTTAAACCCGAAATCACCGGTGCAAAAAATGTGGCCGATACCTTCAAAGGTCGCGCAGCGGGTGCGCAGCTTACGCTGGTAAACGGTGTTGCCGGCGCAACCTGGGGTATGAATGGAAAAACCGTGGTGGCTTTCTGCTTCACGGTAAAAGACGAAAAAATTACCGCTATTGATGTCGTGATGGACAGAAAAACCCTGGACACCTTCAGTATCAAAGCGATTGATACCCCAGTCATCCCCAACAACAACGGAGTTTAAACATGAATATCTTGCTATGGGTTCTTCAAGCCCTGCTCGCCTTGCACACCATCATGGGCGCGGTGTGGAAATTTTCTCACTCCGCCGAACAAACCATGCCCTCGCTGAAAGCCATTCCTACAGGCCTGTGGCAAACACTGGGCGGCCTGGAACTGGTGATCGCGCTGTGTTTGATACTGCCTGCGTTTTACAAACCCCTGGTCGTGCTGGTGCCTGTTGCGGCGATCTGCATTGCGATAGAAATGCTGCTCTTTTGTGGATTGCACATTGCGTCGGGCGATAACACCTACAACGCCATGGTGTATTGGCTTGTTGTTGCCGCCATTTGTGCATTTATTGCCTATGGCAGGTTGGTGTTACGGCCGCTGTAATATTGGTTATTGCCAGGATTACGCCTGCTTGCCCCGGCAGGCGATCTTACTGCGGGTTAATACGCACAGCACGGTTACCACCGCAATCCCTTCGAGTCCTGACACCAATGGAATACATAACACCAATAATGCGGAAGCCGGCAGTACAGATTTTCCGACACCATCAAGCACAAAGCGATCACGCACAAACCACAACCCCATAAAATAAAATGCCACGGGAATGGCCACCGCATAATTGCCCACTAACAAGCTGACGGCGGCGTGATCAGTCACTATATCAACCAGAACCGCAAAGCCTGCGCCGACGGCAGCACCAGCAATATAAATCACCAGATGACCATAGCCCCAGGTAAGTGCCATCGATAAATCCTGTGCGTTAAGGTGTTCCTCGCGGGAAAAATATAACCACCATAATGCAAAAACAATCACCAGTGCGGCGATGGCCGAGTGGATTAAATCAATATCAAAATGCACTGCGGCAGTATTCAACGCAATGGAACCCGCAAGCAATGTCTCGCCCAACACAATAATATTTAATAAGCCGTAACGTTCGATGATGTGGTGGCGATGCCACGGCGTTTGCGCTTTTCGCTCCGCAAAGAATGGCACCGACAATTCCAGCAATGCGCCCAATGCAAAACCCGCATAAAACAGAACCGGCGTTAAGGGTTGCAGCAACAGCAATGCAACCCAGTACACTTGTACCAGCGCAATTCCCATCGCATACCACAGCGCCGTTCGTTTGCGCGCTTCATCGTGTTTGTACGCCCTGAGCCAGAAACCCACCATGGCAATACGCATAATGACAAAGCCGAGGACGACCAGGGTCAGATCGGAAGATTTGAAAAAGTGACTCACGCCCGCGGCCAATGTCAGGGCACCCGCGATAATGATTAGTGTGAGAATGCGGAACAACGAATCATCATTGTCGTAAGCGGAGGCAAACCAGGTGTAGTTCATCCACGCCCACCAGATCGCAAAAAAAATCGCTACGTATTTAGCAATACCGTCGATGAAATGTGCTTCGGCCACACTGTGGTGTAACCCTGCTGCCGCCGCTGCAATCGCGATAACAAAAACCAGGTCGAAGAATAATTCCAGTGGCGTCGCCGCGCGATGCGCTTCCCTGGTATCGCGTGGCGGCATGGGACGGATATGTGAAGTTTTCAGGTTGTGCATAGGCTCACTTGTTTATTGGGCGCGATGATGGTGGGTAAATATGCTTTATGTATTGTGCAACAGTTTGTCTTGCGTTTTTGTTTCAAAATCGGCCGCGTCGTGGCGTTCGTGAAGTTGTTCATGAGGCTCGCCCCAGGTGCGGTTGACCATGCGCCCACGTTGTACGGCGGGTCGTTGTGCAATGTCGCCAGCCCAACGCAGCACATGTTTGTAGGTGTGCGCTTCAAGAAATTCCGCCGCGTTGTACACATTATTATTTACCAGCTCCCCATACCATGGCCAGGCCGCGATATCGGCAATAGTGTACTCATCACCCGCGACATATCGATGCTGCGCCAGCTGGCGATCCAGCACATCCAGTTGTCGTTTGACTTCCATCGTGTAGCGATTGATGGGGTATTCATATTTTTCCGGCGCGTAGGTGTAAAAATGACCGAAGCCGCCGCCGAGCAAGGGCCCGGTACCGATTTGCCAGAACAACCAGGACAGGCATTCCGTGCGCGGCCCTATCGCCTGCGGAATCAATGCCTGAAATTTATCCGCCAGGTAAAGTAAAATCGAACCCGATTCAAACACCCGCAGGTTCGGCGTCACGCTTTGATCGACCATCGCCGGAATTTTTGAATTGGGATTGATGTTGACAAAACCACTGCTGAATTGATCGCCATCAGAAATTTGTATCAGGTGCGCATCATATTCCGCACCCTTATAACCAAGCGCAAGCAGCTCTTCCAACATAATGGTCGCCTTCATGCCATTAGGCGTCGCCAATGAATACAGTTGCAAGGGGTGCTTGCCGACCGGCAGGGCTTTTTCATGGGTGGGGCCCGCTACGGGCCGATTGATGTTGGCGAATGTGCCGCCGTTTTTTGCGTTCCATTGCCACACCTTGGGCGGCGTGTAAGTTTCATGCGTCATAAAATAGTCTCCATTGTCGAGTGCTGGACGGTCGCTATGCCAGATGGTCGTCGCCGTTTTGAATAATCACTATAAAGCAAAGCTGAGCGAGTGTAATGTGACGGTTGATTGGCTACAGCAAATCGTATTTCGCTGCACCTATATAAATCGTTCAGCCGATTATGAATCCAGCTGACGAACCCTGGATAATAGCCTGGCACAGAACGCCATCTTGAGCTTTAATTAACCCTACCTGGATGACCAATAAACAAACGAACCACCGACAAACAGAGGATTACAGTGTGAAAAATTATTTTTTAAAGACAACCATCTTGCTAGGCCTATGCGGTCTATTGAGTTGTGCAGAAGAACAGAAAGCCGCAGATAAAAACGAAGAGGCTGTTAAGAACCCGGCAACCAGCTCCATAGAAAAATTCAAAGCCTACACCCAAAAATTCTCTGAAGCCGCCGTCATTACGCAAAATCATGCAACTGGCCATATCGGTGATTTTTTCTTCACACATTGGAAAGACGGCGGCTCTGCATCCTTATCCTTGAACACCGACGGCGCCTTCAGCGTGAGCTGGGAAGGCGGTGGTTATAACTACGTGGGCGGCCCGGGGTGGCACTTTGGTGATAAAGACAGGGTCATTGGCTATCGTTTTAACGAAGACAGCGGTGCAAGCTATATCACGTTATACGGGTGGGGCTACGACAAAACCATGTCTGCCGCTGATCCCGCGCATCTGGTGGAATACTACATCTTGCAACGCTGGACCTACGACCCGAGCAAAGATGGCACCTATGGAAAAACGTTTATCAGTGACGG
>CAMLOU010000099.1 GCA_946481735.1 uncultured Cellvibrio sp.
AAAAGAAACCTCAACCGAATCTGCTGACCAATCCCTGGAAGATGGCAGCGATGAGGCCTCCCCCAAGGAAAACGATGAGGAATCCGAGGACGAGGAGAAACTGCCCGACAACCATTTCCGCTGTGCGCTTTACCTGGAACCCCAGGCGGTGGACTTTTTCGGTGAGGATGAGCCCCTGCTGATCGACTATAGCGACGGTGAGGCGTTCGACTACTACGACGAAGAACCCCAAGGCTGGTCAGGGGATGATCGGGGGCTGCATCTGGCGCAGTTCGAATGGGGTCAGGGGTTGGTCATCGTCAACAGCGACAATGACATCTGGACCAACCAGCGCGTCGACTGCCACGACCATGCTTACGCCCTGTGGAAGCTGATCGACCACGATGGCAAGGTGTGGTTTTTGATCAATCAGGAAGCCCCTTCACTGTGGAGCTTACTCTGGCAGGTGGTCCCCTACGGCATGCTGGCTGCGCTGCTCGCGCTGGGCTTTTGGCTGTGGGCCAAGGCGGTACGCTTCGGCCCGATCCTGACCCGCAAAGCCGAGGGTCGCCGCAGCCTGGCGGAACATATCCATGCCAGTGCCATGTTGTTATGGCGCCGCCAGCAGCATCCGTATCTGGTAGAGCGCCTGCGTGAAGAGGTCCGCCAGCAGTTACACCAGCATTACCCCCAATTCAGTCGATTTTCCGAGCAGGAACAGATCAGCCACCTGCAACAGCTTACCGCTCTGAGTGCAAGTGAATTGCATCGGGCACTGTTCAGCGACAACTTGCAACATCCCCACGATTTCACCCTGGCAGTCGCCTGCCTGCAAACCATAAGGAACAGCATATGAGTGATGATATTTCCCGCGAGTCCCGCCTGGAGCAGGCCAGTACCCTGGCCAATAACCTGCTGCAGGAAATCAGGAAAGCCCTGATCGGCCAGGACCTTATCATTGAACAGGTGTTGGTCGCCCTGATTGCACGGGGCCATGTGTTGATTGAAGGCGTACCCGGCCTCGGCAAAACCCTGCTGGTGCGCAGCCTGGCGAAGTGTTTCGGCGGCCAATTTTCCCGTGTGCAGTTCACCCCGGACCTGATGCCCAGCGATGTCACCGGTCATGCCATGTTTAACATGGCTAAACAGGAATTCGAGATTCGTCGCGGTCCGGTGTTTACCAACTTGTTATTAGCGGATGAGATCAACCGCGCCCCGGCAAAAACCCAGGCGGCCCTGCTGGAAGTCATGCAGGAAGGCCAGATCACCATCGAGGGCGAATCCTTCAAAACCGGCGAGCCGTTTATGGTACTCGCCACCCAGAACCCGGTGGAGCAAGAGGGCACCTATCCGCTGCCGGAGGCAGAGCTTGACCGCTTTATGTTGAAGGTGATGATCGACTACCCCAATGAAAGCGATGAACAAGTCATGCTCCGGCACGTCAGTGGCCAGGCCCAGGGCGGCTTTGGCCTGGAGGATATCCGCACCCTGCTCAAAACGTCCCATGTCCTGAGCCTGCAAAAAGTGGCGGAACAGATCACTGTGGATGACCAGATTCTGCATTACGTGGTGAAACTGGTGCGTACCACCCGCGAATGGAACGGCATTGCCCGTGGCGCCGGTCCGCGCGCCTGCATTGCGCTGCTCGCCGCCGCCCGCGCCTATGCCTTGGTCAAAGGCAACACCTTTGTTACCCCGGACGATGTCAAAACCATGTACCTCCCCGCCCTGCGCCACCGCATCCTGTTATCGCCGGAGCTGGCCATCGAAGGCGTGGACGCCGACCGCGTACTGCAATCAGTCATGCAACACGTAGAAGCCCCCAGGCACTAACGTAGGTCGGATTAGCCAAAGGCGTAATCCGACACCCGTACCAAGGAAACCAAACACCGCTTAGCAACCGAGACCACCCATGAAACCACACCACTGGAGCCGCCGCCGCTGGATACCGGGCAAACGTCTTTACGGCGGGCTGCTCCTGTTAGCCTTGGCCGCCTTCGCTTTGGCGTTCGTGAATAGCTACTTTGCTCTGGGCAACAGCCTTGAGTCCGGCGGCGCGATACTGCTGGCCGGCCTGATTGTGGTGGGGGTGGATTACATGATGTCGCGCCAGTTACCGGGGATCGATGTCGAGCGCGAGGTCGCAGGCAACCTGGCGGTGGATAAATGGGCCAGTGTCACCCTGCGATTGCGCCACCAATTTAATCGACCTGTGCGGGTGCAGGTATTTGACGGCGTACCCGCCACCGCCGAACTGCAAAATCTGCCGTTATCCCTTGAACTCCTGCCCGGTCGAACCAGCCAGGTCAACTACAACCTGCGCCCGCTGGAGCGTGGACCTCTGGCTATCGAAGCGGCTTATTTGCAAATCCCCAGCCCCCTGGGTTTTTGGCAAGTCCAGTACCGCAGTGGCACAACCAGCCAGGTGAAGGTCTATCCGGATTTTATGGCCATCGCGGCTTACACCATCCTGGCCACGGATAATCACACCAGCCAGATCGGTATCAAACGTAAGCCCCGGCGCGGCACGGGTCTGGAGTTCCAGCAACTGCGTGAATATCGCCTCGGCGACAGCCTGCGGCAACTCGACTGGAAAGCCACATCGCGCCGCCAGAAACTTATCTCGCGCGAATACCAGGACGAACGGGATCAACAGATTGTATTGCTGGTGGACAGCGGCCGCCGTATGCGCGCCAAGGATGACGAGCTCAGCCACTTCGATCATTCGCTCAATGCCATGCTACTGGTGAGCTACATTGCCCTGCGCCAGGGTGATAGCGTGAGCGTAATGAGTTTTGGCGAGGTCAATCGCTGGATTCCGCCACAGAAAGGCGTGGAACGGATCAAGAATCTGCTTAACGGCATGTATGACCTGCAAGCCGGGCAATGCGCGCCGGATTACACCGCCGCTGCGGAAAAACTGGCTCTGCTACAACAAAAACGCTCGCTGGTGATCCTGGTCACCAACTCTCGCGATGAAGATGTGAATGAATTGCTCCTGGCGGTAAACCTGTTGAAGAAACGCCATCTGGTGATGATCGCCAACATCCGCGAGGAAATTCTCGACCACCTGGAACAACGCCCGGTCGCCAACCTCGATGACGCTATCAGCTATGCCGGCGTACAGCAGTATCTGAGCAGTCGCCGTGACGTGCAGAAAAAATTAACCGCCGCCGGGGTGTATACCCTGGACTGTACGGCAAAGGAATTGGCGGTGCGGGTGGCGAACAGCTATCTGGAGATTAAAGGGGCGGGGGTATTGTAAAGCGAACCCTTGCGGATTCGCTTTATCAGATCACAGGTTAACCTTACTCTTCCTCAGCGTAGTCCGAATATTCTGTTGACTCGGTACCGCTATCGGTATCGTAGTCGTCATACTGATAACTTTCGGCTGCCGCATTGGCTCGCTCGGTGTAATCCACGTAAGCCGGCAAGGCGATAGCCGCAATAATCCCGACCACCATGATGACCGGAAACGCCATACCGAGAATCCAGTTCCAGGTTTTATTCGGCGGTGGCTGCAAACCGAAATTATTCGTGCCTTTGGTGCCGGCGGCGAAGACCAGAAACAACGCCATAATAAAGTTCACCAAAGGTACAAACATGAGCAGGCAAAACCAGCCGCTTTTATCGAGGTCGTGTAAACGCTGGATCATTAAGATGACCGAAAAGGCGATCATCGCGATATACCCGACACCCACCAGCACCCAGAAAAATTCGGATACACCGAAAGCCAGCCCCAACCCGGCAGCCAGTACGGCATAGGCAACCAGCATAAATACAAAACTGTGGGAGAGATAACGCAGGCGCCCGATGCGTGTGTTCGGCGAAAAGAAATTCACCTCACCATAACCTTGGCCATCGACAGTCAATTGACCTTCCGGTGTTTGATAGGGATTGTTAGTTGCTTCCATGAGCATCTCCTTGAAATTATGAAATGGAATGACTCCGCTACGCCCCAAGATGTTGTAACGGATGCCAGAAATTGTAGACCCAAATCGGCGGTTTTGCGCGACGAAAAATATGATCGTGTCGACTAATTAAAAAAATAGCCGAACAGAAGGAGAGGCTTGAAAGAAGAATGCAGCAAGCGCCCACTCGCTGTGGGCGCCGCCGGTCTAGCTAACCGGTATCAGCTAAACAAGTTGCGGAAGAACAGCTTGATATTGTCCCAGAGACGGGCAAAGAAGCCTGCCTGCTCAACCGGTTGTAAGGCAATCAGATCCGTCTCGGCCTGCACCTTACCATCCAGCTCAATCACCACCTTACCCAAGGCCTGACCGGCTTCGATGGGTGCTTTGATGATGTCATTAATATGCATATTGGCTTGCAGGTCCTGCTGGCGACCACGCGGCAGGGTCAGCTTGATATCTTCAGCGATACCCAGCCCCACTTCATCACTTTTACCGCCCCAGATGCGGGTTTTGCTGAGCTCCGTACCGGCGTTATAGAGCGAAAGGGTTTCGTAATAACGGAAGCCATAGGCCAGGAGTTTTTGCGACTCTGCCGCGCGGGCGTTCTCGCTGGTAGTGCCCATGACCACGGAAATCAAACGCATACCGTCGCGCTTTGCCGAGGCGACCAGGCAATAGCCCGCTTCTTCGGTATGGCCGGTTTTCAAACCGTCTACGGTTTCATCGCGGAACAACAACAGATTGCGGTTAGGCTGGCGAATGTCGTTCCATACAAAATATTTTTCTTTATAGAGTGCGTAATGCTTGGGGTGATCGTTGATGATCGCGCGCGCCAGAATACCCAGGTCGCGGGCAGTGGTCAGATGACCGTCGGCGGGCCAGCCGGTAGAGTTTTCAAAGTGGGTGCTGTTCATGCCCATCAAGGCGGCTTTTTGATTCATGACATCGACAAAGGCATCTTCACTGCCGGACACATACTCAGCCAGTGCCACCGTTGCGTCATTACCGGATTGCACAATCACGCCGAGCAATAAATCCTTGACCGACACCTGGGTGCCTTCACGGATAAACATCTTGGAGCCACCCATGCGCCAGGCTTTGACGCTGATGTTCACCATGTCTTCTTCGCCGATACGACCGTTTTCAATTTCTTCCGAAACGATGTAACTGGACATCATCTTGGTAAGGCTGGCTGGCGGTAACCGCTCATCCGCATTGTGCTCCACGATAACCGCACCGGTATCGGCGTCCATCAATAAATAACCCGTCGCAGCGAGTTGCGGCGGAGAAGGAATAATCACTTGCTGACTGGGTGCATTCGGGGTGGGAGACGGTTGAGCCAGCAAGGTATGGCTGGCAAGCAACAACAATGCACTGGTAAATAACGTTTTTAACATGGGAACAGAATCACTCGCTGTTATGGGTTCAAAAAAACTGGCGAATTGTACCAGCTGGTGACCGGATTTTTCGTCTGTCGCTGCACAAGTTTTCATTCTGTTTGCGCAAAAATGTGCACAACAAAAAACGCAACGGCATCAGAATTATTCGTAGACAACGTGTGCTTCAGGAATATTCAATTTTTTCACATCCAGTCGCACCTGCTGCAAATCCCGCGCATCGGTAATAGGCCCTACGCGCACGCGAAAGATTGGTTTGCCGGTTTGATTGCGGCTGATGATCACCGGGTAGGTCAGGTGGCCGGATACCTGTGCAGCGAATTGTTTTGCACTGGACTCAGAACTGAAGGCGCCGATTTGCAGATGCGTATTGGCCGGCAGTTTACTGCCTGCGATGACATTATTAGTGGCGTTGGCTTTCAGGGGCGCAGGCGGCGCATCATCCGGCAGGACAATCTCCACATCCACCACCCCGGTACCGGCATTGAGGATACCGATGCGCTGTGCAGCCGCGTAACTTAAATCAATGATGCGATCACTGTGGAAGGGGCCGCGGTCATTCACCCGCACCACAGCACTTCTGCCGTTCTTGATATTGGTGACCCGCACATAGGACGGAATCGGCAAGGTTTTGTGGGCGGCAGTCATGGCGTACATATCGTAGATTTCACCATTGGATGTGCGCCGACCGTGAAATTTTTTGCCGTACCAGGAAGCGCGTCCACGCTCTTTGTAGGAGCTTTCATCTTCCAGCAAATAGTAGGTTTTACCCAGCACGGTGTAGGGATTTTTATTGCCCGCGATGGTGCGGGCTTCATGGCGCGGTACCGCATCGGGTACATGGGAGGTATCAATCTCGCTTTCCGGACCGCTGTCCTTGATATCGTCAAAATCCGGTTGTTTAGGGGTAGAGGGGTAAGGCGTAATGGGCGTACAGGCAAACAGCAACAGACCGACCAGGCTCAATACCAGTGCGCGAATAACGATGCTCATTGGCCAGCCTCCATTTTTTCTCTGATTAACTGGCTGAGTTGATGCACGGCCATGGAATACAAATGGCTGCGGTTGTAACGGGTGATGACGTAAAAATTTTGCAGGCCAAGCCAATATTCTTCGCCGTGCTGGCCATCGAGTTTCAGGATCAGGGCTTTGGCATCCACGGGCAAATCCGTGATCGGCTGGTAGCCCCGGTTTTTCCATTCGGCAACCGTCACGCTTGGGGGATTGATCTCATTGAAGGTGTAGGTGGGCGCCTTTTTGCCCATATCATCGTCCGGCCGCACGCGACTGACCACCGGCTTACCACCCTGCCAGCCATGCTGTTTGAAATAATTGGCCACGCTGCCAATGGCGTCGGTGGTGTTATTCCAGATATCCGTGAAACCGTCCCCATCAAAGTCCACTGCATAGGCGCGATAGCTCGACGGCATAAACTGACCGTAACCCATGGCGCCGGCATAAGACCCCTTGAACGCCAGCGGGTCCTGTTTTTGCTCGCGGGTCAGGAGAAAATAATTCTGTAATTCTTTGCGAAAAAAAGGTGCGCGGGGCGGGTAATCAAAGGCGAGCGTGGTGAGTGCATCAATCACGCGATGGCTGCCGGTATTTTTACCGTAGTTGGTCTCCACCCCGATAATCGCCACGATATATTCCGCGGGTACGCCAAACTCGCGCTCGGCGCGGGTCAAAGCCGCCCGGTTGTCGCGCCAGAATGTCACGCCATTATCGATACGGGCCGGGACGATAAAGATCGGGCGGTATTCTTTCCAGGTTTTGGTTTTTTCTGCCGGGCGGGAAATCGCATCAAGGATGTTTTGTTTCTTTTCCGCCTGGCCCAGCCATTGGCGCAGAGGTTCGGCGGCAAAGCCGTGGTCACGTACCATCTCATCGATAAAGCCCTGGGTTTCCGCGTGTTGGCTGTAATTCGCCGAGCCTGTGCTCGCGCATCCCAGTACCAGGCAGCCGGTGAGCAGGCTGATGGCTTTTCCCAAGCTGAAGTAAGCAGATAAGCGCCTGGCTGGCGCAGCATCCGCCGCGTTGACTCGCGTCATTATTAAACCCCTTTTCGCACTGATACTCGCGCTGTACCTGGATTGGCCCACAGCGCCTGATTTATTTTCGGTCTGATTATTTTTTCTGCGGCGTCATGACCCGCTTGCGCTCAGTGGCAATCGCCATGAGGATGCCAAAGCCCGCCATAAGGGTGACGATGGCGGTACCGCCCTGGCTGATCAGCGGCAGGGGCACCCCCACCACCGGCAAGAGGCCGGACACCATGCCCATATTCACAAACACGTACACAAAAAAGGTGGTGGTAATACTCGCAGCCAATAATCGGCCAAAACTGTCCTGTGCGTTGAGTGCGATCATCATGCCGCGCATGATGACGAGGATATAGACCCCCAGCAACATCAGTACCCCCAGCAGCCCGAATTCTTCGGCCATCACCGCGATAATAAAATCGGTGTGCCCTTCCGGCAGGAAATCCAGGCGCGACTGGGTACCCTCAAGCCAGCCTTTGCCCGACAGCCCTCCCGAGCCGATGGCCGTCTTGGATTGAATAATATTCCAGCCGGCGCCGAGGCGGTCTGCCTCCGGATTCAGCAGGGTTAACACCCGCTGGCGCTGGTAATCGTGCAGCATAAAATGCCAGATCGGCCATAGGCTGGCCGTAAAGATGATGGCCGCCAGGACGATATAACCCCAGCGCAACCCCGCGAAAAACAGCACCACAATGCCCGAGGCCGCCACCAGGATAGAGGTACCCAGGTCCGGCTGGTCAATAATCAAGGCGGTGGGAATCGCGATCAACAGCAAGGTAAAAAATACATGCTTGATACCGGGCGGCAGGAAACGCTTGCTGAGGTAGGCGGCAATCATCACCGGCATGGCGAGCTTCATAATTTCGGATGGCTGAAAGCGAAAACCGCCAATACTCAACCAACGCTGGGCGCCCTTGGCACCCACACCCACCACCAATACCAAGATCAGCAAAATCACGCCGCCGACATAAGCCCAGGGAGCCATGCGTCGCATAAAATCTACCGGCACCTGGGCGACCGCAAACATCGCGGTAAACGCAATCAGGAAAAACGTCCCCTGGCGGCGCATGGTGACCATGCTTTCACCGCTGGCGCTGTAGAGCACTGACATGCCCACTACCGTCAGCGCCAGGAGCAGGAATAACAACAGGAAATCCACATGCAGGCGCTGTTGCAATGCCTCGCGACGGCCAAGGCCAAAGCCGGTTCTGGGTAAACGACGGAGAAAATCCTGTCCGCTCATGGCTAGTTCACTCCGCCTGTGTCTATTACACGCCGCGCCAAAGGCTGGGATGGAAGGCGACCGCCAACGGGCGTCGCCGCCTCTTCAACGCCTTCAGGTTGTTCCGGCACCAGATACTTACCGCGTAAAAAGGCATCCATCATCTTGCGCGCTACCGGTCCCGCCTGGCTGGAGCCGCCCTCGGCGTTTTCCACGATAACGGCCACCGCAATCTGCGGGTCTTCCAGCGGCGCGAAAGAGACAAACAGCGCGTGGTCGCGGTGGCGTTCCTTGAGCGCCTCACTATCGTATTTCTCGCCTTGGGCAATACCGACAACCTGCGCCGTGCCCGACTTGCCCGCCATCCGGTAATCCGCCCCCTGCCCGGCCACGCGCGCGGTACCGCGCTGGCCGTGCATCACTTCCGCCATGCCGTCAAAGATCGCGTCCCAGTGGGCCTCTGCCACATCAAAACGGTCTTCGATCACCGGCGCGAGAAATTCACCATTGGCGCGCTGTACCATCTGGGGCCGGATACGTACACCACGGTGGGCCAGGGTTGCGGTCATCACGGCCAACTGCATGGGCGATGTCAGAACATACCCTTGGCCGATGGACATATTGATGGTATCGCCGGGATACCAGGCTTGCCCCTTGGCACCGCGTTTCCATTCCCGCGAAGGCCAGACCCCACGGCGTTCATTCGGGATATCAATCCGGGTCAATTCACCCAGGCCAAAATGGCTGCCGAATTCGGACAGGCGATCAATCCCCATGCGGTTACCCAGATCCCAAAAATAGGTATCACAGGATTCAGAGATGGCCTGCTTCAGATCGACACGGCCGCCGTGACCACCACGCTTCCAGTCACGCCATATCCATTCCGTGTTGGGCAAACGAAAGAAACCCGGATCACTGATGCTGCGATTGACGTCGGTAAAGCCGCTATCCAGGCCCGCCAGGCCAATCATGGGTTTGATTGTCGAGCCCGGTGGATAAACCCCCTGGATAAAACGGTTGTAAAGCGGCATATCGAGGGATTCATTAAGGCTGCGGTAATCGGCAAAACTGATGCCGGTCACAAATAAGTTGGGGTCATAACTGGGCACACTGACAGCCGCCAGTACGCCACCGCTTTTCACTTCAATGGCCACCACCGCACCACGCCGACCGGCCAGGGCGGCCACCGCCGTTTGCTGCATGCGCACATCGAGATACAAATGCAGGTCGCCACCGGGCTTGGGATCTATCCGCTCCAGTACCCGCTGCACGCGGCCGCGCGCATTGGTTTCCACGTTCTGGTTGCCCACTTCACCCAGCAGGATATCTTCGTAATGCCGCTCCAGTCCGGTTTTGCCGATGGAATGGGTACCGCTGTAGCGGCGGTATTCCTCTTCGTCAAAGTTATCCAGTTCTGCCTCGCTGATACGCCCCACGTAACCAACCGTATGGGCAAACAGGTCGCCCTGGGGGTAATGGCGCACCAACTGCGCGTCAATCTCCACCCCTTCCAGGCGGAATTCATTGACCGCGAGGCTGGCCAGTTCTTCTTCGCTGAGGTTGTAACGCAGCGGCACGGGCTCGAAGGGGCGGCGGCGCTGGTGCATCAATTTGTAGAACTTTTCCCGATCCGTCGCGCGGATCTCGACCAGCGTCTGCAGGTAGTCGAGGGTTTCTTCCAGATCCCCCGCCCGCTCGCGCACAATCGACAGGGTGTAACTGGGGCGGTTTTCGGCCAGCAAAATGCCGTTGCGGTCATAAATCAAACCGCGGGTAGGAGGAATGGGCTGGATATGGACGCGATTGCGATCTGATTGGGTGGCGTAATCCTGGTATTGCACGATTTGCAGGTGGTGATAGCGATACACCAGCACGCCGAGCAATGCCAGCATCACCGAAGACATTACCGCCAGGCGAGCCCAGAAGATACGCGTTTCGCGGTGGTAGTCTTTAAAGTGTTGCGTTTCGGACATTGTGCCTCTGGTTGAACCTGCAAAAGATTATTGCTGACGCTGCCGGGCGTTCATTACTTATGGTACGGATGATTCTGCAAGATGCTGCATGCACGGTACAACTGCTCAATGACAAGGATACGCACCAGCGGATGCGGCAAGGTCAAGGCCGACAGCGACCAACGCATATGCGCCTGCGCAAGGCATTGCGGAGCCAAACCGTCGGGGCCACCGATCAGCAAACAATAGTTGTTGCCGCTCATGCGCCAATCCGCCATTTGCTCTGCCAGTTGTTCGGTACTCCAGGCCTTGCCTTTGACATCCAGCGCAATCACCTGCTCGCCCTTACCGATAGCCGCCAGCATGTCTTCGCCTTCCTTTTCCATGGCGCGGGCGATATCGGTATTTTTGCCGCGCTGCGCGAGGGGCAATTCAACAAGCTCAACGGCGCAGTCGCGCGGCAGCCGTTTGGCGTACTCCGCGTAACCCTGCTCAACCCAGCCCGGCATCTTGGTGCCCACCGCGATGATGCGAATCCTCATAGCGAGAAAACCTGAATCAATCAGCCGCGGTTACTGGGCGTGATCGACCAGAGCTTTTCCAACTCATAGAAATTGCGGGTTTCTTCCTGCATCACGTGCACGACGATATCCCCGAAATCCACCAGCACCCAGTCACCCGCATCGATACCTTCAACACCGAGCGGCATGTACCCGAGCTTTTTGGAATCTTCCACCACATTGTTAGCCATGGATTTGACATGGCGGTTGGAGGTACCGCTGGCAATGATCAGGGTGTCCGTCACATCGGTCATTTCGCGCACGTCCAGCTGCACAATGTTTTTACCTTTCAGATCTTCGAGCGCGTTGATCACGATCTGGCTTAACTCTTCTGACATTCTTTACCTGCTTGCTTAAAAAATACCTCATCCGAGATTGGATGAAGCCATAGAAAATAAACTCAGCCCGGTCGATACAGTCCTTCGGCCAGGATGTAACGGCGCACCGACTCGGGCAATAAAAACTGGGCCGACTCGCCGGCCGCCAACTGCGCGCGGATGCCGGTGGCGGAAATATCCAGAAGGCGCAATGAAGGCAAGACAATTGCGCCGGCCGGCAGTTCATCCAACGCCGAGGCCGGCGCACGATGTTGTTGCAATAACCTGGCAACCGGCCCGGCGTCCGGCAACGAAAATCCGGGGCGCTCGATCACCACCAGGTGCGTGTAATCGAGCAACTCCTGCCAACGATTCCAGGAATCCAGCGCGGCAAAGGCATCAGTGCCCATGGCCCAGATCAAACTGACCGCTGCACCCAACTCGGCACGCAGGCTGCGCAAGGTATCAAAGGTGTAAGACGGCGTATCGCGACGCAACTCACGCTCGTCAAGGGTCAGCTCGGGGCAATCGAGCAAAGCCAGGCGAATCATCTCGGCACGTTGGGCGCTGCTGACCTGGGGCTCACCGCGGTGGACCGGGCGATGGCAGGGCATCAGGCGCATCTGTGATAAGCCCAGCGATTGCTTTAACTCCAGGGCGAGGCGCAGGTGACCGAAATGAATCGGATCAAAGGTGCCGCCCAGGACGCCGATCTTGTTACGCATGAAGGTGCTCACCGGCAGCGGCGTTATTGGCGGATATGCCCATCACCCAGCACGACCCATTTTTGCGAGGTTAATCCCTCCAGTCCTACCGGCCCACGTGCGTGAATCTTGTCAGTAGAGATGCCGATCTCCGCACCCAGGCCATATTCAAACCCATCGGCAAAACGGGTAGAGGCGTTGACCATCACCGAACTGGAATCCACTTCCGTGATAAACCGGCGCGCGCGCGTGAAGTCTTCGGTCACGATGGCGTCGGTGTGTTGCGAGCTGTAGCGGGTGATGTGATCAATGGCTTCATCGAGGCCAGACACGACTTTGATCGACAACACCGGGGCGAGATATTCAGTGGCCCAGTCGTCTTCGGTGGCGATATTGGCATTGATCAGATCGCGGGTTTTTTCACAGCCGCGCAGCTCCACGTCTTTTTTACCGAAAGCCACCGCGAGGCGCGGCAATATATTGGCTGCAACGCTCTCGGCCACCAACAAGGTCTCCATCGCGTTGCATACGCCGTAACGATGGGTCTTGGCATTGAGCGCAATGGCGAAGGCTTTTTCAAGGTCTGCTTTATCGTCGATATACACGTGGCAAATGCCATCGAGGTGTTTAATAACCGGCACGCGCGCGTCATTACTGATCCGCTCGATCAGCCCCTTGCCACCGCGTGGGACGATCACGTCCACATATTCCGGCATGGTGATTAGCTCGCCCACTGCGGCGCGGTCAGTGGTTTCTACGATTTGCACAACGGTGTCGGGCAAACCGGCGGCCTTCAGGCCTTGCTGCAAACAGCTGGCAATCGCACGGTTGGAATGAATCGCTTCACTGCCACCGCGCAAAATGGCGGCGTTACCGGATTTGAGGCACAGGCTTGCCGCATCAATGGTCACGTTAGGGCGGGATTCGTAGATGATGCCCACCACACCGAGTGGAACGCGCATCTTGCCCACCTGGATACCGGACGGGCGATAGCTTAACCCGGTGATTTCACCACAGGGGTCCGGCAGTGCGGCAACCTGGCGCAGACCTTCGATCATACCGTCAATGGTGCTCGGCTTGAGCGCGAGGCGATCCAGCATGGCGGAATCCAGGCCGTTGGCCGCGCCAGCTTCCAGGTCTTTCTGATTTTCCGTGGTCAGCGTGGCCCGGGCGTTATCCAGCGCATCAGCAATCGCCAACAGTGCCTGGTTTTTTACGCCCGTGGGGGTGGCGGCAATTACGCGTGACGCCTGCCGGGCATTGCGGCCCAACTCGGCCATATAGGCTTTTACATCAAGAGAATCGGTCATCAGTAATAAAAATCCGTGAACAGGGTGATGTGAAGTCAAGAGTGCGGCGATTATACCCTGATTGGTATGGCCTTTTGGCGAATTTAGCGGAGGATAAAGCGCGATTTACTTCAGTTCCGGTTCAGTTTGACAAGGGTAATCTGCTGACAAGGGTAAAGAATCCCCTGATCATCCGAATAGCCAGTGGAGAACCACCATGAAAAAGTCCCTTTTGATCAGCACTGTCACCGGCGTCGCATTGAGCTTGCTGCTGGCCAATGGCGCGTTGGCGGGACCGAAGCATCACCATAAGCATAAACACCATTACCACGGCGGTTATGAACATACCGACTACGCCCGCGTGGTTGAAGCTCGCCCCATTTACCATCGTGTTGAAACCCAGGTGCCCCAACAAGCCTGTCAC
This sequence comes from uncultured Cellvibrio sp., assembly GCA_946481735.1. Next base: position 13,801 of record CAMLOU010000099.1, read on the forward strand.
TATGAAACTGTCGCCTACCGCGAACCCGGCAGAAGTGGTTCCTATACGGGTACGGTTGTGGGCGGGCTGATTGGCGCCGCTGTCGGCCATGAACTGGGCCACAGCAAACGCAACAAAGATGTCGGCGCCGTTGCTGGCGGCCTGCTGGGTGCAGCTATCGGCCACGACGTAAGCCGCAATCGCTCCGGCGGCGGCACCACTCACTATCGCGACGAGCAGGTATGTCACACACGCTACCACACTGAATATTCACAACGGGTCGTGGGTTATGACGTGACCTATCAATACCACGGTCAGTACTACCAAACACGCACCAGCCACCACCCCGGCGACCGTATTCCTGTGGATGTGCATGTGCGCCCGGGTCGCGGCTACTAATGGCTCCGCTTTTGCCGGGGTGCAGAATCACCCCGGATTCTTTTTTCCTGTGAAGGCACACACGCGAGAGTTGCGAACACCTTGTATACTTACGCCCAACTTGATGATTTTGCAGGAAGTCTTGCCATGTCGCTGTTGCGTCACTCCAATTCCCCCTGTCGCTGGTTACTGATTGTGTTGCTGGCAGTGACATTGGGTTCATTCCAATCGGTCGCCTCTGCCGAACCCCGGCGCGACAAGGGCAGCCAGGACGAGCGGCCGCGCGCGCGGATCTCCGCGTCCCAGGCAGCGGCCATCGTGCAGCAGCGTTACGGCGGCAAAGTGATGAATGTCAGCACCCGCCAAACCGGCAACGGCGTGGTTTACGGTGTAAAGATCTTGCAGAACTCCGGTCACATGCGCACGGTCAGCGTGGATGGCCAGACCGGTGCCATCCTTAATTAACCTGAGCGGACCCCAGCATGCGAATCCTGATTGTGGAAGACGAGCCCAGCCTGCGCGAGCAGATCAGCAGTCAGTTAAGCGCTGAAAAATTTGCCTGCGATACCGCCGCTGATGGCCGCGAGGGACTGTTCCTCGGCGAGGAATACGACTATGACCTGGCGATTATTGACCTCGGCCTGCCGCTACTGGACGGCACTCAATTAATTCGCCAGCTGCGCGCCAAGCAGCGCAACTTTCCCATCCTGATCCTCACCGCGCGCGGTGCCTGGCAGGACAAAGTGGAAGGGCTGGAAGCCGGTGCCGACGACTACCTCACCAAACCCTTTCATCCGGAAGAACTGCGCGCCCGCATCAATGCGCTGTTGCGTCGCGCCAGCGGTCATGCCGCGCCGGTGCTGGATTATGGTTCGCTCACCATCGATACCAATGCCCGCCGGGTTCATCTGCGCGGTCAGGAAGTGGAGTTGACCAGCTTCGAATACAACACACTCACCTACCTGGCCTTGCATGCCGGCAAGAACGTCTCCAAGACGGAGTTAACCGAGCATCTGTACGCCCAGGATTATGATCGCGATAGCAACGTGATCGAGGTGTTTGTCGGGCGCCTGCGCAAAAAGCTCGACCCGGATGGCAGCCTGAATTTAATTACCACCCAACGCGGCCTGGGTTATCGCTTTAATCTCGGTAACGACAAATAACTCCACCGTTTTATTCACCAGCGCAGTTTCGATAACGAACGATGGCCGTCAAACTTACCTCGATCTCCGCCCGCCTGCTGGTCGCCTCCGCCCTGCTCCTGCCGTTGTTCCTGGGGCTCACCGGCTTTTTCCTCGACAACGCCTTTCAGCGCAGCCTGATGGCCGCCGAAGACGCACGGCTGCGCACTCACTTATATCTATTGTTCAGTGTTGCGGAGCTGCCCAATATCCGCACCCGCAAAGTTAATCTGGAAATGCCCACCGTGCTGATGGAGCCGGACTTTGAACGCCTCAACTCCGGGCTCTATGCCTACATTTATAACGAAGGCAAAGAGTTAATCTGGCGCTCCAATTCCGCCGCCCTGATGGAAGCGCCGTCCAATGACAGCTTTGCTGAGCAGTCCACCGTGGGACAATTGATTGTGCAGGAGGAAGACACAGCGGAAGGACTGCGTTTCAGTGCGCATTACGATGTGATCTGGGAGGATGCACGGGGCAAGGGCCATCCTTTTCGTTTTGCAGTCACCCACGATGGCGATGCGTTTTTGGCCGAGCTAAAGGCCTATCGCAACCAGCTCTGGCGCTGGCTGGGTGCCGCCGGGTTATTGCTGCTACTGGCCCAGACGGTGATCCTGCGCTGGGGTCTGCGCCCATTGAGCAAACTCGCCCGCGCCCTCAAAGCCATGCAAAGTGGCGACACCCGCAACATCGCCGGCGAACATCCGCGTGAGCTGCAACGTATTGTCGATAACCTGAACCTGGTGTTAGCGCGGGAGGAAGCCTTGCGCCAGCGCTACCGCAATAGCCTGAGCGATTTGGCGCACAGCTTGAAAACGCCCCTGGCGGTCCTGCAAGGTAAGTTGAGCCAGGATTCGCATGAGAGCGATCTTCAACAGACCCTCGCCGAGCAGGTTACACGGATGAATCAGGTGGTGACCTATCAATTACAACGGGCGGTATCCAGCCAGCAACAAGGACTGAACCAGCGCATTGAGGTCGAGCAGGTGGTGCAACGGCTGGTTGCTGCGTTGCAAAAAGTGTATCGGGATAAACAGGTCGACTGTCAGACCAACATCCACAGTCACAGTATCTTTGTGGGAGACGAACAGGATCTGCTCGAACTGCTCGGCAACCTGTTGGAAAACGCCTTTAAATATTGCCATCGCCAGGTACGGCTGGAGGCGCGCACCGAACAGCAACACCTGCTTATCAATATCAGCGATGACGGGGCCGGCATTCCGACCGACCAGCAGGAGCGCATCCTGCAACGCGGCCAGCGCCTCGACACCTCGCAGCCCGGCCA
>CAMLOU010000100.1 GCA_946481735.1 uncultured Cellvibrio sp.
ACCATCTGATCCATATTGTGTTTTGCGGTGCGGCTGCCGGCCTGTACGGTCGCAATGGTGTCGCTGATTTCCTGGGTTGCCTGGCTGGTGCGCGAGGCCAGTTGCCGCACTTCATCAGCCACCACCGCAAACCCGCGCCCCTGTTCGCCGGCACGGGCTGCTTCAATGGCCGCATTCAGCGCCAGCAGGTTAGTCTGGTTAGCCACTTCACTGATCACGGAAATCACCGCCGAGATACTGCCGATCCGCTCGGCCAGTGCGTCAATGCTGGATTGGGTGGTGCTGACGCTATGCTCCAACTCGACAAAACGTTGGACCGCCTGGGAGATCAATTGCTGACCGCGAGCGGCGGTTTGCGAGGCGGCATCAGTCTGATCGCGCGCCTCCTTGGCTTGCAGCATGGCGTGCTTGGTCTGCTGGTTAAATTCCTCGGCGGAGGCTGCGATCTTGGCGGTGGCCACACTTTGTTCTTCCGCCATCGACGTGCTGGTCTGGGCCTTGTGAACGATGTCATCACTGACGCGGTGCAGGCTGGCCACCGAGTCGGCAATGCCACTCATCATGGAACGCAGGGCGTGGCGCATACGCAGGACCGAACCGTAGATACTTTCTTCCGATGCCTTGTGAACCTTATGATCTTCGGTCAGGTCGCCATTGGCCACGGTACGCACCAGGGCCAACACTTCTTTTAGTTCACCACCCAGGCCACGCTGGATGCTGTACACCGCGAGATGCACCGGTACCACGATCAGCAACACCACGATCAGGCAAAAGCCTAATTGCTTGGCAGCGCTATCCCAAAAGCGGGCATTTGCCTCATTAAAACCGATGCCGGTGCCCACCACCCAGCGCCAGCGCGGGGACAGCTTGGCGATAGAGAGCTTGTCTTCAATGGAGCCGTCGGCCTGTTTCTGGGTCCAGGTATAACGCGCCATATCGCCACGCGCGGCTTCGACAGCGCGCAACAGGATGTCGCCCACGCTCTTGCCACTGCCATCTTTAAATTCGTGGAAACTGGTGCCATGGATCTGCGGGTCCAGGGGGGCGGCGACAAAGTTCATCTTTTCATCGGCCACGTAGACGTATTCGGATTTGTGATAGATGTTGTTGCGCAAAATATTGGTCGCAATGGCCTTGGCTTCTTCATCGGAAAGGAGGCCGGACGCAGCCATCTTTTCCATCTCGATCACCGTGGCATAGGTGCTGTTGAGCAATTGCTCCACCCGTGCCTGATTGTCCTGGTTGGTGGCGTAACGCAAGGTAAACAGGCCAATAGACATAATGCCAAGCAGGCCGATGAGAATCAGGCTGGTCAAGATCCACATTTTCACGCGTAAAGACATGGTGAGCTCTCCTGGAATGGTTGGCTTGACCCTACGGCCTGGCTGGACCAGCAACCTGGATTAGTTTGCTGGACAGTAAGCGCATAGGACAACGTTGTCAATAAACGCTGGCGCATAATTCGTTATCAATAACTTTAGCAGCAAATTTCTCTTTTCCATGGGCAAAAAATGATAATTTTTAGTGAGATAACGTTGTCTCTATGGGTCCGTATTGGGGCGAGGGAGATTATTTTGGTGCGCTTATAGCGGGTGCTTATAGAACCGCTGAAAATGTGTTGATAAGTGTTTTTAGCGGAGGCTGGTGCCGACGCGGCAGGCGAATAGGACAAAACACTGTTTTCTGGCCCGCTGCGCACTATAATGGCCGCCTTTGTTTCGCAGACCCGATACTCATCAATAGGACAACTTCATGATTATCAAACCAAAAGTACGTGGTTTTATTTGTATCAACGCTCACCCCCAGGGTTGTGCGGCGAATGTTCGGGAGCAGATCGCTTTCACCCGGCAACAAGGTGCGGTGGAAGGTGGCCCCAAAAAAGTACTGGTGCTCGGCTGCTCCACCGGGTTTGGTCTGTCCTCCCGTATTACCGCCGCGTTTGGTAGTGGTGCAGACACTTTGGGTGTTTGCTTTGAGAAACCGCCGACAGAAACCAAAACGGCCACTGCCGGCTACTACAATACCGCCGCGTTTCATGAAGCGGCCGAGGCTGCCGGCCTCTATGCAAAAACCATCAATGGCGATGCCTTTTCTGATGCGTGCAAAGCCCAGGTTATCGAGGAGCTGACTCACGGTATCGGCAAGGTAGACCTGGTGATATATAGCCTCGCCGCCCCCCGTCGTACTGACCCGAAAACCGGCGAAGTCTACAATTCTGCGCTCAAGCCCATTGGCCAGACCTATGTCTCCAAAGGTTTGAACACCGACACCCTGAAAATCGTGGAAATGGCCATTGAGCCTGCAACCCAAGAAGAAATCGCCCAAACCGTGAAGGTAATGGGTGGTGAAGATTGGGAAATGTGGATCGACGCGCTCAAGTCTGCCGACCTGCTTGCAGAAGGCTGCCAGACAGTGGCTTATACCTATCTGGGTGACAAACTGACCTGGCCGATCTACGGCCGCGCCACCATCGGAAAGGCCAAAGAAGACCTCGACCGTGCCGCCAAAGCCCTCGACAGCAAGCTCTCCGACCTGAACGGCCAGGCGCGCGTCGCGGTACTCAAAGCCGTTGTGACCCAGGCCAGCTCGGCCATCCCCGTAATGCCGTTATATCTGTCGATACTCTTCAAGGTTATGAAGGACGCAGGCACTCACGAGGGCTGTATTGAACAAATTCAACGCCTGTTTAAAGAGTGTCTGTATTCCGGCACGCCGCGCGTGGATGAGGCGGGGCGCTTGCGCGTTGATGAGTTGGAGCTGGACCCGAAAATCCAGGCCCGTGTTGAGGAAATCTGGCCTCAGGTCACCGAAGAAAACCTGTTTGAACTGACCGACTACAAAGGTTACAACCAGGAATTCCTCAAGCTGTTTGGCTTCGGCGCCGAAGGCGTGGATTACGATGCAGAAACCAGTCCCCTGGTGAGCACGAATTTTTAATTCCACGCACTAGACTGATGCCGGGCGTATAGCCCGGCGTTTTGTTTGCGGATCACAATGATGATTCACTTTTTGTTCGGTCTGACGACCACACTGCTGTTTTTACTGATCACCTTGCTGGCGTTTGTTCCTCTGCTTCCGCTCGCGCTAGCCAAGCGCTTGATCCCCTCACGGCGATGGCAAAAACACTGCAATCGCGCGTTGGACTGGATCGCCAGTCGCTGGATTGATCTCAATAGCGCGCATCAAGCGCTGCTGACACGCACGGATATTCATCTGGAAGGCGACCTCAATCTGAGCCGCCGTGAGTGGTACATGATGGTTTCCAACCATCAGTCCTGGGTCGACATCCTGGTGTTGTTACGGGTGTTTAATGGCCGGATTCCCTACGTTAAGTTTTTTCTGAAGAAATCCCTGATTTGGGTGCCGCTCCTGGGTATTGCCTGGTGGGCGCTGGAATTTCCGTTTATGCGGCGTTACTCCAAGGCAGAGATCGAGCGTAATCCGGCATTGAAAGGTAAGGATGTTGAAGAAACCCGACGTGCCTGCGAAAAATATCGCCACAATCCGGTGACGATCATCAATTACCTGGAAGGCACACGCTTTACGCCGGACAAGCACGCGCAACAACAGTCGCCGTATCAGCATCTACTGATTCCCAAAGCCGGCGGCCTCGCTTTTACCCTGGCGGCGATGGATGGACAACTCCACAGCTTGTTGGATGTCACTATTTACTATCCGCAAGGGAGCCCCACCTACTGGGAGTATGCGTCGGGTAAAGTGAGGCATGTTGAGATTCATGTGCGCCAGTTGCCGATCCCGGACGATTTGTTGGGCGACTACGCCAACGACCCGGAATTTCGCCGGCACTTCCAGGCGTGGGTTAATGAACTCTGGCATGAGAAGGATGCGCAGTTGGAGAGAATGGCGCAGAAAAGTGCAAGCCAATAACGCGCTTTTGTTCTATGCTAGTCACACCTTGAATGTCAGTCAGCAGATTAGCGGGAGGTTCACCATGCTAGACACCTCTATCCACTCCCTGAGTGGCTTGTTTGCACAACTGGGTTTGCCCAATTCTAAAAAGGATATCGAAGCCTTTATTGAACAACACCGGCCCTTGCCCCAGGCTGAGCCGCTTTCCAAAGCCAGTTTCTGGACGGAATCCCAGGCCACCTTCCTGCGCGAAGCGGTGCTGAATGATTCTGATTGGGCAGAGGTTGTTGACGAATTGAATGTTTTATTGCGCGATTAAACGCGGCCCGCGAAAATCAAAGGCATGTTCAGTAATGAACATGCCTTTTGTATTTTTGAGGGAAGGGTTTCACAAAGACCCGAGGTATTTTCTGAACCAGTTAGCGATCTCCTTGCGCACTTCTTTTTCGTGCTCTCGCAAACTGTGCCCACCTTTTTCATAGATGACCAGGCGGTAGGGGCGCTCCAGCGTCTGTAATTTTTCTGCCATTCGCAATGAGCTGGCCGTGCTTACCCGTTGATCCCGCGCACCATGTAACAACAGGATCGGCAGGTCTTTCGGCAATTCTTTCGCCCAATAGACGGCTGAGCGTTTGCGTAGTTCGGTGGTTTTATGGTTCTCGTAATCAGGAATCCAGGTTTTCAATACAGCTTCCATTTCCGGGCGAACGGCTAATTCCGCCGTTATATCGTAAGGGCCAGACTGCGCGACCAAGGCAGCGAAACGGTCAGTTTGTTTTGCCGCCAGGAATGCCATCATCGCGCCACGACTCGCTCCCCAAACACCCACTTTTTGCGGATTCGCCTGGGGCAACTGGTCAATGATCGGCAGTAGCGCCAGGACATCCGCCACATCTTTTCCACCGAATTCATCGCTGAGCCGGTCCGGGTGCGCATCCTTACCCAGGCGTGCGCCACGGTATTGCGACCCCACCACGATAAAACCTTTGTCCAGCAATGGAGAGAAGGTGTGCAGGCGGTAATGGGCGGGGATTGCACCCGAATCGGCGTTGCCGCCCCGGTTGTAGATGACGACGGGTAGTTTCTGTGTCGGTGCGATATTCCTGGGTGCAAGGTAAAAGCCGCGCACGGTAAGGCCATCGACAGGGTAATCAAAATCCAGACAGATGAAGTTGCTCAACCAGGTTTGATAATTCTGCTTGGCCTGCTTGCGTTTTTCCTCGCTCATGGGCCGCCGTTTTTCCAGCTGAGCGATAAAACTATCCGCATCCTTAAAGTGGTCGCGGTAACAGGATTGCACATTATCCACGAGTGTTGATGGTAGGGGTTGAAACGCCTCGGCTGCGCCAGTCTGGCTCAGCCCGGCGATAAAAAATGCGGCAATCATGCGTTGTATTATTTTCATGGTTTTCCTTCCTGGTTGATGAGTGCCGGACCTTACCGGATTTTTTTCCAGTTAAAAAGCCAGCTTTTTCTCATTAAGCGGCTGCTTTGGCTATAATCCCCACCTTTCACGCGTTAACCCAGAGACAACCCTCGCTTATGTCACATTTCTCCCGCGCCCTGCTTGCTCCCCGCCATTGGCCTTCCTGGTTTGGTGCGGGTTTCTGGTATGTGTTGTCGCAATTGCCGTATCGCATGCAGGTGGGGTTGGCACGCTTGATCAGCCCTTTATTGAAGCTCAATAAAAAACGCCTGCATATGGCGCGGGTAAATATTGATTTGTGTTTTCCGGAATGGACCGAAGCAGAGCGGCAGCGGGTGCTGGAAGAAACCATCTTCTCAACGACCATGGCCATTTTTGAGACCGGGATCGCCTGGTTCTGGTCCAAAAAACGTTTGCGCCGTTTGTTCAGCATCAGCGGTGTGGAACATCTGGAAGCCGCACAGCGCGACGGGCGGGGCGCCTTATTGTTGAGTATGCACTTTACCCATCTCGATCTGGGGAGTGCGATGCTGGGTCAATTTATCGATTACGACGGCATGTATCGCCCTCACAAAAATCCCGTCTACGACTACCTGCAAAGAACCCGGCGCGAAGCCTATTGTCCCGGCATTACCATTCCGCGCGATAACGTGCGCCTGATGATCAGCCGCCTGCGGCAGGGCCGCATGGTGTGGTATGCGCCGGATCGCGATTTGGGGGCCAGGATGAGCCTGTTCGTGCCGTTTTTTGGTGTGCAGACGGCGACCGTGTCGGCGACCAGCAAGTTCGCCCAGATGGGCCGGGCACGCGTGATTCCCTTTACCCAGCGTCGTCTCGATAACGGCAAAGGTTACGAATTGGTGATTCATCCACCGTTTGAGGATTTTCCGTCAGGGGATGAGTACCAGGATACCTTGCGCGTTAACCAGTTTATGGAGCGCGAAATCCTCAAATGTCCGGGTCAGTATTTCTGGGCGCAACCCCGTTTCAAGACACGTCCGGAAGGGGAGCCACCGCTGTATCGCCGGCACCGGTAATGGTCGCAGCAATAGTGTGAAAATAAGTTTCCGGTTCTGATGATATTTGTGACGATTTTATGTCCGGGCCATATTGTTTGTCGGTCAGCTGCGTTAGAATGCGCGCCGTTTTGAAGCATTTAAACAGGCTCTAACGTTTGAATATTCCTCTCCGAGCTGTTTGCGCTCCACTCAACCACAGAATTTTTTCCCTTGTCCAGGTGTTGCTACGCAACCAATGCATGTCCCGGATCTTTTGTGACCACATCCCCAAGCGATGTGGCAAGACCCATGCAACAGAGATTCTCCCTGGCCAGGTTGGCAACCGGTTTATTAATTGTAATTGGTGGTGAACTATGCCTGCGTTTCTTGAAGTTGTTCTGATCGGCTTTGCCATATTGGCGCTCCTGGGTGTGATCTTTGAAGAAGTTATTCACATCAACAAAGCGAAAACCACGTTGTTCTTCGGCAGCATTTCCTGGTTATTGATGTTTATGTTTGCCGGCTCTACGGAGCAGCAGGATGTCATGCTCGGCAAACTTGACCACAACCTGCTGGAGATTGCGACCCTCTGGTTGTTCCTTATGGCGACGATGACATTCGTCGCCTACCTTAATGCCAAGGGCTTGATCCAGACGCTGGTGCAGCGGGTTTGCCCGCAGCAGATGAGCAAGCGCAGCCTGATGGTGATGGTGGCGGTGTTTGCCATGATCCTGTCGATGATTTGTGACAACGTCACCGCGACCCTGGTGACGCTGGGGCTGGTCCATGCCTTCAATCTGGACAACCGTACCCGCATCAAACTGGCAGTGTTAGTGGTATTTGCAGTGAACTCCGGCGGTGTGGCCTTGATCACTGGCGACGTAACCACCCTGATGATCTTCCTCGCCGGTCACGTCACCATGTTGCAACTGTTCGTGTTGGTCATGCCGGCAATGATCGGCGTGCTCGCCCTCAGCCTGATGCTGTTCCCCGGCGTCACCGGCACCGTGTCTACTGACAAAGTGCAACGGCATTTCAAAGCGATGGACATTGCCATCATGGTGATTTTTTTCACCACCATCTTCTGCACCATGCTGTTCAATTTCTTCTTCCAGATTCCGCCGGTGTTAACCTTCCTCTCCGGCCTGTCGATCATGTTCCTGGTGGGGCACTGGCTGCGTACCGATAAAGAAGAAACCCGCATCCTGGAATATATTCGCCAGGTAGAGTATGAAACATTGTTGTTCTTCCTGGGAATTTTGCTGTTGGTCGGCATGCTGAAAGAAATCGGCGTGCTCGATCTGCTGACTAGTGCCTATGCACAGTTCAGTCCGACAGTCGCCAATTACAGTGCCGGTATCTTCTCGGCGTTGATCGATAACGTGCCCTTGACTGCTGCCTTGCTGAAAGCCTCGCCGACGTTGGCCACACCCGAATGGCTCGGCCTGACCTACGCGGTGGGTGTGGGTGGTTCCTTGCTGGCTATCGGTTCTGCCGCCGGGATCATCGCCATGAGCAAGGTAAAAGGATTAACCTTCGGCAGCCATATTCGCTATTTCCCCTTTCTGTTTATTGCCTACACGCTGGGTTATTGGGTAACGATTACCCTGGCGAAGATGATGTTTTGATGTGAAGTAGTGCGATAAATAACGCCATAAAAAAGCCCCGACTGCTTGTGCAGCCGGGGCTTTTTTATGGCCGAAAAATCCGGCAGAGCTTACAAGGATCTCAGGAAACTGAGCACATCGTCTTTTTGTCCGCCAGACAAGGCTTGATAAGCATTTTTGGCTGCCTCGCCTTCGCCGCCGTGCCATAGGATGGCTTCTTCAATCGTCCTGGCGCGGCCATCGTGCAGGTAGCTGTGCACGGGCGTGCAGACTTCGTTGCCCTGGCCGCCGATGGGGTTGATCACGCCGCCGGTGACACACGCTGATAATCCCAATCCCCATAAAGGCGCAGTGCGCCATTCGGAGCCGGATGCCTGGCCTTCGCCCAGATTGTCCGCCAGCCCCGGACCCATATCGTGCAACAACAGGTCGGTGTAGGGGTGGATCGTCTGGCCGCGCAGCTCAGCCAAGGGATGATATTGGCTGGTTTGCAGGGTGGGTTTGTGGCAACCGGCACAGCCGATATCGGAGAACAGTGTTTGACCACGCTGCACCGCCGGGCTGTTGATATCGCGCTGGGGCCGTACGCCGAGCAGGGAGATGTATTTCACCAGATTGTCCAGATGAGCATCCGCCAGCTCCGAGCCGCTGCCACCGCAGCCGGATTGACCGGAACCGCAATCCGGGTTTGGCAGCAGTGACGTCATTACTCCCATGTCGCTATTAAAGGCGCTGGCGACCTGGTGTTTGACGCTGCTGGTGGCCGCCTTGTAGCCAAACCGCCCCAGGCGGGTTTGACCGCTGGCGGGATCGACCACCCGGTTGGCGCGCCCGGATATGCCGTCGCCATTGGCATCATTGGCGTCTTCCATAGCCAGAATCGTGGATTCCGACACCGCTTCAAGCAAGCCTATGCCGACTAACTGCGGCGCAATACGGGCAGAGAAACGCTCCGGTATTACCCCGGAAAATTGATACTGGGGCGAACGCAGGCCATTCGACTCCTGCCAGAACGCGATGGAGACTTCGCCCTCACTGCTGGCTCCACCATCAGCGCGGGTTTGCAAGGCGCGCCCCAATTGCGGGTGAGGATTGCCGTTGGCATCACCGACGCGGAATACCCATTTATCCAATGGCTCGCCGACTGGTGCAGGCGCGGCGCGCCCATTGCGTACGTGGCAGCCGGCGCAGCTGTCGTTGACCCAGCGGGGACCGGCCTTGCCAATCATTTCGCTGAAGACTTCATTCTCCACGGGCCGCTCGTCGTGGGTGCCGTTGACGAAAGAGGTATGGTGCAGGCGTCGGCCCAGCACAAACGGCTGGCCATTGTCGTAACCCAGGTTGGTCGCCATCTGCATAAAGTGGTGGTGCGGTTCACCGGCGCTGAGTTGATGCAGGGTCGTCTCGCCACCTAACCAGGCGCTTTCAGGAATGGGCACCGAGTCCTTGATACCGCCTTGCGGCGTTGCGCCACCGACTTCCCAGGGCACCAGGCCTTGACCCACGATATACAGGAAGGTCGTGCCGTAATAAGCCGAACGGCCGTTGGGCACATCGTGCGCCAGGAACTGGCTGGGCTCAAATTCGAGCTTATCGCCGATCTGGATCTGGCGGCCTTCGCGGCAGTTGTAGCTGCTTTCCTTGTAATAGTTGTAGGGGTCCGTCATCAACATACCGCCGTTATCACAGAACTCCGCCACGGTGTTGACGCCGATATAGAACCAGCGGTTATCCGTGCTCGCCAGGGGCCATTGCGTCCGTACGTTCATCCTGATGGTGGTGCCGCCTTTCGCAACATAATCGATGATCTCAATAGAAGCGGTGCGATGTTCCCAGTAAAAACTCAGGAAGTGGTCGTAGGCCTGGAACATGTCCTCTTTGGCGTGACGGTCGCGCGCGCGATCCGCAATGCGGGTGACTAAGGCATCGCCCCGGTCATATTGAATCACCGGCTCCAGTTGGGTAGATGAGTTATATAACGGCACCACATTGCCCAGCGGTACGCTGCTGGAACTCATGGCGCTGGACGAGCTGGATGGCACGATTGAACTGCTGGAGGAGCTGACCGAAGCGACCGAGCTTGAGCTGCTGGAAGAAGAGCTGCCGGTGGCACCGCCAAAGACACGCACTTCCCAGATCGAGTAACCCCAGTTATTGCCGGCACTGCGCTGGGTGGCGTTGATGCGCAGATAGCGGTAATTGCCGGTGATGGCATGGGTGTCGGTCCGTTCCCCGAAAGCCCCGCCGGTATGGGTGGCCAGGGTAGACCAGCTGCTGCCGTTGGTTGAAGCCTGAACCTGGTAATTGGCGGCGTTGGCGGCTTCCCAATCAATGGCCACACTGCCCAGGTTATAGCTGTTGCCCAGATCTACCTGCAACCAGGCCGTACCGGCGCCGTGGGTCGACTCCCAGCGGGTGCCGCCATTGCCGTCCACCGCCAGGTTAGCTGCGGTCAGGGCCGGACTGCTGGTGGCAATTTTATTCAGGGCGATGTTGGTTTCCGGTGGCGGCGTCGGGGTACCACCGCCAAATACGCGGACCTCCCAAATGGAGTAGCCCCATTGATTGCCCGCGCTGCGCTGCGTGCAATAAATACGCAGATAGCGGTAGGAACCGGACACGGCCACCGTATCGGTACGCGCACCAAAGGTGCCGCCGGTTTGGGAGGAGAGGGTGGTCCAGTTGTTGTCGTCGTTGGAACCCTGGATCTCATAGTTGGCTGCATTGGCCGCTTCCCAGTCGATCACCACACTGGTCAGCGCTGCTGCACTGCCTAAATCAATCCGCAACCACGAAGGGCTTACGTCGTGGTTGGATTCCCAGCGTGTGCCGCTACTACCGTCCGTTGCGTTAGCGGCGGGCGTCATGGCGGTGCTGGCGGTGGTTGTTTTATTGAGCGCCAGATTGGTCTGGGCGTGGCTTGCGTGGCTTAACAACAGGATGACACCGAGCAAGTAGTAAATACATCTTATATTTATTCTGCGCATTGTTTATCTCCAAGATAACCGCGGTCATCACCGTACCGGTACAGCAATTGTCTGCGAGTGATGAAGTGAGGTTGGTTTGATTGAACGCTGCGTCCCCGTGGGTATTGCAGCTTCCCGTTATGGTTATATTTTTCGTATCAGGCATTAACGTGCGCAGGCAGAATTGCACAAAGCCAGCGATTAATCGTCCCACTTTGGTGGGGAATAATTAAGCGGAATTCCTGATGCGGGGATGCCAGTAAGCGTGGGAATTGGGAAAAAAGATTGCGTGGTTTTTTATGCCGATAAATAAAAACTGCATCACAAAAAAATTGGCAAAATTTTTTCTTTTAAGAAAAGCGAAAGGCCAAATGCGTGTGGTCTGCTAGTACACAAGCCTGATAAATCAGGCTTCTGCAAGCGCACCTTTGTTGATGCCTTCAAACGCTTTAACGCGAATCGTCTTATCCGGATTGTCGGCGCGCGTTGTCTGGGCAATGTGGTATGCAAGAAACTCGACGGTGCTGTCAGTATCAATCAGATAGCAACATCGTTGGGGTAAGGTCAGTTCAAAAGGCCCCTGTGCCGAAGTATACGCAAAGTGGTAATACGCAAGGCCACCGAATTGCGGTTTGGCGATGATGTCTTCACGGGTACCAATATAAATGTCACGCCAGCGTTCGGCCCACTGGTGTTCGAGGGCGGGACTTTTTTGATCGTTGGCCCAGATATCGATACGCGAACGGTGACCATGTGCAATGCGCTGGCAGTTGCCGCCGTGCTTTTTCAAACCGTGACTGTAATGGTAGAAGGCGCCATCGATCATCTCGTTACTGAAGCTCAGCTCTAACCGCGCCACGCTGTCCGGAAATAAACTTTTCAGGCGGCGGATACACCAGTCGGCGACAGAGGCCGGCGTCAGCACCTCAGCTTCTACCAACGCGATAGCATCCTTGGGCGAACGGGTATGCAGAAATTCACCGTCGTCACCAAATTCCCACTGGATATCCAACTGGTCGTCAACTTCGGTGATGGTGATGTTGGGTGAGCGGGCGGGCACGGCCAAACGGTGATCCAACTCCGTATCAAGCCAGTGGCGCAATAATTTCTTGACGGTACCGAAGTCGCACACCATACCCTGTTCATCCAGCTCCCCATGCAACTGGACATTGGCCAACCAGGTTTCGCCCAATAAGCCGCGTTGGGGATCAAGGAAACTGAAATCAACATTGGTGAGGTTATCGACAAACAACAGCATAAAAAGGCCGAGGGTAGAGGGGTAATGGATAAAAGCGGCGGCCATGATATCACCTGCCGTGCGTTCAGGGCAGCGGGAGGCGGTGGTGAATAAACTAATCGCTATATGTGAGAAGTGGCTTAGTTTGTTTGGGTTCTAGTATACAAGTTGGTTGCAGGTGCTGGGGAGAGCGGCTAAGATAATGTTGTGGTTTTTGTGACAATAAGCCTGATCTGGTGATTGCTCACTCCTAATCCGTAAATGCGCGGATCGGTGAATGTGCTGAATCGCGAAGCTTGTTGTTGTTTACCCACGTGCCGGGTGAGATTCGCATCCGGCCAGTGTTCATGAAGCCTTGACAGCCCCTACTGTCATTTATCAAGCGCTGGCTTGGGGCTCGGGGGATTTCCCCGAGCCTTAGCTTTTTTCAAAAGACATCAAACAAACGCTGAGTGTTAAACGAGTTCGGCTGCCTCGTGCCTTGCCTTGGCTGACGATTTCCCGGCGTATTCCTTGCGCAAGATAACCGCTGCTTCCACCATCCGCGCCAGCGCGGCTTCAGTCTCCGGCCACCGACGGGTTTTCAAGCCACAATCCGGATTGACCCACAAGCGCTCCACCGGTAATTCGCGTGCGGCACGACGCAACAGATTCACCATAGTGTCAACCTCCGGCACGTTGGGCGAGTGGATGTCGTATACACCCGGGCCGATATCGTTGGGGTATTTAAAAGCCTCAAAGGCTTGCAGCAATTCACCATCGGAGCGCGAGGTTTCAATGGTGATGACATCCGCATCCAGATCCGCAATCGCACCAATGATGTCGTTGAACTCCGAGTAACACATATGGGTGTGAATCTGGGTTTCGTCCTGCACACCGCTGGCGCTGATGCGAAACGCCTTCACTGCCCAATCCAGATACGCCTGCCAATCTTTCTTACGCAATGGCAAGCCTTCGCGGATAGCCGGTTCATCAATTTGAATCACCTTGATACCGGCAGATTCCAGGTCAACCACTTCATCGCGCAGGGCCAGCGCAATTTGCAGGGCGGTGGTCGCACGCGGCTGGTCGTCGCGCACAAAGGACCAGAAGAGCATGGTGATTGGTCCGGTCAACATGCCTTTTACCGGCTTTTGGCTGAGGGATTGGGCGTAGCGCGCCCAGCTCACGGTAATCGGCTGCGGACGCGCTACGTCGCCATAAATAATCGGCGGTTTCACACAGCGCGAGCCGTAACTCTGCACCCAACCATATTGGGTAAACGCATAACCGTCGAGGTTCTCACCAAAATACTCCACCATGTCGTTGCGCTCGGCTTCGCCGTGCACCAATACATCAATACCCAGCCTCTCCTGACGCGCAATGGCATCGGCAATTTCCTGGCGAATGCGGTTCTGGTATTCGGCTTCATTGATCGCGCCCTGTTTAAAGTCGCGGCGGGTCTGGCGTATATGATCCGTCTGCGGAAATGAGCCGATGGTGGTGGTCGGAAACAGCGGCAGATTCAATAACGCCTGCTGTTGCTTGATCCGCGCCGCAAAACCACTTTGCCGTTCGCTGTCCTGCGGTTTTACAGCGTGCAAGCGCGCTTGCACCGCCGGGTTATGAATCAGTGATGAAGTCCGACGCGCCTGGGCGGCGGCATTACTGCTGGAGAGCGCTTCCTGCGCAAGTGCATCAAACGGGCGGGTCAGCAGGGTTTTTAAAGCGACGACTTCGCCCACTTTTTGTTTGGCAAATGCCAACCAGCTTTTTATGTCAGCAGCTAATTTTTCTTCGCGCTCCAGATCCACCGGTGAGTGCAGCAGCGAACAGGACGGTGCCACCCACAAACGCTCACCGAGGCGTTCCTGCGCTGCGGTTAACACCGCAAGGGATTTGCTCAGATTGTTGCGCCAGATATTGCGACCGTCGACCACACCGATCGATAAAATTTTATGGGCTGAGAGGCGATCTACCAGCGTGAGCACCTGCTCCGGTGCGCGCACCGCATCGATATGCAAACCGGCCACGGGTAAATTCACTGCGGTAGATAAATTCTCACCCAGGGCACCGAAATAAGTCGCCAATAAAATGTTCAATTGTTTGTGCTGCAGGCGATGGTAGACATTTTCAAACGCCTGCTGCCATTTAGCCGGCAGGTCCAGGACCAGAATCGGTTCATCGATTTGCACCCAGGTTGCGCCGACATCGGCCAAGGCTTGCAGTAATTGCTCATAAGCCGGCAGCAGGTTTTGCAATAAATCGAAACGATCAAATGCCTGACCTTTTTCTTTACCCAACCACAAATAACTGAGCGGTCCGAGGATCACCGGTTTGACGGCATAGCCTGCCGCGATAGCTTCTGCGGTTTCATCAATGATTTGCCGCCAGCTCAAGCTGAACGTCTGGCCCAGGTGAAATTCCGGTACCAGATAGTGATAGTTGGTATCAAACCATTTGGTCATGTCAGAGGCGGTGGTCGCTTGACCGGTCGGTGCTCGCCCGCGCGCCACGCGGAATAATGTGTCGAGATCGACGTCGATGCACGGCTGTTCCGGTGCCGCCTGGTTCGCGCTGGCCTGAGCGTGAGCGCAGCAAGCCGCGTCGTCATGGGTATGCGTAACGGCACTAGCCGGTGCATCTTTGCGATGGCGCAGGGGAATATTGCCCAGCGTGGCGGACAGGGTCAGTACCTGGTCATACCACGCAAAGTCACCGGTCGGGATCAAATCCAGGCCGGCGTCGGCTTGTAGTTTCCAATGGGCCAGCCGCAGCTCACGGCCGGCCGCTTCCAGCCCTTCCCGGGACAGATCACCGCGCCAATAGGCTTCCAGTGCTTTCTTTAATTCACGATCCGCGCCGATACGCGGAAAGCCCAGGTTATGGGCGATAACGGAGGTTCCTGACATGATTGCTGCCTCTTTTTTATCCAATTCACGATGGCAGGCATTGTCCGGAAGTTATCAACTTGAATCAAACTGATAATTTTCAGTTTTAACATGAATAGAATTTATAGTAATCTTCTCACAATGATTGTTGGATTACGCCGCTACGCGGCTAATCCAACCTACGGTTCCATGACATGAGGTTGAGATGATCGAAATCCGCCATTTAAAAACCCTGCTCGCTCTGCGGGAAACCGGTAGCCTCGTAGAGGCGGCGGAGCGTTTGTTTTTAACCCAATCGGCGTTGTCCCATCAGCTCAAGGAGTTGGAAAGCCGACTGGATTGCGAATTGTTTGTCCGCAAAAGCCGCCCCCTGCGTTTTACCGAGGCGGGCAAACGTTTGTTGCAATTAGCCGATGACGTACTGGCTAAAGTCAGTGAGGCCGAGCGGGACCTTCAAAAATTATTGCACGGCGAAGCAGGGCGCCTGTACATGGCCATTGAGTGTCACAGTTGTTTTAACTGGTTGATGCCGACAGTGGATGTTTATCGCAATCAATGGCCCGCCATTGAACTGGATTTTTCCGGCGGGTTTATGTTTGAGCCGCTGCCGGCCCTGGCGCAAGGCGAGGTGGATCTGGTGATAACCTCGGACCCGCAACCCATCAAAGGCGTGGAGTATGTGGCGCTGTTCAGTTACGAAATGCAAATCGCCATTGCCAACCAACATCCGTTACAGGCAAAACGTTTTTTGCAGCCGGAGGACCTTGCCGATCAAACCGTGATTACCTATCCGGTCGAACGCAGTCGCCTGGATATCTTTAAATATTTTCTCGATCCTGCCGGTGTCGCGCCCGCCGGTGTGCGCACTTCGGAATTAACCTTGATGATGGTGCAGCTGGTTGCCAGTGGTCGGGGTGTTTGTGCATTACCCAATTGGGTGTTGGCAGAATATGTCGATCAAGCGTTGATCAGCGTGCGTTCTGCCGGTGAGCAAGGTGTGTGGCCGACCTTGTATGCGGCGGTGCGCGAGGAACAATTATCCGCGCCTTTTGTGCAGGATTTTTTAAAGCTGGCCAAAGCGCATTGTCTGAAAAATCTCTCTGGCGTGAAGCAGGTGGTATAAGTGTCGCCTTGTTGCACAATAACACCCGATTGACCGGATGGAGCGTCGGGTTTAACCGGTTAGTTTTGTGCAACAACCGGAGTTAATTTTCCGTAAAAAGTTGCCCAGGACCTAACCGTCACCCGTTGTTGCCCCTTCATTTGCCGGACGCGCCAGGCGGGCAAATTTCGCCAACACGCCTCGGGTGTAACGCGGTTCCGGATGTTTCCATTCAGCGCGCCGCGCTGCCAGTTCCTCATCGCTCACATGCAGATGCAGGCTCAGGGTGTCCGCATCAATGGTAATCAAATCACCGTCGTGAACCAGCGCGATAGTCCCACCGACAAAGGCTTCTGGTGCAACATGTCCCACTACCATGCCCCAGGTACCACCGGAGAAACGGCCATCAGTTAAGAGGCCGACGCTGTCGCCCAAACCTTTCCCGACCAGTGCCGAGGTCGGTGCAAGCATCTCCGGCATTCCCGGCCCGCCTTGTGGGCCCAGGTAGCGCAACACCAGCACGTCACCCGCTTGAATCTG
>CAMLOU010000101.1 GCA_946481735.1 uncultured Cellvibrio sp.
CCTGGACCTTTACACCCGCCGCTGATTGGAATGGTGATGTGGGTTTTGCCTTTGAGGTTTCAGACGGTGCAGTCAATATGCCTAACACTGCATCATTAACTGTTGTTTCTGAAAATGATGCGCCGGTCACATCAGATCTTGCACTGACAACCAATGAAGATATTGCCGTAACGGGTCAACTCAGTGCGACCGATATCGATGGTGACAACCTCAGTTATATCATCACTACGGCGGCGGCCAATGGCACCGTAAATATCGATCCCGACACCGGCACCTTCACCTACACGCCAAACGCTAATTACAATGGCAGTGATAGCTTTATGGTTACGGTGACGGATGGAAATGGCGGTAGTGCCACGAGTGCAATAACTGTTGATGTACTACCTGTTGCAGATACGCCAATATTATCTGCAAACGCTATTCAATTAAGTGGCGATAATGTTTTACCTGTGCCTGCCAGTGTTGGGCTCACGCAAAGATTTTATGACAATGTTGCGAATGTTGATGCCAGTACTGCGACCAATCCTGAATTGGTTGAAGTCGCAGTGGAAGCTGCGGTACCTACATCCGAAAATATCGTTTCGGATATTTATTTGCCTACAGTAGGCGTTGATGACGCTTATCAATACACCGGCTATGTCTATTTGGAGGCGGGTCATAGTTATCAATTAACGGGCAGTCGGGACGATACGCTGCTGGTAAAAATCGGTGGCAACATAGTTTATAACGCCGGCTTTGATCAATGGGGGCCGATCAATGACGAGGTACGCGAGGGGAACTGGTCTGGTGCAGCACTTGAATTCCCTGTTGCGGTATCTGGTTATTATTCGTTTGAAGTTGTTGCTTACAATGGCAACGAAGCCGGTAACCTGAATTTAGGTATATCTGTCGACGGGAATGCCCCTGTTGCTTTAAGCACAGAAAATTTCTATCTCTATCCCGATGTGAGTTATCTCTCCGAAAGTATTACAGCTGATTCCTATGTGCCTAATGGGGATGGAGGTTACTATCCTGCCGACACAAATCAATATACCTATTTCTTAATGAATATTTCTGCTTCGGTTGGTGCGCCGGGAGAGACGATGAATGTGACCATCTCCACTGTGCCGGATGGCGTTGTGCTGACTGATGGAGTTAACGTTTTTACCGCTACATCAGGTTTGGATTCAGTCGATGTGACAGGTTGGGGAATAGATAATATCCAGGTGATTCCGCCGACGGGTTATACAGGCAACTTCAGCTTGACCGTGATAGCAAGCGCAACGGATAACACCGAAAGTGCCAGTGCCACAAGCACCTTGAATTTTGACGTGTTATCCAACGATTTTAATAACATTGTGGGCACATCAACCGATAATGTGATAACTGGTTCTGGGGGCGCGGATGCTATCTACGCCCTGAATGGCAACGACACCCTCATCGGCGGTGCCGGTAATGATTATTTATCGGGCGGATTAGGTGCGGATACGTTTGCCTGGCGTCTCGGTGATGCGGGCACACCCGGTGCTCCTGCCGTGGATAAAATCAGCGATATTAATCTCGCCCAGGGCGATGTATTGAGCTTGGCGGATTTGTTGCAAGGCGAGGAAAGCAACCCGCTAACGGATTACTTACATTTCGAAAATGACGGCAGTAATACCCGGATTCACGTCAGCAGCACGGGCGGCTACGCGGATGCGGGTTATGACGCAGGTGTGACTGACCAGATTATTGTTTTGGAGGGCGTTAGCCTGAGTGGTACTAACGCTGAGATTATTACACAGTTGCAGAATGCTAATAATTTACAGGTCGATTAGTTCGGTGTTAAGTAACCTGGCCCCTTATAAAATCATCACCATGTACCGGAGATAGCCTATGTTTGTTAAACGCAATCCGGCGGGAGAGATTATTGCCATCAGCAAGGTGGAAGAGCAGGGCATTGATGAATTCCTCGCTGATGATGCGGAAGCGTTACACCAGTTTATGCAGTGCTCTGCTTCAGATCATCAACGTCTGTTGGAAAAATCTGACCTGGATATGGCCAGGGTGTTGGAAGACCTGGTGGGATTGTTGATCGAGCGTAATCTTATTCGTTTTACCGACCTACCTGATGCAGCACAACAAAAATTGCTTTCACGGCGGCACTGGCGCAGCCAAACGAAAGCGGTGGATGTACTGGATGACGGCGATAACCTTGGACTTTAAGTTTTGATGCGGTCTACACTCCCGGTCCGGTAATCGCATCTATGTCTAGTGTAAAGAGCATAACTTTTTCCTGTTCATGTACCACCCCTTCAGCAATCATCATACAGCCCAATGAATGGCCGATTTTGTTCAGGTTGCGTAAAAAGTGTTGGTTGCCGCTGTTCTCGTGAATATTGCGTACGATAGCGCTATCGATTTTGATGTAATCAATCCCCAGGTCCTGCAGTTCACGAATGTGACTGAATTCAGCACCGACATGCTCCAGGCCAACTTTGCAGCCGAGCGCGCGTAAAGATGCATTGAATGCGCGAAATTCAGCCGCGTGTCGCAATGCACATGTCTCTGCAAAATCGATCCACAAATCCTTGGCCTGCTCAACTTGATCACGCAGAAGTTCAATCAGTTGTGCGCGAAAATCGGCATCGCAAAGTGACTCCGCAGAAACATTGACCGCCAAGGGTAATTGCATATGTTTGAGTTGACGCAATGCAATACCAATAACGGCCAGATCAATGCGCGGCATCAAACCTGAACGACTGGCCCAATGCGCAAAGTAACCTGCCGGCTGCAGTTGGCCGTCAAGTTGGAGGCGCATGGGTGCTTCGAAATGCACAATAGAACCATCGGCTTGTCTGACTGGAAAACTTGCCAACTCCAGTTGTCCGGCTGCCAGCGCTTGCACAATGGCATCGCGCCATTCATTGACATTGGGATGACGGGAAACGCTTCCCTGTTGCAAGGTGACTACCGCGCGGCTGCCTTTTAATTCAGCCTGGGCCAGGGCTCCGTCCAGTTTATTCATCAATGCTGCACGGCTTTCATTAGCCATGTAATTGCAGGCAGCAACCGGCAAGGTAGCCGTGTGCTGCGAGTGGTTGATCAGGGCTGCTAGCTGCTGCGCAATGTCATTCGCTATTTTTTCCGCATTGAGGTGGCCGGGGATAAGTAAAATAAAATCGCTGCCGTTCAAGCGGCCCACATAGCCTTGAGCAAAATGTTGGGAGAATGCCTGTAAAGACTCGGCAAGCGCGCATAACAATTGGTCGACGCGGGCACGCCCTATTTGATGATTCAGTGCAGCCAGTCCAATTACACGCGTGATGACCAGAATACCGTAATTGTCGGCATCTTCACGGGTTAGCTGGCTATCCAGCAGGTTTAAAAAGTGCGCCCGATTAGCCAGCCCGGTCAGCGGGTCTTGTTGCGATTCCCGTTGCAGGCTTTGCAGTTGACGTGTCTCTTTTTCCAGCAGGATCTTTACATTGGCTGACAGGCTGTTCATGGCGCGTACCAAGCGGCGGAATTCAGCAGTGCGTGGTTCTGCTGAGGTGATAAAGCGCCGCTCGCCAATGGCTTCTGCCTGCTGCACAACCAGGTCCAGCGGACGAGAAATATATTTCAGGATGACCGTGCCGATCAGGCTGCTAATCAAAGCGGCGACTAAAAACCATTGCAGTAAATCCAATGTGCCATCCCACAGTGCCTGCCAGGCAAACCCCGGATGACTTTCAACAATCAGCGTGCCGTATTGTTGCCATCCATCTTGTACTTGCGCGATGCCCGGTGATGCCTTGAGTGAAATCAACTGTGTGAACCACTCAGGCACTGCCGGTGTAATATCACTGTCAAGGCCGCCATCAACGGTGTTGTTAAAGCGGCGCTCGATGATCAGGTTATTGTCGGGATCGATCAGGGCGATGCGTTGATAGTGTCCTGAATCAAATTGCGCAGCGATAAGCAGCTCCAGCGTGACCGGGTCTTTCTCCATCTGTGTCATGGATAGCGCCAACACAGTGGCATTATCAATATTCTTTAAATGCAATTGTGTTTCCAGATAGGTTTTAGCCGACAGCGCACTGATAACAAAACTGCCACCCAGCGCCAGCAATAAAATGGCGAGAATTCCCAGCCATAGTTGTTTAATCAGTGACATACACCTCTCCAAAAAAAATGTGTGCGAGACATCAGGGGTGGAATCCCTCAGTGCGCATACGCGTTAACACATCGCGCCAGCGCGACAAGCGTGCGCCGGGATCGGCTCGCGATTCCCGGTCGCGGCCAATCCACAGGCCTGCGTCATTGAAACTGAATACGGGACGCAGGTCCGGGCGTTTGCTGGCCGGTTCAATCGTTGTTATCAGATTATCAAGTATCAGAGGCTCAGCATGCGGAGTAGGGTAAAAACCCAGCACCATATGTGCTTGAAAGAATGTGCTGTGCTGGCCCCCGATTTGCGCCTTCACATAAATCAGGCGTAACTTATCACCGGGTACGCCCAGTTTTAATAGCGTGATGTATTTGGCGATGGTGTAATCCTCGCAATCAGCTGCACCTACACCGAGTGTTTCAAGGGGAGTGGCCCAATAATCCTGCTGTTGCCATTGTTGCAGGTCAGTACGAAATGCAATAGACCGATTGAAAAAATCATTTACCCGATTAAGTTGTTCCTGTTCGGTCAGATTCACGCCCTGGTTAATGAGCGCGCGCCAGGCATTAAATAGCGCGCGGCCATCATCACCGTAACGGTTACCCATTTGCTCAGCCAGGGATTTTTCATTGAGCGCGAAGCTTGCGCCGGCGATGATGCTGATCATCAATAACGACAATATCAGTACAGATCGCAGGGGAGTAAGAAGAGCGACGGACTTCAATGATCCGCTCCGTCAACGGCCGGATTGTCATCCGGCCGTAACAAATTCTGGAGGGGGAGCTGGATCATCCGCATAGTGTGAACATAATTCGGGCCGTCGAGTTTCGCCGAATTATAGACAAGCTCTATCGACTTTGCCTGTTTCTTGCGGGCCAAGTTGATATTGACATCCCGTCGTCATGTGAATGAATCACATCAGCAGAAATCCCTC
The DNA here is from genome assembly GCA_946481735.1 of uncultured Cellvibrio sp. The sequence goes on from CAMLOU010000101.1 coordinate 5,046, forward strand.
AGGAATGTTTTTTTTCCTGCGGTGAATAATCCCGTGAGTTTTCCGCAGACAACCGCGATGACGTCCCCATGTCGTAAGCGCCCTGAGTAGCTGGTTGAACCCGTTGGGAGAGTACTTCCAGCGTGGATTGCAGCTGGCTGAGGGTGAAAAGCACACTTTTAAGATCGATAGGTTTGTTATTCACAATGATTCGCCTTTTATTGTATTTATCTGGCGCCGTTGAAATTCACCTCCACAGGTGTTTTTCCTTCACAAAACTGGTTTGTGGGCGCGTATTTAGCTACTCAATGTCGTTCCGTCAACCGGATGGCCTGGCGGCCTGTTGCAGTCGTTGCGAGGTGCACATGGCGTGGAAACCTTGGCTGAGTCTAAAGCCTGTGGATTTAGCGCGCAAGTCCTCTACACGGGCTATGCAGGGTTTACGCTCGATATTGCGAGCCCCGGTCTCATTTTTGACAAGAGGGGTGGTTTTGCTGATAGGATTGCCGACTCCTTGGGCTATACAACATCATTATGGAATTCCTGGTTCTCGCTGGTCTTATCCTGCTGAATGGCGTGTTTGCCATGTCAGAAATTGCAATCGTTACTGCGCGTAAATCCCGTCTCGCCGCGTTGAGTGCCAAAGGCAGTGCTTCAGCCAAAGCGGCTCTGAAGTTGGCTGAGGACCCCACCCAATTCCTCTCTACCGTGCAAATCGGCATTACCTCTATCGGTCTCATGAACGGTATCTTCGGGGAAGCCTTGCTGGCTGAGCCTTTTGCCCTCTGGCTGCAGGAGCTGGGTATGGAGGCTAAAAGCAGCAGCATCACATCGACACTCCTGGTCGTGGTGGTAGTCACTTACCTTTCTATCATCGTGGGCGAACTGGTGCCCAAGCGTATCGGCCAGATCAGCGCGGAACGTATCGCTTGCCTGATTGCACGCCCGATGTCATTTCTGGCTACCGGTACCAGACCCTTCGTGATGTTCTTGTCGGTCTCGACTCACTGGTTAATGCGGATACTCGGCTTTAAGGATACCGGCGACGCTGCCGTCACCGAAGAAGACATCCATGCGATCCTCAAAGAAGGCTCTGTCTCCGGCGTGATTGAACAAAGCGAACACACCATGGTGCGCAATGTGTTTCGCCTGGATGAACGGCCGGTGTCGTCAATGATGGTGCCGCGCACCGACATCGTCTTTCTGGATACAGCACTTACACTCGAACAAAATTTACAACGCGTCATGGAATCGCCCCACTCGCGGTTTCCGGTGTGCCACCGGCATATGGATGAGTTAATTGGTGTGGTTAACGCCAAACAACTGTTTGCCCAAGCCATCTCCGGCCAGGAAATCGATATAAAAACCCTGGCGCAGCCATGTCATTTTATTGCAGAAAGTTTTACCGGCATGGCATTGCTGGAGCACTTTCGTGCGACTAATACCCAGATGGTTTTTGTGGTCGATGAATACGGAGACCTGAAAGGTATTGTGACCCTGCAGGATCTGCTGGAGGCATTAACCGGTGAATTCAGTCCGCCCCATGGTGACGACCTGATGGTGATTCAACGCGACGATGGTTCCTTGTTGCTCGATGGCTTGTTATCAGCGCCTGAATTAAAAGATTGCTTGGGGCTCAATGAGTTGCCAGGTGAAAAAGCCCGTGAATACGAAACCCTGAACGGCTTGTTTATGTATTTATTGGGCCGCGTACCGGTGACAACGGACAAAGTCATATTGGAACCCTGGACCCTGGAGATCGTCGATATGGATGGCATGCGTATTGATAAAGTACTGGCAACAAAGCATCCGCTTTCTGAGACGGATCTGGAAGCCAATGATGATACGGGCTAGGAAATTTTTCCTGACCCGATAGGTAATACCAAGCGTTTAACCAACTCCACCCGCCGATTTTTCCCTCTTCCTTTCGCTGTCGTTTGACGCGACTGGTGCAAAAGGCCCCACGCCCTGCGCCAGCAAATGCGTCGGTGCCATCCCGTGTTGTTGCACCGGATGTTGCGCGAGATGTTTGCCACCACTTCATCTTGCACTGTTACCAAATTTCCCGGTACCAATGTAACTTTTATGTGCAAGGCCACAGATTTTCCACCGCGTTGCACATTTGCAGTGCTTGTCCTCGCGGGTGGCCAGGCACTATCGTTTTCGTGTCATGGTTTTGGGCGCCATGCACATTTCTGTCCGTTCCTGAATTCCCTTTGCCATTTACGCGTTGACCTATCACCCGAACACCCAAGCTAATGCGCTGTTTTTCCTCACGTTTCGACAACGTTGTCAGTTTGTTGTGGCGCAATTTTCATTTTTATGTTGTGGTATTAACTATCATTTAAAAAATAATTTTATGAAATAAATTACCTTGCGTTTTAATTGAAAACAGACATAACAGAAAAAATATGCATTTTAATAAGGTTTGCTGCTGCTTCTGGCATGCGGATTGAATACAGAATCTCTCGGTGCGAACTGTGCCGGCCTTCCTGATGTCTCGCCGATGTGGAGTTGATGTTGTAAAGAATACGGGACGTACATCTTTTTATTATTTTGAGCAGTGTATCAAATAGTTAAATTGACAACGTTGTCCGTCGGGCGTAGGTTTGCTGTAGACTGTTGTTGCCCAGCAGAGTGGAAGGCGTAGCGGTACACGTGATGCGGTAGCTGTACAAGTAGAGGCGAATGATAAATTAACAGGAGATTGTAAGATGAAAAATACATCGTTATTGCAATCGCTGAATCGAAGCCTGTTGTTGGCGGGTTGCGTCGGCGGATTGTTTCTCAGCTCCACCCAAACTGTAGTAGCACACGGCACCATGACGGCGCCGGCGAGCAGAATCTGGCGCTGCTATCAGGAGGGACCGCAAACGCCACAATCGGCTGGTTGCCAGGCAATTTCAGCCGCGGGCGGCGCCTCCAGTTTGTATGACTGGAACGGTATTCGCCAGGGTGACGCTAACGGCAATCACCAGGCAAAAGTCCCTAATGGCCAATTGTGTAGCGGTGGTGATCCCAACTATTTCAAAGGTCAGGATCTTGCGCGTAACGACTGGACTGCTACGAATATCTCGGCGGGCAGTTACACGTTTCGCTGGAATAATTCAGCCGCGCACAAAACGCTTTATTATCGTTATTACATTACCAACAACGGCTACAACCCCACCACGCCGTTACGCTGGAGTGACTTAAGCCTGATTTGTGAAACGCCACCGGAAGGTGCTTTAAATAATCCTGCACATACATGCAATATTCCCGCGCGCAGCGGTCGCCATGTGATCTACGGTGTGTGGCAACGCTCCGACAGCCCTGAAGCGTTTTATGCCTGTTCTGACGTGGTATTCAGTGGCGGAAATAATTCCAGTGTCTCCAGCAACTCCAGCGTGTCTTCAAGCTCCAGCAGCACACCCACCAACATCTGTACTAACTTGCCGACCTGGAATGCCAGCAGCATTTATACCGGTGGCCAGCAAGTCAAGTTGAACAATATCCGTTATCAGGCGCAATGGTGGACGCAAGGCGATAACCCGTCGGCGGGCACGGGCTCCAACTATGTGTGGATTAATCAGGGCAGTTGCGGCGGCAGTGGTCCTTCTTCATCCAGCAGTTCATCTGTGGTGAATAGTTCATCCAGTTCTTCAACTGGCGGTGGCAATTGCACCTCGCCACAGTTTGTACAAGGCGCTACCTATGCAACGGGAGCGAAGGTACGCAATGCTGGCAGTGAATATCAATGTACGGTCGGTGGCTGGTGCACCATCGGTGGTCCGTATGAGCCCGGTGTAGGCTGGGCATGGACAAATGCGTGGAGTTATCTGCGCAGTTGTAATTAACCGGATAACACGTGAAAAACGAAAAGTCAGCCTGGCTGGCTTTTCGTTGATAACGTTGTCCTCCGGTTTAATGTCGTTGACGGTAAGGTTACTTGCCTGCTTGTTGTGTCTTGTGTGGTATTCGGTCAATTAGCAAGTCACACCCTCGCGCAGCCATGTAGTACGTTTTAGTTGGGCTGTATTCCGCACGGAGCTTTCTGCACAGGATTGAAAAATAAATCGTATGGCTGTGACCATGATGAATCGTGAGTTGTTTATGCGATTCACAGTTGATTCAACTTTTCTCCCGCGCAGACGGGAAACACGAAGGACTAAAAGATGATGAATATAAAAAAAGCTCTAGGGTTATTGGCGACTATGCTATTTGCTGGTCACGTCTATGCGTATAACTGTTCCGGTGTGGCTCAGTATTCTGATGGTGCCAGTTACAGCAATGGCAGCATTGTGCAAAACCTCGGTGTGGCGTATCAATGTACCGTTGGTGGTTGGTGCAGTGTGGGCGGCCCTTACGCGCCGGGCGCCGGTTGGGCCTGGAATAATGCCTGGTCCAGTCTCGGCGCCTGTGGCAGCACGGGTGGTCCGTCCAGCTCATCCAGCTCTTCTTCCGGCAACAACAATAATGGTGGCTCCTGCCCGAACTGGACGGCTGGCACTTACTACAATGTCGGTGTTGTGGTGCGCTACAACAACGCTTATTACCGTGCGAAGAATGCTAACCCGGGATACGATCCTGTCGTGAGCACCTGGTTCTGGGAGCCGGTTGCATCCTGTCCGGGCGGCAACAGTTCCAGTTCATCCAGCTCCAGCGGCAACAACGGCGGTTCTTGCCCGCAGTGGTCAGCCGGTACCAATTACTACGCCGGTAATGTGGTGGTCTTCAACGGTTCCTACTACATGGCCGAGCACGATAACCCCGGTTACGATCCCACTATCAGCACCTGGTTCTGGGAGCCGGTCGCCTCTTGTTCGGGCGGTAATAATTCCAGTTCCTCGTCATCCACGGGTGGCAGTGGTTTCGCAGCCATTGTGAGCGAAGCGCAATTCAATCAAATGTTCCCGAATCGCAATTCGTTCTATACCTACAGTGGTCTGGTGGCGGCGGCTAATACCTTCCCGGCATTTGCCAACACGGGCGATATCCAGGTGAGAAAGCGTGAAGCCGCTGCAGCCCTGGCGAACTTCTCCCATGAAACCGGTGGTTTGGTTTACATCAACGAGATTGCCCAGGGTGAATACTGCTCTGGTGGCGCAACCCCCTGTGGTGTTTGTGCACCCGGCAAGCGCTACTATGGCCGTGGCCCAATCCAGTTGAGTTGGAACTATAACTATTGCACCGCTGGTCAAGCGTTGGGCCTGGATTTGTGGGCTAACCCTGATCAGGTATCACAAAACCCGACGACGGCCTGGCGCACGGCGCTGTGGTTCTGGATGACGCAAAGCGGTGCGGGTTACCGTCCGGCTCACTCATCCATCACCGGCGGTTACGGCTTCGGCGAAACCATTCGCACCATCAATGGTTCACTGGAATGTAATGGCGGTAACCCGGGTCAAGTGCAAAGCCGGATCAACTCGTATCAAAGTTTCATCCAGATATTGGGCGGAACACCGGGTAATAACCTGGGTTGTTAATCGTTTGATACCACCGTCATTCGTGAGGATGGCGGTTCAATAAAAAACGCCGCGAGAGTTTTTCTCGCGGCGTTTTTTTATATCGGTTTAAATGTCTGAAGCCGGGAAACGAATATCGTTAGCGCTCAACACCCAACAAACCAAGAATACCGTTATCCACAAAACCATCGGCGATCATGCCTTGTTGATGCTGGAACTGACTGACGGCGCGGCGCGTGCCGGGGCCGAGGATGCCGTCGGGTGTGCCGGTATCGAAACCTTTTTTGTTGAGTTGTTCTTGCATGGCCATCACTTGTGCGCGATTTAACCGCGGTGCATCTTCCGGTGGCGGTTGCATCAATTTGCCAGTACCGGCGATGCGGTCCGCGAGATAACCCACCGCCAAGGCGTAATACTCTGAGCGGTTCCAGCGCATGATGACATGGAAATTATCGTAAACCAGAAAAGCCGGCCCGCGATGTCCCGCCGGTACCAACAGCGAGGCTTGCATATCCACCTTGGGCAACGCAGAACCATTTGTCTGGCGGACGCCCAGCTTTTGCCATTCAGCCAGTGACTTGCGCTGATTGAGTCCAGCTTCGAGGTAAGGAAATTCGACGGGAAGTTTCACTTCCCGGCCCCAGCGATCCGCTTGCTGCCACCCGAGACTTTGTAAAAATTTGGCTGCCGAGGCCATGGCATCCGGTGTGCTGTTCCACAGGTCGCGCTTGTTATCGCCATCGTAATCAACTGCGTAACGTAAAAAGGCAGAGGGCATAAATTGGGTGTGGCCCATGGCACCGGCCCACGAGCCTTCCATTCTTTCCGGTGCTATTGCGCCTTCGTCCAGGATGCGCAAGGCGGCCATAAGTTCGCCGGCAAAATAATCGCTGCGGCGTTCGTCGCACGCAAGTGTGCTCAATGAATCCACCACCGACATCTTGCCGAAGAAACTGCCGTAATTGGTTTCCAATCCCCAGAAGGCGACCAGGTAGTGTGCGGGCACACCATAGTCCCGCGTCACACGGGACAACAAGGCGCGGTGCTTGGCCAATAACTCCCGGCCTTGGCTAACGCGCTGGTCGGTAACGCGACGATTCAGATAGTCCGCAAAGGTGGTGGTAAATTCCGGTTGCTGTCTGTCCAGCTCAATGACGCGCGTATTGAAGTTTGCCTTGAGTAAACCCTGCTTGATCGTGGCGTCTGAAATTCCTTCTGCTTTTGCGCGTTCACCAAGGCGTGTTAAGCACTGGGCAAATGCTTCGGGGGACAGCGTGTTTTCTGCTGTGGTTGTTGGGGCTGCTGCCGCGTTATACATGTGGCTGAGCAACAAGAGGGAAATCAATTTTTTTGCCGTGGTCATAACACTCCCGTGAATGGCAGGATGAAAATCATAAAAAACTGCCGGGTATAGTGGCGTAGCGGTGGGTATCCTGCAATAGCTTGGTTTGCCGTGCGCGACATTAGTTCAGTTTTAACACGCCTGAGAAAGTGGGGAATCAAGCGTTGTGCGGATCATCCAGCAGCGCCTGGCGATATTTAAGGCGCCGATACTCGTAGGGTGAATTTATACGTTGGGCTGCACGCAATTGTTTATATTCCACCAGGCTTGCCAAGTGCCGGTTGGCGGCGGGCGAGGGAGATAGCAGCACGCGGGTTTCACAGTGGGGTTGCGGATAATGTTTTAAAAAATGCCGTTCAACAAAGCGGCTGGTGAAATAAATAATGCGGGGTTGCGCCGCCAGGCAGGTAGTTATACCGGTGTGGTTGACCTCAAGGATACGCAGATTAGCATCCGCACAATTATTGGCTTTTCGTTCAATGCAATACGCAATGTCGGTGAGCGCGATGCCGTGGTGTTCGCACAATATTTTTCTCTCGTTTAATGTCTGTGCCGGCATCTTAAACACATCGCTCAGTAACCGCCAGAATTCATTGCGTCCGCTGCCGCTGTAAAACCATTCGCCGTAATCCCGACCATTAAAGCAGGGAAAACTGCCGACGATTAGGCGCTGCGTGAACAGCGGTAAAAAATACGGGAATGGGTGTTTTTCTATCACAGGTTTACCCGATGGTTTAGCGGAACCTCACTCTTTGCCAGTAGACTCCTCAGTAAACAGGAGTTCCATCAGTTCCAGTAATTGTGGGTCGCGCAACAATGCCATGCGGTCATTGTTCTGGAGTTTGTGTTGCAGGGCTGGATCGTTCAGGATGGCTTGCACCCGTTCATCATTTTTTTTGCGTTGCACTTTTTGCCAGACATTACTCATATGCATGGCCAGGACTTCATCAGCATTTTCGGTATGGACAATGTCGCTGTGTTGCAACAGCTGTTGCAGGTGTTCGTCCCGGGCGAGTTGTTGGAAGTCCGGGTTTTGCAAGAGTGCCGGGATGTTGCCCTGTTCAAGTTGTGATTGAAATTGCGGGTCTTGCAATAACTGTTTGAAGGCATCGTTGCTGAGCACCTGATTGAGGTGTTCGCCCATCTCCACCGGATCTTCCACAAAGGCAACGGCCAAAGGCTTTGCTTCCGGATAGGTGTGTTCCAGAATACTGGCGGTAGCGTGACTCATCAGGCCACGGGTTTTTTGCGCGAGGAGAGTATCATTATCAAATTTATCAGGGTGTTGTAGTTCCTGATAAATACTGATGCCGTACACCACCAGCAAACCCAGGATGCAGCCGACGCCGGTGCCCACCAGCATACCGCCCAGTCGCGACATGCCGGATAAACCGGCAGTGGCAGAGATGGCGCGCTCCAGAAAGCTGAACACAATACCCACCACCAGGCTTGCGATAATGAAGGCGATTAATCCGGCGGAAAAATACAGGAGTAAGCCGTCGAGCCCGGTCATATCCTTGAGCAGTTTGGCCAGGGGTTTAAGGCCATAGATCGCCGCCGCGTAACCGGCAACCAAACTGAGAATTCCGCCCAGGGCGCCAAAGAAGCCTTTGCGTAAACCCTGGATAGCAAAAATAAGCACCACAACAATAAATACGCCCAGGCTCATTGTCATAGCCAAACAATCTCCGCTCAGTAGTTTTATTTAATATGGGTTCAGCTTTTCCGGGTTCGAGTATAGCTGAATAACTGACAGGCAGGATTGTGTCGCGAAGGTAAAGTGAAAGGTGTGAAATGAATCAGATGGAAGATTAGACAAGAAATAAAATCTTTAGCAGATAAACAAAAGGGACTCTGTGAGTCCCTTTTAAATCCGCTTTAGCGCGTTGTACCTGTCCCGCGCTCAGTATCCGTGCCACGATCAGTATCCGCACCTGTGCCGCTGCCGGTACCTGAGCGTACTCCAGTACCGGAGCCTGTGTTACCTGTGCCGGACCCGGTTGTTCCACGATTTTCTGTTCCGGTGGTGCCGTCCCGATCGCGCCCGGTAGAAGTACCGTCGGTACGGTTTCCATGATCCATGGATGACTCGGAACTGGATGTGGAGTAAGTTCCAGTGCCGGTTTGATTGCTGGTATCGCGTGTACCCGTTTGTGCGGTAACCAAAGCGGATGATGTCAGTAAAACGCTTGCAAATATCAGGGGTAGCTTTTTCATCGTGTATCTCCTCAGGCAAAAAATAACAAACAATGTAATCAATATGGATATTGCATTGCTCATGCCAGAGTACGAATGACACCTGATTGCAACAAAGTGTCTTCTAAAATAGAGTTTATGAAGTGTTAGATGTCTTATCTGACCTGCGACTGATAAAAAATTACATTTTATTGTAAATATTATAGGCGGACGTAGCGCTCATAGCGTTACGCTTTTTGTTACGGCCTGTTCAGCTTTTTTCCGCAAGCTTTGCAGTAGCTCGCGTCATTATCATGACCTGAGGTGCGGCATTCACTACAGGAGATAGCGCTCCGCTCGCGCGCCATCTCCTGTGCCAGCTCGGCAGTGAGGATGCCGGTAGGAATCGCAATGATCGAGTAACCCGTCAGCATAACCGCAGCAGCGACAATCTGGCCCAATGCCGATTGCGGTGTGATATCGCCATAGCCGACGGTGGTGATGGTGACGATAGTCCAGTAAATACTCTTGGGAATGCTGGTGAAGCCATTGCTCGGCCCTTCGACCAGGTACATGATTGAGCCGAAGATAATGGAGAGGATAAGCACAGCAACAAAGAAGACAAAAATCTTGCGGCGTGCATGCAGCATGGCATTGATCAACAGGTTCGCTTCAGACATATAGCGCACGAGCTTCAACACACGGAATATGCGCAGCACCCGCAATAACCTAACCACTAAAAGATAATTCGCGCCCGGAAAAAAGATGGTGAGGTAAGTCGGCAGTATGGAGATCAGATCGCAGATACCATAAAAACTGCGAATGTATTGCCAGCGGCCCGGCGAGCAGTAAATGCGCAGGCCATACTCGATGGTAAACACAATCGTAAAGAACCACTCGGCGGCCAGCAGCAAGCTGCCAAATTGCGTTGCAACAGACTCGATGGAATCCAGCACTAACACCAACACACTGAGCAGGATGGTATAAATCAATACCACATCAAAGAACTTGCCTGCCGGTGTGTCGGTGCCAAAGATGATGATGTAAAGCTTGTGTTTCAGAGCGGTGGACATAGCCTGTTTCCGTTGCCGAAAAAATCGCTGACGGCAATGCCTCAGGGCAGTTGTGCGCGGCCAATGGTATTGGTGTCGGTGCCAAACCAGAGCGCATTTTCTTTTTCATCGTACACCATGTGACGCACGGTGCCGCCACCGCTTTCAAGCTCAACCGGTACACTAAATTTATTGCTGGCCGGATCAAAACTCACCAGGCGATTGGGGTGCACGCCGGTTTCAAAAAACCAGACACGCCCCTGTTTATCGGCCGCCACCGCGTAAGGCCGGGATTTTTCCTGCGCCGGTGTGCGCCATTCATCAATCGCGCCGGTGTTGGAGTTGTAACGTCCGAGGTGACCCTCTGCATAATCTACATACCACACCATGCCATCGGGTGTGATAGCCAGGCGACGGGGACGATTTTCCGCGCGGGGCAGGGTGATCTCCACCACTTTGTTGTCTTCAATGGTGGCAAGTTTATTGGTGCCAAAAAGCGTAACCCAGGGCTTGTCATCCTTGTCTACCAGCAAGCCGTAAGGACGGGCATTTTTGGTGGGAACATCGAACAGTTTAATGTGCTTGCTCGCAGCTTTTAGCACACCAATTTGATTGCCTCCCTGCACCGTAAACCAGATGTCACCGTTGCGGGCAAAGTCCATGGTGTGAACATCGCGCGGGCCTTCGCCGGGGAGCATAAATTTTTCAATCGCACCGGTCTCGGGATTCACCAGGCCGATATGCTGCGAGCGATTACCGGCATACCAAGCGCCGCGTTTATCCGCGATAACCGTATGCGGCCCGGCATTGTCATCCAGCGGGTATTGTTTGAACTCGCCATTCGTGGGATCGAGTGTGGCGACATAGTCACTGTTTTGGCCGACGAACCAGATGGTGCCCTGCGAGCCCACCCAGGGATCACGCGGAAGCGATTTTTCCCAGGGTACTGTCCATTCCGTAATCGAGACTTGCTCGCTGACGGCTGCCTGGCTTTTGGCGGTGGCTTGTTCGCTGGTGGCGGGTTGGCTCGGCGTTTCAGCGGCGGCGGCACAGGAAAAAATTAGGGCACTGACAAGGACGGACATTCGTGACGATGCAAGCAGCTTCATTGTGCAAACCTCTTATCAATAATTGTCGGTTTTATTGGCGGCAATGATGAACATCACAGGCGTTAAGGCTATCGGTTTATTGACGCCAGCGGTATATAAAAATTCCTTGGGTGTTGTGTTGATCAGTTCATAGCAACAGGAACCGGAATTTGAAACACTGCGTATAGCTTAATCGACTATCGCTTTTTATAACAGGAATTAACATGTATTCAACAGTTACCCGTTTGATCGGTGCAGTGTGTATATCGGCATTGGTTGCGTGTGGCGGTGGCAGCTCATCGCCGGGCGATACCTCGTCATCGTCCACCGACTCAGTATCCAGTGCTTCGTCTTTATCTAGCGCCGTTTCATCAAGCCCTGCTTCTTCGAGCCC
>CAMLOU010000102.1 GCA_946481735.1 uncultured Cellvibrio sp.
GCCAGATCTACCGCTTGGCCAACATCAGTATTCTGACAGGGCGTCAATCAAATCCTGTTTGCTCATCTTGCCCGCATTTTCAATGCCGAACTCCATGGCCTTCTGATCCAGGTCGTAGCGCGACCACTTTTCATAGCGCGAGTATTTGTGGTGATGTCGGGGTGATGCAGGGTCCGCATTGGCGGAAAATTTTTTCCGGTACATGCGTTGCATACGTTGTGATTTATAGTTGTCAGTATCATCAAGATAATTTTGATAATGAGCAGCCATTTACATTCTCCTGATTTATTATCATGTTGATCAATTAAAGCTGACGCCGCCCACCGGTTACGCCGTAAATTTCTCCGGTGATATAACTTGCATCTTCTGATGCAAGAAATACATAGATCGGAGCCAATTCCGCCGGCTGGGCCGGGCGCTCAAACAGCGTATTGGAACCGAAGGTTTTGACTTTTTCTTCCGGCATGGTGGAGGGAATCAAGGGGGTCCACACCGGCCCCGGTGCTACGGCGTTAACGCGGATGCCTTTCTTAATTGCTTCCTCTGCCAACGACAGCGTAAAGTTGGCAATTGCCGCTTTAGTTGCTGCATAAGGCGCGAGTTGCGCGCTGGGAGAAAATGCCTGGATCGAAGTGGTATTGATGATTGATCCACCGGGAGACATAAATTTCAGCGCATAGCGCGAGAAGAAAAAGAAGGATTCAATATTGGTGCGAAAGGTGTAATCAATATCGTCGTCCGGAATATCTTCGATAGAAGAATAGGTTTTTTGGAACGCGGCATTGTTGACTAAAATATCCAGACGCCCGAAGCGTTCAAGGCAATCATCCACCACCCGTTCACACGCTGCGCGATCCGATTGGTTCATCTTGATCGACATCACCTCTACACCGCATTCCCGCACCAGTTGTTCGGTTTCCCGTGCGTCTTTTTCTTCTTCCAGATAGGTAAACACCACATGAGCACCTTCGCGTGCATAGGCCACCGCAATAGCGCGACCTATGCCACTGTCGCCGCCGGAAATAATGGCAACAGCCCCGTTCAGTTTTTTATTGCCTTGGTAACTTTGTTCACCGTGATCTGCCGGTGGGTCCATCTCCTGTTCAGTGCCGGGAATGGATTGTGACCCGGCCGGAAAATTGGGTGTAGGGTATTTAGTGCGGGGATCAATAAAGACGCTGTTCATAGGTGACTCCATAAGAAAGGGCATTGCATATTGAACGTTGTAAACCTTGCAATGTTATTTTCGCTCTTACAGTATTTGGCATGGGTTGCAACGATTTAATCCCAAGTTTTTTGTTATTCTGATTACAGCAAAAACCGGTCCATTGTCTTCAGGATGTCTCGCCTATTTTTTTTACGTAGGTCGGATTACTGTAGGTCGGATTAGCAAAGCGTAATCCGACGATAGGCAGCAGTTATGACGATAACTAATCGGATTACACTGCGCTGATTCGCGTTCTGCGTATTTTGTTAGGGCATTGTCGGATTACGCTGCGCTAATCCGACCTACGGGTGTGGGTGAAGGCGGTGAGTTCGGCTTGGGCGAAAGAGGAGGGTTCGCCTATGGCTTCACAGAGATATATCTCGTGTCCCAGCTTTTTGATATTGCCAAACCCCGCGGCGCGTAACATGGCTTCAATGGCAGCGTGATTGGGCGCCCACCAATTGGTTGGGTCATCTTCGATACGGTGTTCGATAAACGCCATCTTTGGCCAGCCGGGGTGGGTCATGACTTCCCGCTGGGGCAGGGTGTAATTTTGTTCCGCGGGAAAAACCTCTTCGCCGGGCATGGTCATGGTTTGAAAAACCATCTTGCCTTTGCAGCGTTGACGAATAATGTCCAGTGCTAATAACGGGTGGCGCAGGTGATACAGCACGCCCATAAACCACACCAGATCATACTGTTGGTTATCGTGGATCAGGTCATAAACCGTGCTCTGGCGAAATGTAATTTGCTCACGGTAACCCAGGGTGTCCGCTGCCCATGAGGCCTGCTGCAAATAATGCTCATCAATGTCGATGGCGGTGACCCGGGCACCGCGTTTGGCTAATTCAAAGCTGTAATAGCCAGCGTTGCAACCAATATCCAGGGCGTTGATTCCCTGCAGATCATCCGGCAACGAGGTTGCAATTTCCTGCCATTTATAGCGCGGGAAATCGCCCAGGAAATGATTCGGCGCCGTTTGCGTACCATCGGGTAGATGCAAATTATGAAACCAGGGTTGCAACGCTTTGACTTGAGCGGCAATAGCAGCTTCGGGCATAGGATTTTTCCTCCGGGTTAGCAGCGGGAAGGTTAAAGCGCTTGCGCCAGTAGTGGTGTAAAGGTTTCTTCCCAGTAATGTTCAAGTTCTGCGGCGCGGTGGGCGGCGGTGTGAAAGCGCAAGACTTTTTGTTGTGCGCGCCGTGCAACAGCCGTGCGTTCAACAGCGGGCATTTGCAGGTAATCCAGTACATCCCGACACGTCCGTGCGACCAAAATCTCCTTGCCCGGCGTAAAGTAATTTTCCAGGCCCGACCATTCATCCGTAATAATTGGCGTGCCGCAAGCGGCAGCTTCAAATAATCTCACGCTGGGTGAGTGGCCGGCTTCTATCATGTCTTTGCGGGTGATGTTCAGGGTGAATCTTTGGCTCTGGTAAAACAGGCGGTGCTGATGCGGTGGAATGTGTTCGATATAGGTCACGTTATCAGGCCAATAAATCGTTAACGGGTATTGGGCTCCAGCAACACAGAATGCCATCTCGCGCTCGGTGATGGCGGTCTCCAGTAAAAATTTGTTCAGCGTTGGCTGGCGATCTTCACTGTAGGTACCGAGGTAGCCGAGGGCGTAATCGTAGCCGGGTTGCTCGTCCGTCGCAGGGTAATACAAATCCGGATCAACCGAACAGTGAAGCGCCCTTGCACGTTGCGCGCCCCATCGCTCTTCCAGAATTTTCAGTACCGGCCCACCACTGAAAGACAAATACAAGTCAAATAATGGAATCATCGCCGGCGTCAGGTATTCATAATCGCCCCGTTGTAATTTAGCGAGGGTAACCGGCGTGTCGATATCGTAAAACGCGAGGCAACCGGATGATAACGCGCGAACGCGATTGGCCAGCACCTCGGCGTCCGCCACATAGGAGCCCAGGATTATCAGGTCCGCTTTGGCCAGTGTAAGGCGATAATCTTCAATCTCTACGATGGAGTGGTACAAAATGGTTTCGCAGAATGACGGATTGGGTAAATCGCGATGCTGCCGGTACCAGGGTACATCTTTTTCAAAAAAGGTAACCTTGTGTCCGCGCTGCGCGAGCGCTTTTATCAGGCTGCGGTAGGTGGTTGCGTGGCCATTGCCCCAGGAGGATGTAATCGATAAACCGAAGATAACAATATTGAGTGCTTTCATATGATGTGTCCTGATAAGGTGTCCTATGCAATGGCGGCGGATGGGTAATCGGCGTTCATCAAGGCTTCAAATTCGCTTGCCCGATGGCGGTAGGTGTGTTCAGCCAGCATACGCTCGCGGGCTGCGGCACCGATTCGTTTGGCTTTTTCCGGCGTGAGGTGACGCAGGTGTTTAATCACATCATCGCCATTGCGCGCCACCAGGACTTCTTTGTCAGGTTCGAGGAACTGTTCAACGCCTTCCCAATAATCCATGATCAAACACGCACCGGCACCGGCGGCTTCGAACACGCGCGTTGGCGGAGAAAAACCATTGCGCGCCATGCTGTCGCGATTGATATTGAGCACGGCCAGCGCACTGCAATTAAATTGATTGTGGTCCCGGGTATAAACATGCCCCAGGTAATGTAAATTGGGAAACTGGGGTGAATAACTTTCCCAACCGCTGCCGCCCAGAATAAATTTTTTGTCAGGCAGGGCTGATACAGCATTGAAGAAAAATTCCTGTACGCGCGCTTCCCGATCTGGCAAACGGTTACCGAGAAAACTCAGCGTCGCTGAAAAAGTGTCATCTGCGGGCACCGGGTGATGAATATCCGGGTCCAGGGCGTTGTAAATCGGTTGGCAATGTTGCGCACCCAATTCATGGTACGCATCAATGACTGGCTGGCCACCACCGTAGGTGAGAATAAAATCGTAGTGGGGTATCTGCTCACGGAAAGGATCTTGCGGGTTGTTATGAATACGTTCCAGGGTCGCGGGTGCGTCCACATCCCAGAAAATTTTTATCATGTTGGGTGTGTCTTTGTAGTGCGCAATAACTTCCCGTTCAAGCCACTCGTCCAATACGCCCACACCGCTGGCTTTAACGATCACATCCACATTCTGCGCAGATTCCAGTGCTTTTTTTGCGCTGGCTTCATCCGCCTGGTAAACCACGACTTCAGCCCATTCCGGATCGTCGATATCGCGATGTTGTTGCCGTTCGAACGCATCGGGTTCGTAAAACGTGATCTCGTGACCGCGTGCG
The DNA here is from genome assembly GCA_946481735.1 of uncultured Cellvibrio sp. The sequence continues at coordinate 4,424 of CAMLOU010000102.1, forward strand.
GCCAAGGCCTTGATGATGCCGCGATAATAGGTTGCTGCGCCGTTCCAATAGGACGACACCAGGCTGGAACCAAAAAACGCAATCTTTAAACGCTGTTGATACATGACTTATCTCCCGATGTGTTGTACCTGCGTGTTACTTTGGGGGTAGGTCACGCGCATGCCTATTCCTGCATCGCCGATCAGATTTAACAACTGGTCAACGCGATGACCGCAGGTGTGGCGCGATAAAATGGTGCTGCGAGCCTGATTGGCCAGATGCTGGGCAAAATCCCGATCATTGAGGATGGTGCGTAAATGTTTTTCCATCTGTTCGGTATTGCGCGCAACCAGGAAATCCTCGCCCGGTGTAAACAGATTTTCACTGTCCTGCCAGGGCGCGGAGATCAAGGGAATGCCGCAGGCCATGGCTTCAAAGGGTCTGATGGTGGGGATACCGGGCAAGGTTTCCGCGTAATAACGGCGTGGCACATGCACGGTGACAGCGTGATTGGCAAAGACCTGCGGCGCACGGAAATTAGGTAACCAGCCGCAGTGGTGGATGCCGTCTGCTTCCAGTTGATCGAGCACCAGTTGCGGATAACGCACGCCGTAAATATGAGCGTTTAATTCCAGGTTGCGAATCGGCTCAAACAAAAAGGTTTCCAATTCGCGGGTCCGTTCATCGTCCCCCCAGTTGCCGATCCACACAAGATCGCCACGGGGAAAATCCGCTGAAGGCTCGCGCGGATAAAATACCCGAATGTCTGCTGCTTCGTGCCAGGTCCAGACCGTATCACTCCAGCCGTGGGCGCGGTAGACGTTGGTGAGGATGTCGCCGAAGGCAAGGATGCCGTCGTAACATTCCAGGTTAAAGCGTTTGATCCATTCCGGATCACTCACCGCGCGGTGGTGCGTATCATGAAACAGCAGGGTGAAGGGCTGGCCGCGATTGCTGCCGTATTGAATCCGGTTACGCAATTCGCCCAGGCCGTTGACCAACCAGGGTTCATTCCATTCATGCACAATGATGACATCGGAATCTTCAGCGATCTGTTCAAGATCCAGTGTGTGTTGGTCATAAAATTGACCGCGCATTTGCAGTTGCGGATACGCCTGGTGAAACGCCTTGATGGGTTCCAGACCGTGCGTATCAATTAACTGCTGTTTACTCCAGCCATTGGCAGGTTCATACACCTGGACCTGGTGGCCGCGCTCAAGTAATTCGCTCACAATACCGCGCAAAAAATGGGCGTTACCGTGATTCCAGTCGGAAACTAATGAGTGGTAAAACAAACTGAATTTCATATGTGCATTCCTGATAAAGATGCAACGGAACGGGGACGGGTGAAGACAGCGGGATTTACTAAAGCCTCGTAGGCTTTCATATAATCGTTGGCCATTTGTTCGGCAAAATAGGATTGCGCTGTGTCCCAGGCCAGCGCGCTCAATTGCTGACGGCGCTGCGGATCATCGATCAACTGATTAACCACCCGACGTAATTCGGCAGGATTGTCAGGGTCGACATACTCGGCGGCTTCGCCCCACACTTCACGCAAACTCTCGATGTCGCCAAGCACCAATGCGCAGCCGGCGCGGGCAGCTTCCAGAATCGCTAAACCGAAGGGTTCGTAGCGCGCGGGCGCAACATAAATCGACGCGCGCGCGAGCCAGCGCGCCATCTCTGTGTTGTGCAAAAATCCCAGGCAATGAAGATTGTCGGGCGCCTTGCCTTTGCCATTGGGTTGATCAACCTCGCCGGCGACATACACAGGCCACGGCACATCTGCCGCTATGCTCGATAGTGCAGCAATATTTTTTGCTTCATCCCATAGGCGGCCTGCTGCAAAGATCAAGGGTTCGGCCTGATTGAATTTTTCCGTGGGCGAGTCCGCCAGTACGGGAAAATTGCTGCCGTTGTAGATAACACTGGGCGCGGGATAAAGCCGGTTAAAGGGCCCGTAATGATGCGCGAGCGCTTTGGACATGGCGTGTGTGGGCGCAACAATTAAATCGGCGTTTTTCAGGCTCGCACTGACGCGCTCCCGGTACTCGTGCCACGCCTGAGGTGCAGATTGTTTTTTTACCGCATCCCACCAGGACAACACGCAGGAATGGCCGAGCATCACCACCGGTGCCGGCCAGGCCAGATCTCCGTGGCCGAGATCATTTAAATGAATGATATCCGGCCGGTAGCGACGCGCGAGGGACAACAACCAGTCACCGGCACGGGCGACGTCGTGCCAGGGTTCTTCCATCCAGCACAAACGCCAGGTGCTTTCATGCACATCGACATTGTCCAGTTGATCTACTTGCTTGCGCTGTTCCAGTGATAAAGCCCGGCCCATGGTGGCCAGCACCACGTGAACGCCGTGAGGTTTCAAGGCCGCGCATAGCGACATGCAATAGCTCCAGACGCCGCCGAGTGTGTCTGTGGTCATCAATATTTTCATCGGCAGTAAATCCGGTCAATGACGTCCGCTACCTGGATGGCTTGCTCGACATCCGGATCAAACGCACTGCTTTGGCTGAGGTTTTTTACCCAATCAATCAGCGCGCGACCGCCCCAGGCGTCGGGATAGCCAGCGAGTTTTTCGCGCGTGGTGCCGGTGAACTGATGTACTTCAAAATCGTAGAAAGAACCATTGACGTTAGTAATCGAGGCGCCGCCATGGGTACCGTAAAAACTCGCTTCAATCACAGCGTCGCGCCCGGCGTGCAAATTCCATGAGCAGGTCAAACGCGTGCGCGTGCGGCCATGCATAAATTCAGCGGTTGCGTAATCTTCTACCACACTGAAGGGCGGTAACAGGGACTTGCCTTTGTGAAATAAATTGCTCGATACCTGCTTGACAGGGCGATTACCCAAGAGGTACATCGCGAGATCTACCAGGTGAATACCCAGGTCCATTACACAACCGCCGCCGGCAGAATTTACGTCGTAAAACCATGACTTGTCGGGGCCGTAAGCGTTATGAAAAACCAGGTCCGCCGCATAAATTTCACCCAGTTCGCCGGCAAATATTTTTTGCTTCAATGTATCCACGCCCGCTAGGTGACGATAAGAAAAATCAACACCCAATAGCTTATTGGCGGCGCGCGCCGCTTCCACCACGCGTTGGGTTTCTTCACAGGTGCGCGCCAGGGGTTTTTGGCAAAAGACCGCTTTGCCGGTACGCAAGGCAGCAATGCAATGATCGGCATGGAATGCGCTGGGCGTTGCAATCACGACGCCGTCCAGATCCTGTGAAAGAATGTCCGTAAGGCTTTTGCTGATCCGGATACCGCGCTGCAATGCGGCGGCTTCGGTGGCAGCGTCCAGTGACGGGTCATACACGGTACAACAGTCCGCGATGTGTTCGTTGAGTAGAGCTTCCATTCGCATCCGACCGATCCAGCCTGTGCCGATAAATCCTAAACGTGGTGTGGCAGGTACAACGTAGGTATCGAAGATATGTGCTGTGGCAGTGTTCATAGTTCAATCCAACCTTTAATAAAACCGTCAGGACGATCGCACATCATTTGATAAGCGTCGTTTAATTGTTCGAGACTGAAACGATGGGTTAATAATGTTTGCGGGCTGATACGTCCGCTGATGGTGGCACTGATGCCTTCACGAATTCCCTGGATATACCGGTGACGGTCACGCTCATGGGCATTGATGACATCGATGGCACGCCAATTCCATTTCTGCATGTTGACCTGGCGTAAACCATCCTGGTGATAACCGCCGATAACCAGCTTGCCATATTCGCCGATCATCTCGGTGGCCATGTCCAGAGCGAACTGCATACCGGTAACTTCCATGACCCGATCACAGCCGCGACCCTGGGTATATTCGATCACCTTTTGCGCATTGCCCCACCAGTCTTCGGTATCAAAACTGATTTCGGCACCCAATTGCTCAGCCAGTTGGCGGACTTCCGCTCGGCGTGAAATCGCGATAACCCGTGCGCCGGCAGCGATACTTAGTTGCACCAGCAATAAGCCTAAAAATCCGGCGCCGATGATGGCGACGGTTTGGTCGGGGCGCACATCGGCGCGCTTAAAAATATTCATTGCACAGCCGATGGCTTCACCGGGAAAAGGAATATCGTCGAGTTCTTCAGGTAAGCGCACGGCGTCTTCGGCAGGCACACACATGATTTCAGCAAAGGCGTGATCACCAAGACACGCAACACGCTGATCGACGGAAAACGTTTCCACCTGATCGCCCACTGCAATCACGCGGCCCCAGCCTTCATGTCCTGGTGCGCCGGCGGGCAGGGGATATTCAAACCAGGGACGACCTTCCCATACGGGGAGATTGGACGCGCACACGCCGCAGCCTTCCAGGCGAATCATGATGTCGTTCGGTCCGCATTGCGGCGTCGGTTGCTGCTGGACCACAAATTGTTTTGCCGCTGATAACACGGCAATGGTGTGACGGGCAGGCACAGTCTGGTAGTCATCTGTAACAGCGAGATTACCGGATATAGGCATGACTCATCGCTCCTTTTTTTAAAGCGCCAGGGGGTTTTAAAGCACTAGAAGGTGTAAAACCATTAGAAGAGGGAGACGCAGTGGAATGATTAAATTCCGTGTGTTGATTAAGGAGGTAAGCGGAGACCCATTGATAGAGTTGCTCAAGGCCAGTATTGATATCAACCTTGGGTTTCCAGCCGGTCAGTTCGCGGAACAAACGCGTATCCGTGACATAATATTTTTGGTCGCCCAAACGCCAACCGGAAAATGCATAAGGGCAGGAGCGTCCGGTCAGTGCGTCAATTCGTGCAAGAATTTCCAGCAAGCTGGTGCTGTTCTCTACACCGCCGCCTATGTTAAAGGCTTTGCCTGACACGCGCGTCATATTGTCCTGTGCCAGGAGCATCGCGTTAACCAGATCGTCCACAAATAAAATATCGCGCACCTGGCGGCCATCACCATACAGTGTCAGCGGTAAATCTTTCATGGCCTGGATTAAAAAATGCGCGACCCAGCCCTGATCCTCTGTACCAAATTGATGTGGTCCGTAGATGCAACTCATACGGAACACTGCCGCAGGGATACCATAGGTGCGCGCGTAATCCAGCACATACTGGTCCGCTGCGCCCTTCGAGCAACCGTAGGGGCTGTGGAAGTCGAGCGGTTGTTGTTCGCTAATGCCTTGGGAAAATTTGGGGTCGGCGGGAATATAACGGTCGTTGGTGCGTGTCAATTCAACATTGTCCAGCGCGCCGTACACTTTGTTGGTCGATGTAAATAACAGTGAAGGCGGGGTGTCCATTTGCCGCATGGATTCCAGGATATTTAAGGTGCCGCGCACATTGATATCGAAATCTTTTTGCGGTGCATCAATGCTGGTGGTCACTGCAACCTGGGCGGCAAAATGAAATATCCGTGATGACTGGTGGACCGCATCGCGTACCAGATGAGCATCGCGAATGTCCGCAATTTCCAGTTGCACATCGCTGCCGTAGGTATCACACAACCACTCCAGGTTGCGCTCGACACCCGCGCGACCGAGGTTGTCAAAAATCAGCACAGACTCACCTTGCTCCAATAAACGCGCGGCCAAATTGGTGCCGATAAAACCGGCACCGCCGGTAATCAAGTTGGGCTTTTTGCGCGAGCTGGGTGGCACGATGGTAAGCCCTTTTTCGCCGAGGACTGTGGAGGGTTCCCGGGATAATCCTGCACCACTGTGAAATACGGTTTCGGCTAAATGCCGCAAACCTTGCAAACCGGATTCGGCCCACACGCGGTAAAGTAACTTGGGCGTACCGTCGGCGGCTTTTAAACCAAAATGATAATGGCGCTCGTCTTCATGGAAGCCATCCTGATGGCATTCGTGCGGGTGGAGGTCGTAGCCGGAATACCAGTACACGCGTTCCACCGGTGCATCCAGCACCTCCATAAATTTTTTCACCTGGATAATTTCATCGTGGCGCCAGGTGGAGTAGCCCACTTCGGTTAACCAGATTTCCGGCGATAAGTGATGCTTGTCCAGGAGCGTGCGAATCTGGCTGACTTTGTTGCCCCAGTCATGGGAATCAAATTCCCAGGTGCCGGGAAACCCGTGCATGCCTACCGCATCCATCAGGCCGATGACGCCGCGTGAGCACATCATGTCCAGCCAATTAGGATCGGTCGGACACATGCCGGCCAATACAGTTTTTTTGCCGCGCTGTCTGGCCCAATGAGCGGCCATACCGATCATGTCGGTGAAGATGCTCCAGTCCGAGTCCAGCCGCCAATCCCAATCGTTCAGATTATTGGGTTCATTCCATAATTCCACCCACTCAAAATAACGTCCGTACCGGCTGATCATGACATCCAGAAAATCAGCGTAGGCTTTCGGATTGCGCGGCGGCGACGAGGTTTTTGCTTCAATTCCCAGGGAGGGTGGTGTGTAGGTAAAGCAGGGTAATAACTCGGCTGTTTTAGCCACCTTGGGCACAAACCAGTCAAACCATTTCTGACCTTCCGGTGTGTGCCAGTCCGCCCAGGATAATCCGGTCCGCAACCGCGGAATATCCAACGCTTGCAAGTCTTGCAGCATATCTTCTGCACGTTGGTATTCGCCGGGACGAAGCCATTCGATCACACCTAATCGCTGCTGGGCAGTTTTTCGGTAATTGATGCTCATAAGCTCAATCCTCTGCTGAATAATTCATTGCGCATGGTGTCAACGCGATCAAAGGACGCTTTACCCTGGAGCCACTGCGACAGTTCTTCCAGGCCATCTTCCAGCGAAACACGCGGTTGATAGCCGAGCAGGTTGCGCGCTTTATCGATGTTGGCAAAACAGTGACGAATATCGCCAACCCGATATTCACCGGTAATCTCCGGCGCGATGTGAGCCTTATCCAACACCTGGCCAACCTTGGTGGCGATATCCGCAATACTGTAATTTTCACCACTGCCGATATTAAAGACTTCACCATCCGCATTACTGTTTTCCAGTGCCAGCACGCACGCCTGGGTGATGTCATGCACACTCACGAAGTCACGGCGCTGTTTGCCATCTTCAAAAATAATCGGCGGCTTGTCGTTGAGAAAGCGCGACGAAAAAATCGCCAGCACGCCAGTGTAAGGATTGGAGAGTGCCTGGCGCGGCCCATAAATATTAAAGAAACGTAGAGCTGTAACGGGAATGTTATAGGCGGAGCCGACAATCAGGCATAGCCGCTCCTGGTCGTATTTTGACAAGGCATAAACAGAAGACGGCGAGGGCAGTTTGGTTTCCGGTGTGGCGACAGGTTGCAGCGCTTCGCCGCCATAAAATACATCCCATTGCCTCTCAGCAAATGCTTTTACCGAACGTTCCGGCGGCGAATAAATATTGCCGCTGGTATCGCGATATAAACCTTCACCGTATAAACTCATGCTTGAGGCAACCACCAGTTTTTTTACCGGCCGCTTGCTCAGTGCTTCGAGTAATACCGCCGTGCCGCGATTATTGACATCCGTGTAATGATTGATTTGATACATGCTTTGGCCAACGCCTACAGCAGCGGCAAAGTGATACACGGCACTCACATCCCGTAAGGCTTCTTCGACCTTTGCCGGATCGCGCACATCGCCTTCAACGCGCTCGACATATTGACTCAGATAGTCCGGCCATTCCTGGTCGCCGTGTACTTGTTGTGTCAGGTTATCCAAAACCCTTACGGCGTATCCTTCTTTCAGCAACTGGTCCGCAAGGTGTGACCCCACAAAACCGGCGCCACCGGTAATCAGAATTCTTTCTTTCATCTCAACGCTCCATATTGATACGAGGATTTGCCACACTGATTTGCGCGGTGGCAGAGTGGGTGGCCGCAATCAACGCGTTGTTGTTCAGTAATTTCTCAAAATAATGAATGGTCTCGGCCAAACCTTGTTCCAGTTTGATGCGCGGTTGCCAGTTGAGCAGGCGATTAGCACGCGTAATATCCGGCCGACGTTTGATAGGGTCATCCTGCGGCAGGGGATAGAATTGAATCCGCGATGATGAGTCAGTCATCTCAATCACCTTGGACGCCAGTTCCAGCACAGTGAATTCGCCGGGGTTACCGAGATTCACCGGCCCTACAACCGTTTTCGGTGTCTTCATCAACGCCTTTATGCCGGCAATCATGTCATCGACATAGCAAAACGAGCGTGTCTGGCTGCCGTCGCCGTAAATCGTGATCGGCTGATTCATCAAGGCTTGCACAATAAAGTTGGACACTACCCGGCCATCATTCGGTTGCATGTAAGGGCCATAGGTATTGAAGATGCGTGCAATCTTCACATCAACGTTGAACATGCGGTGGTAGTCCATGCACAAGGTTTCAGCGCAACGTTTACCTTCGTCGTAACAGGCGCGCGGGCCGATGGGGTTCACGTTGCCGAAATAATCTTCTTGCTGCGGGTGCACATGGGGGTTGCCGTAGATCTCGCTGGTGGATGATTGGAAAATCCGCGCTTTTTTGGCGACGGCCAGCTTGAGTAAATTGTTGATCCCTTCGGTGCTGGTACGAATAGTTTGCAAAGGGTCAGCCTGATATTGCACCGGTGAGGCAACGCAGGCCATATTGTAGATTTCATCCACATTCTCATTGATAGGATCGGTGACATCCTGTTCCAGCAAAGTGAAGTTTCTGAAGGAAGAAACAAGCTCAAGATTGGATTTGCTACCACTCGAAAAATTATCCAGGCAAATAACGTCATGGCCTTCTTCCAGCAGGTTTTTGCACAAATTAATGCCCAGAAAACCGCCACCACCAGCCACAAGAATACGTTTTGTCATTGAATGTTTCATTGGTAATCCTCAACACAGGGAGATCAATCGTAGACACAGAACATCAGCAATTTTCCAGGTATTCATCAGGATTCCGATGTCTATGGTTTTTGCCACGCAAACGACATCACGGCGTTTACCCTTGAACTCCCTTTGTTGATTTACCGTTGCGCTTATTGCTCTTTAGCTTTAACCATGCAATTACATAAAACCAAAAGGCTTATTCCCTACAGCCATATCCATGCCAATTTATTCATCCGGCATTTAACTCGTCAAAGAAGCTATAGGATCTTGAGTGGTGATAGGAGCAGGAGCAGAGATGACAGCAACAGGAAGGGTGTTATTGCGCATTTAACAACATCAGCAATCATAAATTTACAAAGGTTTGTAATATTTACTTTTGCAGCTGATGCTTCGCTTGTCGTTGAGTTTTGCACGACGGCTGAGAAAAGAAAAAGCCAAACCCCGAAAGGCTTGGCTTAATTTTCAACTTGTGTAGCGGGATCGGTTAAACGATCCCGCCAAAACGATTAGTTACCGTTCCACAAGCGTTGTAACAAGCTGGTTTTTCTACTATCGAAGTTCAACCAGGTACCCCAACCGGATTCATTAACATCGGGTACGTATGAATGCTCATACAAACCGCCGGTGTCAGCAGATTCCGGGTTGATAGACCAGTAGCAGGCTTCGATATCTTTCTCGATCATGTAATCAACAAAAGCGTTTTGCCATTGTTGGTCAACATTGGTGGTGATGTGGCTCCACATTTCCTGCTCGGCAGCGCGAGTGTTTCGCGGCCAATCCATGTTGCCACCGAACTCACCGATGATCAGGGCATAACCCTGGTCACGCAGGTAACCGAAGTGCTCTTGCCAGCCAGCTTCGAGTTTGGTTGGGTCGAGGGTGATCTGGCAATCGGCGCGGCCCGCTTCATCACCTTCCAACTCAGCACATTCGCCAGTCATGAAATGACGTTGAACGAATACAGATGGGCCGTAGGTGTGCGGAGAAATAACCAGACGCTCTTTCGGAATATTGAGCGGACGCTCAGCGAAGCCGAAGAAGTTCTCACCCCAGTTGGGGTTGTAGTCCATGCTGCCGTGGGCAACTTCAGTGCCGTCAGACTTCACAGAACCTACACCCTCAACAACGATCAGCACGTTCTGGTTAACTTCGTTGATTGCCTGGTAAGCGCTTTCAGCGAGGGTAGCCCATTCGTCCCAGGTGTAATCCCATGGTTCGTTGAAGATGTCGATACCGAGGATGTTGTCTACACCGAGAGACTGCTCAAATCCTGCAATGGTACGCAGGTCTTCCAGCCAGAGTTGCTCGTTGTATGGATCATCATTCGGTGCACCACCGCCACAGGAGTACTCTTCACGGGTGAAGTCATAGCCCTCGCGGGTTGCGTCGACGTAAGGTGGATTCGCATCCAGACGGCCTGCACGCCAGCCTACGTAGTTGGAGCAGGAGTGGATGTCGATGATGACTTCCAGATCGTTCTGATCAGCCAGCTTGATGAAATCTTCCAGAGCCTGACGTGAGTTGGTTTGACGCACAGATTCATGGTTTTTCAACACGCCGCCGGCACGGATGTCGCCGATACCTTGCGGATCAGTCGGGTCGAGGGTTTGCGGTGCGATAGGGATACGCAACACGTTGATACCCACGTTTTTGATTTCGGTCATGGTTTGTTGCATATCACGACCGGTATCCGCCCACCACATGTTGCCTACGTACAATTCCATCGGCGCGCCGCCAGGATTGTTTTCAGCATCGGTTGGCTCGTGTTGACCTTCAAGACCGAACCAGGCGCCACACTGTACAGGGAAAATGGTGCCGTTCTTGGTGATCTTACCGGTTGAATCTACACGCCAGCGACCGCTGGTGGGCGTACTGGACGAGACAGAACTGGCCACGCTGGAGGCAACGCTCGACGCGATGCTTGATGCAACACTTGAGGGTGCGCTGGACGCAACGCTTGACGGTGCACTGGAGGCAACACTCGATGGTGCGCTTGATGCAACGCTTGACGGGGCGCTGGAGGCTACGCTTGAAGGTGCGCTGGAACTGTTACCTACAGGACCATAAGGCGCCGGCTGGCTGCTACAGGTGCTGAGGGAGATACAGCTACGGTTTTGTTCCCAGCCCCAGCCACTTTGCGTGGTGGTACACAGGGGATACAAGGTGCCGTACCAGTTACATTGCCCGCCCGTATTATTGTTGGGGCTTGAACTGGAGGCCACTGAAGAGGCTACGGAGCTCACTGTGCTGCTCGCAGCGGATGATTGGTTGCCGTTGCTGCCACAAACCGCACCGTTAACGGTAGGGTTCTCAGCGCTGCCGCCATTTTTATTGACCTGGAAGCCGAACTCGACGGTCTGGCCGGGCTGAATTGTGCCGTTCCATCCGAGGTTGGTCGCCGTGTAAGGATTGCTGCCGCTGAGGTTTGCGTTCCAGGAACTGGTCACGCGGTTGGCATTATATTGCCAGCTCACATTCCAGCCATTGATCGCGGTGCTGCCATCATTGGTAATGCGAATGGCGGCAGTGTAACCACTGTTCCATTCGTTACTAATGACATGGCTACACACGGCGGCCTCGGCAGAGTTGCCGTAACCCGCTGCAGCGATACCAATGCTGAGCGCGGCCACTGCCAGGCTTAAGCCCTTTGGATTTGCCGTTAACATTTGTTAGCTCCTATCTTATTTATGATTTAAGAAGTTATGGCTCATGCTCTTTTTGTGTGTTCACACGCAATACCCTAGAGCTGCGGGACCTCATCGCGTGCTTGTGTCTTCCCTGTTGTCTTTTTTCAGGCTGCGCGGCCTGTTGGTCGCTCCATGGCAGACGAACCCCGCCCTGATGAATCAGGTTGGCGTTTGAATCTGTTCAATGTTGAGGGTTCTCCGGTGCGAGTCAGCGATAACACGGCGCCGCGCGGTCGTCAGGCGACAGCAGGGCAGGCGTGATGTACCTGGCTGACAGGCAGCAAAGAAAAATAAAACTCACAGCAGCTATTCGAAAATATCGAACACTGGCCGTGGTTTACGTCGATGTGAACTGTGTGGAACGCACTGATAACTTGCGTTTATTATTGATTTTTTATATATAAAATATTTACTGCTGCTTTCTTGTTGTTTCACATTGCTTGCTTACGGTTGAACTTGCTTATAGTTGCTGGTTTTTTCCGTTTGCCTTAC